>JBKOUV010000159.1:0-6270 GCA_046723555.1 Actinomycetota bacterium | reverse complement strand
CCGCCGCGGCGGGGCGCAGCAGCGCTCCGGCCGGCCGGCCGGCCCGGCCCGCACTGCTGCCGGCGCGCCGGCGTCCAGCCGTGACATGCCGGCCGCGATCATCGCCGGCGTCGTGCTGGCGGCGCTGTTCATCCTCGCCACGCTCTGGCGCCCGCTCGGCGTCGAGATCCTCATCGTCGCCGTGCTCGCGATCGCGGCGTTCGAGTACTTCGGCAAGGTCACCGAGAAGGGCTATCGGCCCGCGGTAGCCCCCGGCCTGGCGGCGTGTGTGGCCGCCCCGCTTGCGGCGTACTGGGTCGGCGACCAGTCGCTGCCACTGGTGGTCGCGTTCGCCTTCATCGCCGGCGCCGCCGGGTTCCTCGGCGCCCACGGCGTCGAATCGGGACCGCTCCCGAACATGGCCGTCACCACGCTGGGCGTCGTGTGGATCGGTGTGCTGGGCTCGTTCGCCGCCCTCATCGTCAGGCTGTCCAACGTCGGCATCGGCGAGAACGTCGGTACCGACACGCTGTTCCTCGTCGTCCTCGGCGTGGTGGCCAACGACATCGGAGCGCTGCTCGTCGGCTCTTCGATCGGCCGAACTCCATTGCGCTCGTGGATCAGCCCGTCGAAGACCATCGAAGGGGTGATCGGCGGGGCGCTGATGACCGTCGTCGTGCTCTTCGTCGTCGTCCTGACCGGGCGCAGCGACACGTGGAAGGGCGGCGAGCTGATGATCCTGGCCGTCGCCATCGCCGTCCTGGCGCCGCTCGGCGACCTCACCGAGAGCATGTTCAAGCGCAACCTCGACGTGAAGGACTTCGGCACCCTGCTGAGCGGGCACGGCGGCGTGCTCGATCGCTTCGACGCGTTCCTGTTCGTGCTCCCCGTCGCCTACTACATCACGCTGGCCCTCGAACCTTGGACCAAGTAGCGCTCGACTTCATTGCGTTCCCCGGCCACGCAGGCCGTTGCTGGCCGCTCGCTCGCTGGCGCTCGCTCGCTCGCATCGCCGAGATGCGATGAGTGTCCGGGTGGCGATCGCCGGCTCGTCCGGCTCGATCGGCACGCAGACCCTCGACGTCGTGCGGGCCGAGGCGCCGCGGTACGAGGTGGTGGCGCTCGGCGTCGGCTCGTCCGTCGACGTGCTCATCGACCAGGCCAAGGAGTTCAGGCCGGCCGTCGTTGCCGTCGGCCGGCCGGAGGGACGGGACGAGGTCGCGGAGGCGCTGCCGTTCGCCACCGTCGTCGACCACTTCGCGGACCTCGTCGAGCCCGCCGACGTGGTCGTCAACGCGGTGGTCGGCTTCGCCGGCCTCCCGGTCACGATCGCCACGCTGCGGCAGGGCAAGCGGCTCGCCCTCGCCAACAAGGAGAGCCTCATCGCCGCCGGGCCGGTCGTGCAACCGCTGCGGGCGACGCCCGGTGCCGAGCTGGTGCCGGTCGACAGCGAGCACTGCGCGATCCACCAGTGCCTGCGCGCATCGTCGGCGGTCGAGCGGGAAGTGTCCCGCATCCTGCTCACCGCCAGTGGGGGACCGTTCCGCGGCAGCACCGGCGCCGAGCTCGCCGCCGTCACGGTCGAGCAGGCGCTCGCCCATCCAACCTGGGCGATGGGTCCGAAGATCACGGTCGACTCGAGCACGCTGATGAACAAGGGACTGGAGGTGATCGAGGCTCATGAGCTGTTCGGGGTGCCGTACGACCGGATCGAGGTCGTCGTGCACCCACAGTCCGTGGTCCACTCGATGGTCGAATACACCGACGGCTCGACGATCGCCCAGCTCAGCCTGCCGGACATGCGGCTCCCGATCGGCTACGCCCTCGGCTATCCCGAGCGCATCGGCACCCCGTTCGGGCGGATCGACTGGGGGAGCATCGGATCGCTCGACTTCGAGCGGCCGGACACGGCGACGTTCCGCTGTCTGCAGCTCTGCTACCAGGCCGGACGGGCGGGCGGAACCGCCCCGGCCTGGCTCAGCGCGGCGAACGAGGTTGCCGTGGACGCCTTCCTGGCCGGTGAAATCCGGTGGGATCAGATCGCCGACGTGTGCAATGCCGCCCTCGACCGGCATGATGCAGGGATGCCGACCACCGTCGACGAGGTGGTCGCGGCCGATCGGGCGGCCCGGACGGTCGCCCGCCGAGAGCTGCAGGACATGAGCACAGGATGAAGACGACTGAGGATCGGGGCCACTACGACCGGTTCCGCAACGAGGTCATGGCCGGCGGGTCGGTCACGGAGGGCCCGCCTGCGGAGGCCGAGAGCGGTGGTTGGTCCGGCGCGCTCGCCGGTTTGGTGATCCTCGGGCTGCTCATTTGGTTGGCCGTCGTCAACCTCTGGATGTTCGTCTTCGCCGTCGGCATCTTGATCTCGGTCTTTCTGCACGAGCTCGGACACTTCGCCACCGCCCGCATGACGGGGATGAAGGCGACCCAGTTCTTCCTCGGCTTCGGGCCCCGGTTGTGGAGCTTCCAGCGAGGCGAGACGGAGTACGGCGTGCGGGCGTTGCCCCTCGGCGCGTTCGTCCGGATCATCGGCATGAACAACATGGACGACGTCCCGCCCGCCGACGAAGCCCGCACCTACCGCCAGCAGAGCTACCCCCGCCGGATGCTCGTGATCTCCGCTGGCTCCCTGATGCACCTGCTGATCGCGGTCGGGCTGCTGTTCGTGGTCTTCGCGACCCGCGGCGAGCTTGTCGAGCGTCCCGGCGCCGAGATCGGCGTCGTCGAGGATGGCGGCCCAGCGGCCCGCGCCGGTCTCGAGTCGGGTGACGTGATCCTGTCGATCGCCGGCACGCCGATCGACGATCCGACCACGCTCGGGGAGACGGTCCGCGAGCATCGACCCGGCGAAGCGGTCGCCATCGTGCTCGAGCGAGACGGCCAACAGCAGACCGTGACGGCGCAGCTGGGCCAGAACACCGATGAGAGCAGCAACCTGTTCGGCACGACCCGCCTCGGAGTCAGCAGTCGTACGCCGACCGACTGGCAGGAGATGTCGGTCGGCTCGGCGGCGGTGAACAGCGTCACCGACCTGGTCCCCGTGACGTGGGAGTCGACCAAAGGCATCGTCGAGGTGCTCAATCCGGTGAACATCGTCAACCACCTCAGCGGTGAGAACGACGATCCGGCGACCCGCCCCACGACGGTGGTCGGCGTCACCCAGGTGAGCGGCACCGTCGGCGAGACACAGGGCTTCGTCGGCGTGCTCTACCTCCTCGCCGTGCTCAACGTCTTCGTCGGGGTGTTCAACATGTTTCCGTTGCTCCCGCTCGACGGCGGTCACGCCGCGGTCGCCACGTACGAGCGGGTCCGCGAGCGGGGCGGGCGCCGTTACTTCGCCGACGTGTCGAAGCTGATGCCGTTCGCGATGGGGGTGATCATGGTCCTCCTGATCCTGTTCGTGTCCGGGCTGTACCTCGACGTCACCCAGCCGTTGCGATGAACACCGGTTCGCTGAGCGAGCGGCGGCCGACGCGGCAGATCCACGTCGGCTCCGTTGCCATCGGCGGCGGAGCCCCGGTGAGCGTCCAGTCGATGACGATCACCAAGACGGCCGATGTCGAGGGCACGCTGCAGCAGATCTACGGGCTCGCGGCCGCCGGCTGCGACATCGTCCGCTGCACGTGCAACGAGGCCGAGGCGGCCGAAGGGCTGGCCCAGATCGTGCCCCGGTCGCCCGTGCCGATCATCGCCGACATCCACCACCAGTACCGCATGGCACTCGCCGCGCTCGAGGCCGGTGTCCACGGACTACGGCTGAACCCGGGAAACATCCGCAAGCCCGAGCACATCAAGGCCGTCGCCGCGGAGGCGCGTGACCGGGGCGTACCGATCCGCATCGGCGTCAACGGCGGGTCGCTCGACCCGGCGCTGTACGAGCGGTTCGGCGGCGTCACGCCCGAGGCGATGGTCGCCTCGGCGATGCAGGAGATGGCCTATTTCGAGGAGGTCGACTTCGACCTGATCAAGATCTCGGTGAAGGCGTCGAGCGTGCCACTGATGGTCGAGGCGTACCGCCAGCTCTCGGCGGCCACCGATCACCCGCTGCACCTCGGCGTGACCGAGGCGGGTCCGCCGCCTGGCGGCCTGCTCAAGGCGACCGCGGGCATCGCCACGCTGCTACTCGAGGGCGTCGGCGACACGATCCGCTACTCGCTGACCGCTGATCCGGTCGAAGAGGCGCGCGCCGGTCGGCAACTGCTCGAGTCGCTCGGCCTGCGCGACCGCAAGAACGTCGACCTGATCGCCTGCCCGTCATGCGGTCGGGCCGAGATCGACGTGATCGAAGTGGCCAAGCGGGCCCAGGAGGCGTTCGGCGAACGGGAGCTGCCACTGCAGGTGGCGGTGATGGGATGCGTCGTCAACGGGCCGGGCGAAGCGCGGGAGGCCGACCTCGGGATCGCCGCGGGGAACAAGCGTGGCCATCTGTTCGTCAAGGGGCGGAACATCGCCGTCGTCCCCGAGGCCGAGATGGTCGACTCCCTCGTCGAGTGGGCCGAGTTCATCAGCGAACACGGGGTCGAGGCGGCGATCGCCAAGGCCGACACCTCCCGGGCCGAGCGGGAGGCGGCGCGGGACCGCTCGGCGCTCCTCGACTCGCAGGGCGCCGACGTCAACCGCGCCGAGCAGAAGATCGTCGAGATCCGCAAGACCGTCGGCGGCTGACGGCTCAACCGGCTGCGACGTAGGCGGTGTCGCCGGCCTCGACGTCGAGGCTGTGCCCGGGTGGCAGATATCCGGTGACCCCGCGCGACGTCACCAGCAACTCGTGTCCCTCGGCCCGGTGAGTCGCCGGACCGTCCAGCCGGAGCAGCCGGATCGCGGTCCCGGCCAGGCCGTACTCCATGGCCGGCGGGAGCACCGGGCGGGCGAGGGGCTCGGCGTCGAGGACGTGGAGCAGCTCCTCCACGTCGATCGCCTTCTTGGTGAGGCCACCGCGCACGACGTTGTCGCTGGCCCCCATCAGCTCGACTCCGGCGCCCTCGAGATAGGCGTGCAGCGTCCCGGGCCCGAGCCGGAGCGCCTGCCCGGGCTCCAGCTCGACGTGGTTGAGCAGCAACGTCGCGGCGACGCTCGGGTCGCCCGGATAGCGCGCGGCCAGCCTGGCGACCCACCGCGCCTCGGGACGTTCGTTTCTGGTGCACCCGTCTACGATCGGGCCGACGTGGATGGCGCCGTGATACAAGGCGGCCAGCGCCTCAGCGGGCCCGAAGTCGCGCACGACCGTGGCCAGATCCGCCGCGCCCAGCTCGCCGAGCAGGGCGAGCGTTGCATCGACCGGACGAACGCCGCAGAACGCCTCGAATCGAGTCAGCGCGCAGAGCAGTTCCGGTTTGGGCTCCGGGTCCGGGTAGCGACCGGCCGCGAACCCGGCGCGGGCCTGCTCCGCCGACGGATGCGCCTGCAACGACAGCGGTTCGGCGGCCGCGAGCACCTTGAGCAGGAACGGAAGGGGCCCGGTGACGTCGGCCAGCGCCCGTCCGTCGTCGAGCCGGGCAGGCCCGTTGGGATGGGTTCCGAGCCACAGCTCCGCCCACGGCTGGCCGTCCGGGACGACGCCGAGGAGCCGGGGGATGAACTCCCGGTCGCCCCACGCGTAGTGCTGAACGGTGCCGCGGATCGGCTGCACCGGCCGGAGCCTAACGATCGTGGGAACCGGACGACCCGAGCCGACGTCCAACGGTCGTGAACACCCCCCGACGTCTCTCTCTGCTCGTTCCGGCTGTGGCAGCGGGCCTGATGCTCGCGGCGTGCGGCGAAGAGTCCCCGGCGGCCAACACCGGATCGCCGCCGGCCAGCTCGACCCCGCCCGACACCGCGCCGGCCAGCACGCCACCGAGCTCCCAGCCGACCACTCCGTCGACGACGCCGGGGTCGGGGGGCTACGAGCATGGGACGGGCGCCCACGATGCCGTCATCCAGATCAGTTACGAGGGCGGGCTTGTCCCGGCCGGGGTCGGGTTCACCCAAGTGCCGGCCCTGCTCGTCACCGGCGATGGACGCGTGATCACCGAGGGCCCGGTCCCGGCGATCTATCCCGGACCGCTGCTGCCGAACCTGGTCCAGCGGACGATCACCGAAGACGGCATCCAGACCCTCCTCGCCAAAGCCGACGAGCTCGGACTGCTCGCCAACATCCGGTACACCAATCCGCACAGCCAGATCGCCGACGCTCCCGACACGGTCGTCACGATCACGGTCGACGGGACGACGTACCGCCACGTCGCCTACGCCCTGGGCATCGACCCGGAGTCCGACCCGGATCGCGCCAACCTCTTCGAC
>JBKOUV010000108.1:0-10161 GCA_046723555.1 Actinomycetota bacterium | reverse complement strand
TTCGCGCACGACGGTGGCGAACGAGACCGGCGCGGCGACCATCACCTCGTGTCCAGCATCGCGACACGCCCGGGCGAATGGAATCAGCGGACCGAAATGACCGGATCCCGCCGTCGTCGAGAACAGCACCCGCACGACCCCCATGCTCCCACGCCCGTTGGCGCCGCCGCCGACCTCACAGGGACCGCCCGAGGCCGATCCCGATGCGGACCGCGACGAGCCCGACCACGACGGACAGCACCACGTTCAGGAAGGCGACGCCGAGCTTCTCCGCCTCACCGAGCCCGACGGTCTCGAGGGCGAACGTGGAAAACGTCGTGTATGCCCCAAGGAGCCCGACTGTCAGCGCCGCGCGTAGGTCGGCGCTCAGCGTGAACCGCTCGGTGAGCGCGCTGACCAGCAGGCCGAGCACGAAGCATCCGCTGATGTTGACGACGAACGTCCCGAGCGGGAACGGGCCACCGTACAGTCGGTGGACCAAGCTCTGCAGGTGGTAGCGAGCAAGAGCCCCGACCGCGCCGGCGGCCCCGATGAGTGCCGAAGGAACCAACTCCAACCTCCGAACGTCGTGATGAGGTAGGAGCTATCAGCAGCCGGGCACTGCGGTTCGGGCGAGCCCCATCGCCGGGCGGCAGGCTACCGGACGCGGTGGCTCCGGCGCCGTGTCACGCCGTACTGTGATCGCGATGAGCGGCCGCAAGTCATTGAGCCCGCGCACGCGCAAGCTCTTGATCGGCGCGGCGGCCGTGGAAATGGTGCTCAAGGTGATCATGCTGATCGACCTTCGCCGCCGGCCGGCCAGCCAGGTCCGGGGATCGAAGCGGGTGTGGACGGCCGCCACGGTGATCAACTCGGCCGGTCTCGTCCCGCTCGGGTACTTCGCGTTCGGCCGGCGCCGGGCCGGCTGACGTCGCATCTGGGCGCGATTGTTCTCGGGGGGTGAGACGAATCGCGCCCAGAAGTCGAGATGGAACGGATCGCGCCCAGATTCCGTGGGTCAGTCGGCGGCGAGCTCGTCGAGGCGGGCGAAGCGCGCCCGGTGGATCGCCCGCACGTCGGCTTCGGTGAGCGTGCCGTCGTCGTAAGCGGGCGAGGTCACGGCGCGCGCCTGCTGGACCTCGATCACGACGATCGCGTTGACCCGATCGACCAGCATGGATCCGGCGGCGCGCAACCGCTCGACGCCCTCGACGTACTCGTCCGCCCCCGGCCCGTAGGCGACCGCGGGTCCCTTGAAGCGGTACCCCTTCCGGACGAACGGATCGACCACGTTGACCTCGACCACCGAGCCCCGCCGGATGTTCTCCACGGTCTGCGGTGAGCAGATGTCGGCGAAGTAGAGGTGGTCGTCGTCCCACACGTCCGTGGTGCCCTTGGGCGACAGGTTCGGCGTGCCATCCGCGCTCACGGTGGCGTGGAACCCGAGCCGCTGCTCGCGGACGACTCGCTGCATGTCCTCGGTGAGGATTCCCATCGCCGCCAGTGTCGCACCGCCGAACGTGAAGCCCTCAGCGCGTTCGACGGTCACGTCCGTGGCCGGCTCACGAGTGGGCGGTGAGCTCCAGGGTCTGCTTGATGACGCTGATGCCGCGGTCCATCAGCTCGCCGATCGCCCCGGCGAGCTCGTCCGGGAGGACATCGGTGATCCAGACGAACCGGCTGCGCCCGCCTTCGGGAACGACTTGTGCCGACGCGTTGTGGTGCGTGGCCCGCAGCGGTCCCTCGACCACCGAGTAGGCGAGCCGGCGGGCGTCATCGTCGGTGCCGACCAGCACCTCACGGGCGACGGCTCCGTTGAAGAACGTGACCACTCGCGTGGCCGGGCCGTCGAGGACCGATGCGACGACGAAGCCAGGCGCGAGCCGTTCGTGGACCGCACCGAAGTCGGCGAGGGCCGCCCACACGTCGGCCGGGTCGGCGTCGACGACGATCTCCCTGATGATCGAGGCCATCGTGGTCTCCTTTGTTCGAGGGGATGGTCCGAGCCTGAAGCCTCCCGTCGCGGGAGAGTCAAGGCATCGCTCCTCGCCGCCGGGTTGACTCTCCGGCCGCGGGAGGGTCGACACTCGTATCGATGAGTGCGTTGTTGACGATCGGCGAGTTCTCCCGGCTGACCCACCTCAGCGTCAAGGCGCTCCGCCACTACGACGACGTCGGCCTCCTCCAGCCCGCGCACGTCGACGCCTCGAGCGGCTATCGCCGGTACGCCACCGCCCAGGTGCCGGTGGCCCAGGTGATCCGGCGATTCCGCGATCTGGACATGCCGCTGGACGAGATCCAGGCGGTGCTGGCGGCACCGGACGTCACCGCCCGCGACCGCGTGATCGTCGCCCACCTCGAGCGCATGGAGCAGATGCTCGAGGCGACCCAGGCGACGGTGGCGTCGTTGCGCCGCCTCCTCGACGGCCGGGAACCGGCGCTCCCGATCGAGTTCCGCTCGGTGCCGGTGACGCCGGCCTTGGCGATCCGCGACCAGGTGCACTGGGACGACGCCGAAGGCTGGCTGACGGCGGCATTCGACGAGCTGCACGGGGTGCTCGGCTCGACGGCGAGCTCCGCTCACGGACCGGACGCCGCGTTGTACAGCCCGGAGTTCTTCGAACGTCACGTCGGCGACGTCGTCGCCTTCGTGGCGATCGACCGCGCCGCCGCGCCGGGCGGGCGGGGCGAGGTCGTCGACCTTCCCGCCGCCACCTACGCAGTGGCCGTACACGACGGGCCGTTCACGGACCTGGATCAGGCCTACGGCGCGCTCGGCAGCTTCGTGTCCGAGCGGATGCTCGGCACGGACGGGCCGATCCTCGAGCGATACCTCGTCACCGACGACCCGACGGCGATGCGCACCGAGGTCGGCTGGCCCATCCGGCGCATCCCACCCGAGGTTCTCGACCGACCCAAGGACGCGTGAATCTACAGTGAGGCCATGCGCCGGACCGGTTCACGCCCAGGCGCCGATCACATCTACAACGTCCTGACGCCCGATCAGACCCACGCCGAGGCGACCATCGCGATCACCGCGGACTGGTTCGACGCTCGGATGTGACGCACGGGGCCTCACGTGCTGGTGGTGCGGGCGGCGCGGCTGTTCGACGGTGAGCGGATGGTCGAGCGGGCGACGGCCGTCATCGACGGCGACACGATCGTCGACGTCGGCGTCAGCGTCCCGCCGGACGCCTCCACGATCGACCTCGGCGATGCCACGCTGCTCCCCGGACTGATCGACTGTCACCAGCACCTGTGCTTCGACGGCGTCGGGACGCTCGAGGAGCAGGTGAGCGGAATCGACGACGACTGTTTGCTGGCCCGCGCTCGCAGCTGCGCGCAGCGGGCCCTGCGCGGCGGCATCACCACCCTGCGCGATCTCGGCGACCGCGGCTATCTCACGCTCGCCCTGCGCGGCGACCCGGCGTTGCCGACCATTCTCGCGGCCGGACCGCCCATCACCGTGCCGGGTGGGCACTGCTGGTACCTGGGGGGTGAGTGCGACGGCACGGCGGAGCTCCGGCGCGCGGTTGCGGCGCGTGCTGAGGCGGCGTGTGATGTCGTCAAGGTGATGGTCAGCGGCGGCTACCACACACCGACGATCCCGATGTGGGAGAGCCAGTTGGGATTCGAGGACCTCCGACTCCTCGTCCACGATGCCCACGGCCGGGGCCTGCCGGTCGCGGCCCACTGTCACGGCACGCTCGCCATCGCCCAAGCCCTCGACGCCGGGGCCGACAGCATCGAGCACTGCACGTTCTTCACCGACACGTTCCGCAGCGACGCGCCTCCTGCGTTGATCGAACGGCTGGCGATGTCGGACGTCGTCATCTCGGCGACGCTGGGTCGGCTGCCCGACGTGCCGCTGCCGCCGATCGTCGCCGCGAACCTCCCTGCGCTGAGCGCCACTCGACGACGGCTCCATGAGCTCGGCGCGACCATCGTCGTCGGCACCGACGCCGGCATCAGCGAGGGCAAGCCGCACGACGTGATGGCCTACGCGATCACCGATCTGACCGATGGCGGGATGACGCCCATCGAGGCGCTCCAAGCGCTCACCAGCGTGGCCGCGCGGGCTCTGGCCCTGGATAGCCACAAGGGCCGGCTCGCCCGGGGGTTCGACGCCGACCTGATCGCCGTCGACGGCGACCCGCTCGCCGACCCGAGCGCCCTCACGTCGATCGTGGCGGTGTGGCGCGCCGGCGAGCGGGTCGTGTGATCCGGAGACTCAGCCGAACTGGCATCCCTCTCCGGGTGCGAACTCGACGGTCAAGACGACGTCGTCGTCAGCCCCGAGCGTGACGGCCTGCCGGCACCGATCGGTGGGCGGATCGAGGTATCCGCAGTTGCCGTCGCACGGTCGTTGGTAAGAGGTGACGACGTATCGCCCGGGTGCGAGGTGCACGTCGACCGCCGGCCGGTGGGGCCGAATCCCCGAGAACTCGCGCTTCGCGACGACGTTTCCGTCCTCGTCGCGCACGATCAGATACGACACCTGACCTTCGATGTAGCAGCACGAGGTCTGCCGCTGATGGATCCGCAACCGGGCCGTGCGCTCGGCAATCGGTGTTGTCGCTTCTGGTTGGGTGGTCGCGGGGGTCGTGCTCACCGGCGTCGTCGCCGGCGCCGTCGTCGACGACGGCCCGTTTGCTCGGCCGGTGCCTCCGCACGCGGCGAGGAGCAGGATGACCGCGGCTCCCGTCAGTGATCTCTTCATGAATGTTCGACGGCGGCTGACCGGTCGTGGTTCCACGAACCAGGTGCCGCCGCGGCCGCCGCTCAGGCAGGGCCCGGACGCCGGTCAACCCACCACGGCCATCAGCCGGCCGGCGCGGCGGATCGTCTCGCGGACGTTCTCCTCGGCGGTGAGCTCGAGCGCCTCGTCGACGGACAGCCAGCGCAGCTCCGCAGTCGCATGCTCGGGGCGGGCGGCGTCGGGACGGTGGGTCGCCACGACGAAGCGCAGGTCGGCGTGCTCGTGCGCCGGTTCGCGGTCGTTCGCCGGCACCGGCACCACGACGACGTGCCGCAACGTGCCGTCCGGCCACGGCTCGAGGTCCGGCAGCCCGGTCTCCTCCCGGCCCTCGCGCAACGCCACCGCGAGCGGATCGTGCTCGCCGGGATCAGCATGACCGCCCACTTGCAACCAGGCCTGCTGCCGCTCGTGCCAACGCAGCAGCACCCGTCGGGTCGGGGGGTGGACGATGAGCGCCGATCCGGTCACGTGCAACGGGGCCCGCCGATCCCACGGCGAACCGGCGGCCACCAACCGGCGGACTCGACGAACGTCGCCCGCCTCGGCGATCGATGGCTCGTACGCCTGCAGCCGCTCGGCCAGTGCTCGGTGCGGGTCCGGCGCTTCCACCATCACACCTGCCTAGCGCATCAGGACATCGTTCAGCTCCGGCGAATCCACACCACCTCAGCGTCGACGAGATCGGCGGTCGGCTCGAGGCCGGCACGGGCCGCGACCCGGACCGAGGCCGCGTGGTCCGGATGGATCAATGCCCGGATGTCGGGCACCCCGTGGTCGACGAGCCAGTCGACGACCGCGACGGCGGCCTCTGAGGCGTAACCCTGGCCTTGCCACGGCACGCCGATCTCCCAGGCGACGTCGGCGGACGAGCCGTCGACCGCGACGGTTGCCTGCATCGCCCCAACCGGTTCATGGTCGACGGTCGTCCGCACGATCCAGTTCAACCACTGCTCGGTGTTGTCCGAGGAGAACCCAACGGCCAGCCGGCGGTATCTCGTCCGCAGCTCGTCGAGTGTCAGCGGCTGGCCGCCGGTGAACTCGTGCATCCGCTCGTCGTCGAGCACGGCGAACATCGCGTCGGCGTCCGCTTCGACGAGCGGGCTCAGCGTGAGGCGGCTGGTCGCGATCGTCCCTGGTGTGACCGACACGTCTGCAGTCTGCCCGGGCCGGGCGCCCGGCTAGGGAGCCTCGCCCGCCGAATCTGGGCGCGATCCTCTGACGGCGTTCCCCGGCCACGCAGGCCGCTGGTTGCCGCTCGCTCGCTGGCGCTCACTCGCTCGCATCACAGCCCGGCACCAGCATCTGGGCGCGATTCTTCTCGACCGTTGAGACGATCTGCGCCCAGATCGTCTCGACGGTCAGGCGAGCCGGCGGGCGTACCGGGTGCCGGCGACGAATGACGCCCCGGCGATCGCCGACGCCCCGACGGCGGCGGCGGACCGGCGGATGACCGACTTCGTGCGCTGGCTGAACCGCACGATCGGCCAGCCGTTGGCGCGGGCGTGGCGAGTCAGTCGGGTGTCCGGGTTGACCGCGACCGGATGGCCGACCGCTTGCAGCATCGGGAGGTCGCTCGAGGAGTCGCTGTAGGCGTAGCACTGCGCCAGATCGAGGCCGTCCCAGCGGGCGATCTCCTCCATCGCCGTCACCTTGCCCGGTCCGTAGCAGAACGGCCCGTCGAGCTCACCGTTGTACACGCCGTCCTCGACCGTGCCGCGGGTTCCGATCCCCGCGGTCATGCCGAGCGAGTGGGCGAGCGACTCGACGATCTCGACCGGCGCGGCCGAGACGATGTACGTGTTGCGGCCGGCGTGGCGGTGCAGGTCGAGGAGCCGGCGGGCCTCGGGACGGATCTTGGCCAGCAGCTTCGGGAGGATCTCGGCGTTGAGCGCGATCAGGTCGTCCTGACGCATCCCCTTCACCGCCCCGAGCACCCGGTCGCGCACGCCGTCGGTCGTCCGATCGCTCGCGCCCATCAGCTTGAACCGGATCGCCGCGCCGGAATCGCGCACGAACTGGCTGGTTCGCAGCAACCCGGCCGAACGCGCGCTGGCGGCGAGGATGAACGCCGAGGATCCCGAGATCAGCGTGCGGTCGAGGTCGAAGAACGCCGCGCTCGGCCCTCCGCCCACCATCTGGCTGTATTCAGTCATTCCGGGTCCCCATCGTGCCCGATCGGCGGGACTCGGCGACGGCAAGGTTGTACGCCAGACGCTTGGGAACGCCGAGCCGGCGGGCGACCGCGCCCGCCGCGTCGCGGGTGGAAGCGCCGTCAGCGAGCTCGACCCGCAGGGCTTCCCGGATCGCGTCGTCGTCGGGCTGCGCACCGGCGGCGGGCGCGCCGGCGATGACGAGGACGTACTCGCCGCGAGGCTCGCCCACCTCCACGGTGCCGAGCGTCCCCCGCACCACTGTCTCCCACAGCTTGGTCAGCTCACGCGCGACGGCGACCGGACGGTCATCGCCGAGGCCGGCGGCGAGGTCGGCCAGCGTGCGCCGGACGCGGTGCGGCGCCTCGTAGACGACGATCGTCCTCCGCTCGCCCGCCAGCTCGGCGAGCCGGTCCTGCCGAGCTCGCCCGGACCGGGGTAGGAACCCCTCGAACACGAACCGGCCCGTCGCGAGCCCGCTCGTCACCAGTGCGGTGACCAGCGCCGTCGGTCCCGGGATGCTGGTGACCTCGAAGCCGGCGTCGATGACGGCGCGCACGATGCGCTCACCGGGGTCGCTGATTCCCGGCGTGCCGGCGTCCGACACCAGCGCCACGTCGTCGCCGGCGCCGAGCCTGGTCAGGACTTCGCCGATGCGCGCCGACTCGGTGTGCTCGTTGCAGACGGCGAGCCGGGCCGCGGCGACACCGGCGTGCTCCAGCAGTCGCCCGGTGCGGCGGGTGTCCTCGCAGCAGATCAAGGCGGCTTGGCCTAGCGCCTCCACGGCACGCGGTGAGAGGTCGCCGAGATTCCCGATCGGCGTCGCCACGAGCACCAGGCGGCCGCCGCCGGCGTCAGCACTCGCCGTCGTGCTCGTCGCCATCGCGGAGCTCCACTACATCACCGACGTGCAGCCCCCACCGTTCGAACGCGCCCGCCTGCGCCTCGATGACCCAGGTCGCGTGGGGCACCGGGAAACCGACGCGGTGTCGGGCCATGCGCACGGTCTTCACCACGGTGCCGGCGTCGTCGACGTACGCCACGTCGAGCGGGAAGCGCATCCCGACGGTGTGCACCCACCGGCACGACGTGATCACGAGGGCGCCCTCGAGGCTGTCGCGTTTGAGCAGCCCGCGCCGGCGGGCGGGGCGGTCGTTGGCCACCTCGGCCGAGGCCAGGACTCGTGCCTCACTCACCAACCAGGCCACGTTGCGAAGCATGGCACGACACGGTGCCCGGTCCACCCACGACATACCCTCCCCCGTAGGCGTCTCGCTACAGTGCCGACGACCATCGATCAGGGGGTTTCACGTGCCTGGCAGCATCCTCGGCAACCGGGTCGTCCGCAAGGAAGATCCGAAGTTCCTCACCACCGGTGGCGTGTACCTCGACGATCTCCGGGACGTCCCCGAGCTCGCCGGCGCGGCGTACGTCGCCTACGCGCGGTCGACCGCAGCCCACGCCACGATCACGTCGATCGACACCGCCGACGCCGAGGCGATGCCGGGTGTGATCGGCGTGTTCACCGCGGCGAATCTCGCCTTGGAGCCGGCGCCATCGCCCTTCAACCCGGCGGTGACGCGAACGCTCATCGCGTCCGATCGGGTTCGTTACGTCGGCGAGATCGTCGCGGCCGTCGTCGCCGAGACCCGCGAACAGGCGGCCGACGCCGCCGCCGCGGTCATCGTCGACTACGAACCGTTGGAGGTGGTGCTCGACCCCGAGGCGGCCTTGGCCGGCGGGCCGCTCCTCTACGACGCGGCGGGGAGCAACGCGGTGTTCGACACGACCGCGCTCGGCATGCCCGACCTCACCGGCGACGAGTTCTTCGCCGATTGCGAGGTCACGGTCAGCGCCCGGTTCGTGAACCAGCGCGTCGCCCCGTGCCCGCTCGAGGTGCGCGGCTCGGCGGCGGCGTGGGTCGACGACCGGCTGCACCAGTGGGTGTCGACGCAGCACGCCCAGGGCGTCCGGGACGTGATCGCCGGAGGGAACGGGATCGAACCGGCCCAAGTCCGCGTGATCACACCCGACGTCGGAGGCGGCTTCGGGGCCAAGATCAGCGTCTATCCCGACGAGATCCTGCTCGGCCGGCTGGCCCGTGAAGTCGGCCGGCCGGTGCACTGGCAGGAGACCCGCAGCGAGTCGATGATCGCGCTCGGCCAAGGACGAGCCCAGGTCCACCACATCACGTTGGGTGGGCGCCGCGACGGCACCGTCACGCACTACCGGCTCCACGCCATCCAGGACTGTGGTGCGTTCGCCGAGATCGGCACCGTGCTCGCCCCGTTCATGACCCGCCCGATGTCCTCCGGCGTCTACGCGATCCCGAACATCGAGTGCCGGACCACGTCGGTCGTCACCAACACGACCCCGATCGTCGCCTACCGCGGGGCCGGGCGGCCCGAGGCGACGGCGGCGATCGAGCGGTCGATGGACCTGTACGCCGCCGAGGTCGGGCTCGACCCCACGGAGGTGCGCCGGATCAACCTGATCGCCCCGTTCAGCGAACCGCACACGACCGCGGTCCAGCAGACGTACGACTGCGGTGACTACCGCGGCGCGCTCGACAGGGTGCTCGACGCCGCCGGCTACGACAAGCTGCGGGCGGAGCAGGCGCAGCGACGGGAGTCGGGCGACCCGGTGCAGCTCGGGATCGGCGTCAGCACGTACGTCGAGATCACCGGCGGCGTGCCGCCGACGAGCGAGGCGGCGAAGATCGAGGTGCTCGACGACGGCCGTGCCGTCGTCTACACCGGCACGTCGCCCCACGGTCAGGGCCACGAGACCGCATGGTCGATGATCGCCAGCGACCGGACCGGCATCCCGCTGGATCGCATCGAGCTGGTCTGGGGCGACACCGACCTCGTCCCGTCCGGCGGCGGGACGATGGGCTCGCGGTCGCTGCAACAGGGCGGGGCGGCGGTCGACAAGGCCGCGGCCGAGCTGGTCGACAAGGCCAAGAGGCTCGCCGCCAAGGCGCTGGAAGCCGACGAGGCCGATGTCGTGCTCGACCTCGATCGGGGCGAGTTCCACGTGGCCGGCACGCCCGCCGTGGCCAAGACGTGGGCCGACCTCGCCGCCACGGCGGCGGCCGACCTGGACGGCGAGCGGCTCGAGATCGACACCCGCTTCGAGGCTGCGGGCGCGACGTTCCCGTTCGGCGCCCATGTCGCCGTCGTCGAGGTCGACACCCAGACCGGCGGCGTGCGGCTCGTCCGGCACGTCGCGTGCGACGACGCCGGACGGGTGATCAACCCGCTGATCCTCGAA
>JBKOUV010000298.1:0-3409 GCA_046723555.1 Actinomycetota bacterium | reverse complement strand
GTGATGATCTGGGCGACGTGGTCGCGGCCGTAGCGCTCGGCGGCGTAGCGGATCATCTCGTCCCGGTAGCGGGAGTCGAAGTCCATGTCGATGTCGGGCATCGACAGCCGGCTCGGGTTCAGGAACCGCTCGAACAGCAGGTCGTACTTGATCGGGTCGAGGTCGGTGATGCGCAGGCAGTAGGCGACCGCGCAGCCGGCCGCCGACCCGCGTCCGGGGCCGACCCGGATGCCGCGGCGGCGGGCGTAGGCGATGAGGTCCCACACGATGAGGAAGTACGAGCTGAACCCCATCGCGTCGATCGTCTCGAGCTCGTACTCGATGCGCTGCTTGACCGATTCGCCGAGCTCGTCACCCCAGCGCTCCCGCGCCCCTTCCCACGTGACGTGGGCCAGGTAGGCGGCGTCGCCGGCGAACCCCTCGGGCAGCGGGAACGTCGGCAGTTGCAGGCCGCCGAAGTCGATCTGCACGTCGGCCCGCTCGGCGACCCACAGCGTGTTGTCGCACGCCTCCGGGACCTCCCGGAACAGATACCGCATCTCGTCGGCGGTCTTGAGGTAGTGCTCGTGGCCGTCGAACTTGAACCGCTTCGGGTCCGACA
This sequence comes from Actinomycetota bacterium, assembly GCA_046723555.1. GTDB lineage: Bacteria > Actinomycetota > Acidimicrobiia > Acidimicrobiales > Ilumatobacteraceae > JALZMG01. The sequence continues at coordinate 2,808 of JBKOUV010000298.1, read as the reverse complement.
GCACGGCACCGGTCTGCACGCACAACAGGGCGTCGTGGGCCTCGTGGTCCTCCCGATGGGTGTAGTGGCAGTCGTTGGTGGCGAGCAGCGGCGCCTGCAACTCCCGGGCGATCTCGAGGAGCTGGGGGTTGGTGTCCCGCTGCGCCTGGGACCCGTGGTCCTGGAGCTCGACGAACAGGTGGTCGCGCCCGAAGATGTCCTGCAGCCGGGCCGCCTTCTCCACCGCCCCCTTGCGGTCGCCGCGGAGCAGGCTCTGCAGGACGTGTCCACCCAGGCACCCGGTGGTCGCGATCAGTCCCTCGTGGTGGTCGGCGAGCAGCTCCCAATCGAGCCGCGGCTTGTAGTAGTAGCCCTCGAGGAACGCCCGGCTCGCCAGCTGGATCAGGTTGCGGTACCCGGTCTGGTTCTCCGCCAGCAGGGTGAGGTGGTAGTAGAGCTTCTGCCCGCCCTCGGTGTCGCCGCCCGAGTCATCGACGCGGCCCCGCCGGGTCGGGCGCTCGCGGCGGGTCTCGTGGGCCATGTACGCCTCGGTGCCGATGATCGGCTTGATCCCCTGCCGCCGGCACTCCTTGTAGAACTCCAGCGTCCCGTACATGTTGCCGTGGTCGGTGATCCCGATCGCCGGTTGACCGTCGGCGACTGCCCGCGCCACCAGCTCGTCGATCCGCGACGCGCCATCGAGCATCGAGAACTCGGTGTGGACGTGGAGGTGAGTGAATGACGCCGTTGTGATTCGCCCGAGAATTTCATGTCGCGGCGGCCCAGTCAAATACCCGCCGAACACCGACATCGGCGTTGACGAGGGGCAGGCTTCGGTCCGTTCGGAGTGCCGACGGACAATGACGCCGCTAGGACCGGCCAGGTGGCCCGGGCTACAAGTACGTCCCGGGGCGGTCCGGAGGCACCGGCTGGCCGGGCCCGTCCGGGCGTTGCTGCCCCGGGGGAAGCTGGCGGATCTGCTCCAACTGCTGGCGGGCGGCGAGCTGCTGGGCGAAGAGGGTCGCCTGGATGCCGTGGAAGAGCCCTTCCAGCCACCCGACGAGCTGCGCCTTGGCGACGCGGATCTCGCCTTCCGACGGCACCTCGCCGTCGCGGAACGGAAGGGCCAGCATCTTCAGCTCCTGCTGGAGATCAGGCGACAGGGCGTCAGACAGCTCGGTGATCGAGCGCTCGTAGATCTCGGCCAGCCGCTCCCGACTCGGCTCGTCGAGCGGCGCGGCGCGGACCTCTTCGAGCAGCATCTTGACCATCGATCCGATGCGCATCACCTTGGCCGGCGATGTGACCGCCTCGCCCTCGGGGACATCGGCCACGTCGGGGACATTCTCGGCCACCCGATCGACGAGCTCCCCGCGCTCGGGTTCCTGGTCGGGGGGTTCGGGGGGAGAGTCACTCATTGGGGGGCGTCCTTTCTGTTCACTCGATTCCGCGTGCTGCCGCGACGAACGGCACGAGCGTCTCCGCTGCGGTCAACGATCCGTGACGGCAGATGAGCTCGAACGGGCCCGAATCCGCCGGATCGTAGAAGCTCACCGGCTCGTAGGCGACGAGCGCCACGTCACCGAGCCTCGCTGCGATCGGCGCGGCAAGGGCGGGACCGAACCACTCCTCGTCGATCATCTGCTGCCGCGTCACGACCCACGCCTGGTCCCCGTACAGCTCGGTGGTGGCGGCGACAAGATCATCGCTGGCGCCACGGTACGCGTGCCACCAACGGAATCTTCCCTCGCCCGACTGGGCGGCGACCATCGACAGCAGCTCGGGCGCCGGATCGACGATCTGGTCACCCACCTGGACCTGACCGTGGTCGGCGGTCACCAGCAGCACGGCCCCGGGCGGTAACGCCTCGAGCACGTCGCCGACGAGCCGGTCGGCGAAGCGCAGCTCGGCGTCGTAGAAGTCGCCGAACCCCCGCTCGTGGGCCGTCTTGTCGATGCCGCCGTAGTACGCGTAGACGAGCCGCTCGCCTGCGCGCAGCTCCCGGCTCACGTGGACGGCGATCGCCGAGACCGACCGCCACCCCACCGCGCGCGAGCCGCGCAGGTGGGCTTCGGTGAAGGCCGTTCCCTGGAGGTCCGTCGGTGACACCACCGGGATCTCGTACCCGAGGAACGCGGCGTACGGCTGGACGTCCCGCGGCGGGTGCGAGCGACGGCGGTCACCGCTCGGCGTGTTCCAGCGGAGCACGTTGATCACTTCTCCACCGATCATCATGCGGTAGCCGAGGAGACCGTGCTCGGCCGGAGTCAGTCCGGTGGCGATCGAGCTCAGTGCGGTCGCCGTGGTCGTCGGCGCGACCGTCGTGATCGGGCCACCGGTCATCCCGCTCAACGTCGGCATCAGCGTCCGCCGCTCGACGAGCTGCTCCCAGCCGAGCCCGTCGAGGATCAACAGCACGACCTGTTCGGCGTGGGTCACCGGTTCGGGGAACCACGACGGAAGCGAGTCCGTCCACTTGCCCGGCCCGAGGAGCGCCGGGACGATGCCGCGCACGTTGGCGCCGGCGTAGTCCGGGATCATCGGGCTGGGGATCACCGCGGCAGAGTCCAGCATTTCACCCGCACACCGTAAAGCCGGACGTGGGTCCCGCAACCCCTCGAGCGCGGCCCTCCCGCGCGACCCGTACGATGACGGCGTGCGCGTGTCCACTCGTGGTGACTACGCCTGTCGGGCGTTGCTCTCGTTGGCGCTCCATGCCGAGGAGGACGGTCCCACGTCGGTCCGCGACATCGCCGAGCGGACGGGGCTCCCCCAGCCCTACCTCGAACAGATCCTGCTCGCCCTCAAGGGCGCCGGGCTCGTGCGCTC
>JBKOUV010000329.1:0-28063 GCA_046723555.1 Actinomycetota bacterium | reverse complement strand
GCCCCGGTGTCCGTCCAGGCCGGGAGCACCGGCACGTTCCGGAACGAGATCCTCGCCACCGGCTTCGACCTGCCGACCACAATCGAGTTCCTCCCCGACGGCCGGCTGCTGCTCGCCGAGCTCGCCGGCCGGATCAACGTCCTGCGGCCGCCGTACACCGAAGTCCGGCCGAAGCCGTTCCTCCAGCTCACCAACGTCGGCTCGGCGGGTGTCCAGCAGGGGATCTACGACATCGCCCTCGACCCCAACTTCGCGACCAACCGCTTCTTCTACGTCTTCTACACGGCCGGTAGCCCCAACCACGACCGCCTCTCGCGGTTCACCGCCAACGCCGCCCTCACCAGCGCGGACCCCGACACCGAAGTGATCCTGTACGAGGATCCTGACGACGCCAACGCCGAACACCACGGAGGCGCCGTCGTGTTCGGCAACGACGGCAAGATCTACTTCACCACCGGCGAGCACTTCGACGCCGGCGTCGCCCAGTCGCTCTCCAGTCCCCGGGGCAAGATCCACCGGATCAACCCCGACGGGACGGTCCCGACCGACGACCCGTTCTACGACGGGGAGGGACCGAACTGGGACTCGATCTGGGCGTACGGGCTGCGCAACCCGTTCCGGGCCTATTACGACTCCCCCACCGGCCGTCTCTTCGTCGCCGACGTCGGGGGCAACGACTATTCGACGGCGAAGGAGGAGGTCAACCTCGGCGTCGCCGGCGCCAACTACGGCTGGCCCGACTTCGAGGGGGCGTGCCCGTCGCCGGAGTGCACCGGTCCGATCTACTCCTATCCCCACAACGGCCGGGACGCCTCGATCACCGGCGGGTTCGTCTACCACGGCACCGAGTTCCCCGCCGCCTACCGGGGGAACTACTTCTTCGCCGACTACACCCAGAACTGGATCAAGCGGCTCCAGTTCGACGCCAGCGGCGACGCCACCGTCGCCAACTTCGAACCGCCGAGCGGAGCGGTCGACGGTCCGTACGGCGACGTCGTCAGCCTCGCCGAGGGCCCCGACGGCGCCCTCTACTACCTCGACCTCGGGTACTCGGACATCAGCGGCTCGTTCGGCGTGAGCAAGCTCCGCCGGATCCGCTTCGTCGGCACCAACCGGCCGCCGATCGCGGTGGCCACCGCTCAGCCGACGTCCGGTGCAGCCCCGCTGCGGGTGACGTTCTCCAGCGCCGGTTCCCGCGATCCGGAGGGCCGGCCCGTGACGAGGTCGTGGACATTCGGCGACGGCACGTCGTCGACGCTGGCGAACCCGGTGCACGGCTACGCCCGGGAGGGTCGCTACACGGTCCGGCTGACCGTGTCCGACGGCGCGTCGTCGACCGTCGCCGCGCCGATCACGATCACGGTCGGCACCCCGCCGACGGCACGGATCCGGGCGCCGATCAACGGCGTGTTCTTCCGCGCCGGCGACGAGATCTCGTTCCGCGGCACGGCTTCCGACGCCCAGGACGGCGTCCTGCCGGCAAGTGCGTTCCGATGGAACATCGACTTCCTCCACGAAGGCCACGTCCACCCCGGGATCCCGCGGACCGGCGTGAAGCGGGGAACGTTCAGGATCCCCACCACCGGCCACGACTTCAGCGGCAACACCCGGTATCGGATCTCGCTGACCGTGGTCGATTCGAGCGGCCTGCGCACGACGCGATCGGTGGTCATCTGGCCGACCAAGGTCAACCTGACCTTCCGGTCATCACCGTCCGGACGGACGATCCACCTCGACGGGATCGCCAAGACGACCCCGTTCGTCCACGACACCCTCGTCGGCTTCCACCACACGATCCAGGCGCCCGACCAGGTCGCCGGCGGAACGAGCTACACGTTCGCGTCGTGGTCCGACGGCGGCGCCCGGCAGCACGAGATCGTCGTGCCGTCGACGGCCCGGACCTTCACCGCCAGGTTCGCGGCCGAGGCCGCGCCGGGGGCGTTCGTCCAGCAGAACTACGCCACCCCGCAGACCCCGCAGAGCACGGTGAACGTCCAATACCGGTCGGCGCAGGCGGCCGGCGACACCAACATCGTCGCCGTCGGCTGGAACGACGCCACCTCGACGATCGCCTCGGTGACCGACAGCCGCGACAACGCCTACTTCCTCGCCGCACCGATCCAGCGCGGGGCCGGATTGAGCCAGGCGATCTACTACGCCAAGAACGTGCAAGCCGCCGCCGCCGGCGCCAACACGGTGACGGTGCAGTTCGGCTCGGCCGTTCCGTTCGCCGACGTGCGCATCACCGAGTACGGAGGGTTGGAACCGACCGACCCGCTCGACGCGACCGCCTCGAGCTCCGGGAACTCCGCCGCCGCCAGCAGCGGCACCGTCACGACGACGAGTCCAACCGAGCTGATCTTCGCCGCCGGCATGACCGCGGGCGCCTTCACCGAGCCTGCCGCCGGATTCACCCAGCGAGTGATCACGAATCCGGACGCCGACATCGTTGTCGACCGCGTGGTGAGCACCACTGGCCCGTACGACGCGGGCGCCGAGTTGGCCGGCCCAGCAGCCTGGGTGATGCAGGCGGCGACCTTCCGTGCGGCCGGGTCGTGAACATCAGGCCACGCGCTGGACCGAGCTGAGACCGGCCGGAGTGGCGGCCACGGCAGCGCGGACCACCTCGACCGCGCCGGCCTTCCGGAGCACTGCCGCCGCCGAGGCGAGGGTGGCGCCCGTCGTGACCACGTCGTCGACGACCATCACGCGGGAGCGGGGCACCCGTGGATGGGCGCGGAACACCGGCCCGTGGAAGCGGCGAGCACGGTCGAGGCCGGTCTGCGGATCGCCGCCTCCCTCACGCTCGAGCAAACGGCGGCACGGCACGCCGAGTTGCCGGGCGACCTGGCGGGCGATCAACTCCGCCTGATCGAACCCCCTCGCCCGCCGCCGGCGTCCGCTCGTCGGCGCCCACGTGACGAGATCGACCCGGGTACCCGATCGCGCCATGCGGTTGACGAGGAGGCCGGCGAGGTGCGCGGCGATCGCTCGCCGGTTGCGGTACTTGAACCCGAGGAGCACCTGACGAGCCCGCCCGGAGAACGGGATCGCCGCGATCACGCCCGGTGGAGCGGGCGGGATCGTGCGGGCCACGAGGGCGAACCGGCACGTCCGGCAGAGTGGGACCCCCCGGGCATCACATCCGGCACACTGCGTCGCGAAGATCATGGACCCGATCATGACGAAGGGGTGTCACAGCGAACCGGGACGGCGTCGGCCGTGACGATCCGGCTGCCCGACCCCTGCCTGGTCGTGCTCGTCGGGCCGGCCGGCGCGGGCAAGTCGACGTGGGCCGCCCGCTGGTTCCCCCGGCCGGCGATCGTGTCGCCCGACGACCTGCGCGAGGTCGTGGGCGTACACCGCCACGACCTGCGGGCGACCAACGACGCCCTCGAGGTGCTCGACCTCGTCGTGACCAAGCGCTTGCGGCGTGGCCTGCTGACGGTCATCGACTCGACGGCGCTGGATCCGAAGGTGCGGACGCGGTACCGGGCGCTCGCCGCGGCGACCGGGGTCGCCTGCCACGCCGTGATCGTCGACACGCCAGAGCGCGAGTGCCGGGCCCGCAACCGCGGCCGCCCCGAAGCCGTGCCCGCGAGCGTGCTGTCCGGCCAGTTGCGGTCCTTAATCACTGCCGTCGCCCGCCTCGACGCGGACGACCACGAAGGCTTCGCCGCGGTCCACCGGACGACCGACGAACCCGTCGTGACCGTTCCGGCGACGCTCTACGACTCGCCCGCCGTCGCCCGGCGCCAGAAGGAGGATCCGATGCCGCTTCGCTTCGGACTGCAGGTCGGTCGGTTCACGTGGCCGGGGGCGCCCGGCGAGACGGCCGCCCGGCTCAGCGCGATCGCCCGTACGGCCGAGGAGGTGGGGTTCTCCTCGATCTCGGTGATGGACCACTTCGTGCAGATCCCGTCCGTCGGCCGAGAGTGGGAGGACATGCTCGAGAGCACGGCCACGCTCGGGTACCTGGCCGCGGCGACGTCGACCGCCCGCCTCGGCACGCTCGTGACCGGCGTGACCTACCGCAATCCGGCGCACGTCGCCAAGATCGTCGCCACGCTCGACGTGCTGTCCGGCGGGCGGGCGTTCTGCGGACTCGGCGCGGCGTGGTTCCGCCGCGAGCACGAGCTGTACGGCTGGGAGTTCCCACCCGTGGCGCGGCGGTACGAGCTGCTCGAGGACACGCTCCAGCTGCTGCCGCTGATGTGGGGGAAGGGCACGCCGGCGTTCGAGGGCCGCCAGATCACGGTCGCCGCGGCGACGTGCTACCCCCGCCCGTTGCAGGAGCGCATCCCGATCCTCGTCGGCGGCTCCGGCGAGCGGCGCACACTGCGGCTCGTGGCTCGCTACGCCGACGCCTGCAACCTCTTCGGCGATCCCGACACGGTGCGGCGCAGGGTCGCCGTGCTCGGCGATCACTGCGCGGCCGTGGATCGTGATCCGGCCGACATCACCATCACCAACCTGTCCGAGGCGGCGGTCCTCGGTGGCTCGCCCAACGCCCAGGAGCGGTACGCACCGGTCGTCGGCACGGTGGTGGAGCAGATCGGCCGCTATCGGGCGTGGGCGGAGGCCGGGGTGCAGGAAGCGATCATTGCCCTGCACCTCGACGGCTCGACCGCCCAGCTCGAGGCGTTCGCCCCCGTGATCGCGGCGTTCACCGAGTGAGATCGAGCGAACTGGGCGGGAATCGTCGCGACGGGTGAGACGAATCCCGCCCAGAAAGCCAGATGGGACGAATCCCGCCCAGATGGGGGAGACCGCCTCAACGGCCGGCGCGGCTGGTGAGCCAGGCACCGACGAGCACCAGCGCCAGTCCACCGATCGCCAGCGCCTCGACGTGCTCGTTGCGCACGACGACACCCAGCACGAGCGAGATCACCGGGATGATGTAGGCGAGCACGGATCCGCGCGTCGCGCCGACCCGGCCGATCAGCGTCCCCGCGGCGAGGAAGGCGAAACCGGTCCCGAACGCGCCGAGCACGACGACCGCGGCGACCGGTCGCCAGGCGAGTGACGACGAGGACAAGCCGACGATCCCGTACGGTGCGGTGAGGGCGATCGCGACGACCTGGGCCCGCCAGATGACCGGCAGCGCGCCGTAGCGCTGCTGCAACGGGACGACCACGTTCGTCGCCACGCCGTACGAGGCGATCGCCAGAACGACGAGGGCGGCGCCGAGCGCCGTGCTCGCGTCGCCCTGCAGCGACGGCAGGCTGATCGCGACCACGCCGATGAACCCGATCAGGATCCCGACCTGCTGGCGGGGGCCAGGCAGGCGGCGCAGCATGATCGCCGCGACAGCGGCCGCGAACAGCGGCAGTGACCCGTTGAGCATCCCGGTGATCGACGACGAGATCCACTGCTCGGCAATCGGGAACATCGTCATCGGCAGCGCCATCCAGAGCACTCCGACGAGGGCGATCCCCGGTCGGTCGGCCGGCTCGATCTCTGCGCGGCGCGCTCCCGGCAGGGTCGCCAGGGCCAGCCAGCCGAAGATGATGCGGAACCAGGTCACCGTGCCCGGCGCCAGTGACTCCAGCCCCTCGGCGATGAGCAGGAACGACGATCCCCAGATCAGGGACGCCGTCAGCAGCAGCATCCAGTCGACGGGCGTGAACGCGGCCGCGCTCGCGCCCTCCGCCGTGGTCAGGAGTCGTCGCGTGGTCCCGGATGTGCGGGCCGGCGACGTCACGCCGACACGTTAGGGAGTCCGCGGTCCGAACGTTCTGTGCGTTCCGGTGGGTCGACGATCATCCGTCTGCGCCGTCGATCGTCAGCTCGAGGGTCGCCGGACTCGCCTGCAGCCGCTCGACGAGGCCGGCGAGCGCGGTCGCCTCGAGCTGGATGGTCGTGCGCCAACGCCCGCGACCGTCGGGCCAGGCGCTCGCTTCGGTCTGTACCACGACGGGTCCTTGGCTGTCGGCGAGCAGCGGCGTCAGCAGGCCGGCGAGCCCGTCGCGATCGGCGTGGACGACGCTCACCGAGGCCGTGTGTTGGGGCCGGCGCCACGACTGGATCGGTCCGACCTCCCTCACCGTGAGCACGAGGAAGGCTGCACCGACGGCGATCCCGGCGAGGGCGAGGCCGCCGACACCGGCGGCGACGCCGACGCCGGCGGTGAACCACAGGGACGCCGCGGTGGTGAGGCCTTTGACCGAACCGCGGCTCTGGATGATCGTGCCCGCACCGATGAAGCCGATGCCCGACGCGACCTGGGCGGCGATGCGCCACGGATCGCCGCCGTCGTCGGCCGCGCCGACGGCACCGGCGAGGGTGAAGACCGTGGCACCGAGGGCGACGAGCGTGTGGGTGCCGATCCCCGCCTTGTGGCCGCGGGCTTCGCGCTCGATGCCGATGACCAGTCCGGCCGCCAGCGAGACGAGCAGCCGAATGACGATCTGCGACAGCGGCACACCGTCATTCTCGCCCGTCCGCGGCGGGCGTCAGGTCAGTAGCGGTAGTGGTCCGACTTGAACGGTCCGCCGGGCTCGACGCCGATGTACTCGGCCTGTTCGTCGGTCAGCTTGGTGAGCTTGACCCCGAGGGCGCCGAGGTGGAGTTCGGCGACCTTCTCGTCGAGGCGCTTGGGGAGCACGTACACCCCGATCGGGTAGCTCTCGGTGTTCTGGAACAGCTCGATCTGGGCAAGCACCTGATTGGAGAACGAGCAGCTCATCACGAAGCTCGGGTGGCCGGTGGCGCAGCCGAGGTTCACCAGCCGCCCCTCGGCGAGCACCAGGATCTGGTTGCCGTCAGGGAAGCGCCACAGGTCGGTTCCGGGCTTGATCTCGTCGCGCACGGCGCCCGAGCGGGCGAGGCCGGCCATGTCGATCTCGGTGTCGAAGTGCCCGATGTTGCACACCACGGCGTTCTGCTTCATCTGCCGCATGTGGTCGATCGTGATGATGCCGTCGTTGCCGGTGGCACTGACGAACACGTCGGCGATCCCGACGACCTCCTCGAGCGTGGTCACCTCGTACCCCTCCATCACCGCCTGCAGGGCGTTGATCGGATCGATCTCGGTGACGATGACCCGGCACCCCTGGCCGCGCAGGCTCTGGGCGCAGCCCTTGCCGACGTCGCCGTAGCCGCACACGACGGCGACCTTCCCGCCGAGCATCATGTCGGTTGCGCGGTTGATCGCGTCGACGAGCGAGTGGCGGCAGCCGTAGAGGTTGTCGAACTTGGACTTGGTGACCGAGTCGTTCACGTTGATCGCCGGGAGCAGCAGCTCGTTCTCGGCGTGCATCTTGTAGAGGCGCTTGACCCCGGTGGTCGTCTCCTCGGTGACGCCCTTGATGCCGGCCGCCATCCGGCTCCACTTGGTGGGGTCGGTCCGGAGCGACCGCTGCAGCAACCCGAGCACGATCGCCAGCTCCGGGTTCGAGGCTGCGGTGGGGTCGGGCACCTCACCCTTCTTCTCGTACTCGACGCCCTTGTGCAGGACCAGCGTGGCGTCCCCGCCGTCGTCGAGGATCATGTTCGGACCGTCGCCGTCAGGCCAGGTCATCATCTGCTCGGTGCACCACCAGTACTCCTCGAGCGTCTCGCCCTTCCAGGCGAAGACGGGAACACCATGGGGGTCGTCGGGAGTGCCGTTCGGTCCGACCACGGCGGCCGCGGCGGCGTGGTCCTGGGTCGAGAAGATGTTGCAGCTCGCCCAGCGCACCTCGGCGCCGAGCTCGACGAGCGTCTCGATGAGCACCGCCGTCTGCACGGTCATGTGCAACGAGCCGGAGATGCGGGCGCCGGCGAGCGGCTTCGTCGCACCGAACTCGGCCCGCAGGGCGCGCAGGCCGGGCATCTCGTGCTCGGCGAGGAGGATCTCCTTGCGGCCGAACGGGGCCAGCGACAGGTCGGCGACGCGGTAGTCGCGTCGTCCGGTGAGCGTGGACGTTGACGTCATGAACGATCTCCTTGAGAGGGCGCGCTGTTTCAAGAGCGGGGCCGGGGCCTGCTGGCGCCTCTCGGGTCAGCCCGTCGACGGGCGATGTTACCCGTCCGCGTTCTTGCATCTAGCTGCGTTGCTCCAGCGCCTTCGCGGCCGCGTTCAGAACGTCGGTGAGATGCCCTCGCCGTCGATGCGACCCTGGATCCGGGCGTGCTCAGCATCGTCGACCGTCCGGGCTTCCTCGACGAGCATGACCGGGATCCCGTCACGGATCTCGTAGACCCGACGCAGGCGCGGGTTGTAGAGCAGGTCCTCGTCCTCGAGGTAGTAGAGCGGACCCTTGTCCTCGGGGCAGGCGAGGATCGAGAGCAGACCGGGATCGAGCGCCATCAGATCGAGGTGATCATGGCGAGCACGTCGGCCACGCGGGCGTCGCACTCGTCGCGGGTCTCGGCCTCGAGGTTGAGGCGCAGCAGCGGCTCGGTGTTGGACGGGCGCAGGTTGAACCACCAGGTGCCGGCATCGACGGTGAGCCCGTCGAGACGGTCCTGCGCGCAGCCGTCCATCTCCCGGCTCACGTGGGCGAGGACCGCCGCGGCGTCGGCGACCTGGGTGTTGATCTCCCCGCTCTGCGAGTACCGCTCGAACGGCTTGCGCACGATCGACAGTTCCTGATCGGCGCGGCTGAGCTCGTCGAGGACCAGCACCGAGGCGATCAGCCCGCTGTCGGCCCGGTAGTTGCGGGCGAAGTAGTAGTGCGCCGAGTGCTCCCCGCCGAACACCGCACCGGTGTCGGCCATGACCTGCTTGATGAACGAGTGGCCGACCTTGGTGCGCACCGGCACCCCGCCGTGCTCGCGGATCACCTCCGGGACAGCGCGAGAGCAGATCAGGTTGTGCAGGATCGTGGCCCCGGGGTTGCTGCGCAGCGTAGCCGTGGCCAGGACCGCGGTCGTGGTCGAACCCGACATACCGGCCCCGGTCTCGTCGACGACGAACACCCGGTCGGCGTCGCCGTCGAACGCCAACCCGAGGTCGAAGCCGCCCGCCACCACCCGTCCCCGCAGGTCGCGCTGGTTCGCCGGCTGCAGCGGGTCGGCGGGGTGGTTGGGGAAGGTGCCGTCGAGCTCGGGGTACATCACCTCGAGCTCGATCGAACCCAGCCGCTCGAACACCGCCGGCACGACGAGCCCGCCCATTCCGTTGGCCGTGTCGGCGACCACGCGAAGCGGGCGCAACGACGCCGGGTCGACGAACGAGACCACATGATCGACGAACGACGTGAGCAGGTTGCGCTCCTCACAGCGGCCGGCCCGCGCCGCCGGGGTCGGGGTGTGGCCGCCCAGCACCGCCGCCGCGGTCGCCTTGATCTCGGCGAACCCGGAGTCGGCCCCGACCGGCCGCGCGCCGGCAAGGCACAGCTTGATCCCGTTGTACTCGGCCGGGTTGTGCGAGGCGGTGAAGATCGCACCGGGCCGATCGAGGGCGCCGGTGGCGAAATAGAGCAGGTCCGACGACGCCAGTCCGAGGTCGATCACGTCCACGCCCTGCTCGAGCACGCCGCGGGTGAAAGCGTCGACGAGCGCCGGCCCGGACGGCCGCATGTCCCGTGCGACCAGGATCTCGTCGCCCGCGGCGAAGCGGGCGAAGGCGATCCCGATGGCGTGGGCGACGTCGGCGTCGAGCTGGTCGGGCACGGTGCCGCGGATGTCGTACGCCTTGACGATCTGGTCGAGTTGCTGACCCATAGCGGCCGGTCAGGCTACTGGTGGCGCTCGCGGCGGTTGTGCGCTTTCGGCGTCAACTGGCGCACGATCGTGTGGCGGTTCCGTGACGGGCAGACCGGAGGGGGGTGGGGCGTCGAACTCGTCATCGCCGTCCCTGTACCCGGTCGAGGGGAACGAAAACGTTTCGTCGGTCGCCGGCTGACCTCGGGGCACGGCGGCGGCTCCAGCCGCTTCGCCGGCCGCATCAAACTTGGCGTCGCCGCGGATGCGGAAGAAGACCAGCAAGCCGATGCCGATGAGAGTCAGGGCGTAGAAGAACAGGTCCGACGAGCTGCGGCCGTAGTGCAACCGGACGTCGTTCTCGGTCGGCACGACGACCATGAAGTTGGGGGCGATCCGGTACGGACCGTCGGCGCCCTCGGCCTCCCAGTTCGGGAAGTAGCTCACCCGGACCAGCACGGGCACGCCGACCCGATCGACGTGGAACGAGACGTCCTGCTCACCCATCTGCACGTCGGTGACCTGCACTCGGGGCAGCCGAACGGGGTCGATCTGCTCCTGCGGCACGACGATGTCGACCTGCTTGCTGCGGGTGTCCGGGTTGTCGAGCGGGCGGCTCGGGTCGGGAACCGCGCGGGTCTCGTCGACTCCGACGGTGATCCGCTGCCAGTTGTCCGGGCCGCCGTCGGCCGGGATCGCCGCCCACTCGTCGGGGTGTTGGAACCAGCTCGTCCCGAGCTCGAGGTTGCGCTCACGTTGGTCGCCGGAACGCTTCTCCACCACCACCGGCTGGGTGTCGAGCGGCACGACGATGTCGGAGTCAGCCACCTGGTAGATCTCCCACGGCCCGCTCGTCGCGACCAGGGTCAGGTCGGGCTGCTTCTGCGCCTCCCGCTTGGCCTCGTTCGTGCGCACCATCGTGTAGCGCACGCCGAGCGACTGCAGCTCGGGCACTCCGACGGAGGCGTCGTTGTCGACATAGCGCAGTTCCCGGACCGGGTTCGAACTCTGCTTCGACATCGCCGCGGTGGCCAGGAAGTGGTACGGCGTGGTGCCGGACGCCTCGAAGAACAGGCCCTCCATCGAGGCGATGCAACCGTCGGTCCAGAACGGCAACAGCATCAGCGCCATGGTTGTGCCGTACTGGCCGTTGTCCTCGTTGTTCTCCCAGAGCGCCCGGCCGCACCCGTTGGTCCGGCCGAGGTCGGCCATCGTGTTGACGACGTCGTAGTACTCCGGGTACTGCGTGCGCCCCTCGTAGCCGGCGAAGTTGTACCGCGTCCACCCATCGCCCTGGGCGTCGCCCGCGTTCGCCGTCTTGCGGAACGGGCCCCAGGCGTACACCGGCTTCTCGGGATCGTGGAACACCCGCCGGCCGCCACCGGGCAACACCTCGAACATGAACCCGAGCACGAGCAGCACCGCGACCGCGGCGACGCCGAACGTGACCGAGCCGGAGACGAACCCGTTGAGGCTCTGCGCCGGGCGGTTGCGGACGACCGCGATGAGCAGGCTGGCGACCTCGACGATCCCGACCATCATCAGCAGGTAACGGACGAAGTAGATCAGCGGGAGCAGCCGCGGGTTCCACAGCAGCCCGATGAACGGCAGGCCGTCCTCCTGGATCGCGTACACGGCGGCGACGCCGAGCAACCCGATCACACCGAGCGCGGTGCCGTTGGCGTGGCGACGGGCGATGCACGCGGCGAATCCGATCACCGCGAGCGTCGTGACGAGGATGTCGAGCGGCGACGTGAGCGGGAAGAACATGTCCCAGTACGAGTCGCCCGCGCCCTCGGGGCGGGCGCCGTACTTCATGTCCGTCATGTAGTCGTGACCGCTGATGAACGGCCCGAGCCACCACGCCGACAGCAGCAGCACCAGCCCGCCGACCGAGAGCCCGAACCAGAGCCGCTTCACGCTGTCGAGGTGGACGAGCACGAACACGGGAGCCGCGAGCACCAGTACGTAGATGGCGACGATGCCGTGGCACACCACGGCGAGGGCGAGCAGGATCGCCGCCCACGACCGGTACTTGCCCGTTTGCATCCCGTTGGCGAGGAACCCGAGCCCAAGGATCATGAACGTGAGGGCGATCGAGAACGAGAACTCGCCCGCCATCGTCGACTTGACGTTGCCGCCGTAGATGCTGAAGCTCTCGTCGAGCGCGAACAGCATCCCGGCGAAGGCGAACAGCTCGGGCATCGGGAAGCGGAAGCGGGCCAGCCGGCCGAACGCCCAGCAGGCGAACGGCAGGCTCACCAACCCGGCGATGGCGACGAGCTTGAACGCCACCCCGTAGGGCAGGACGGTGTCGAGGGCGACCATCGCCAGTGCCGGGACGACCATGTAGAAGCGGTACGCCGGCATCCCGGCGTACCAGTCCATGCTCCACCCGTTGAGCTGGAAGTGCGGCAGCAGGTGGTCGCGCAGGAACGCCGGCCCCCACACGTGAGCGCCCATGTCGCCGCCGGTCGGCGTGTTGTCGTCGAAGATCAGGTCGGCCTTGGCGTTCAGCGGGTTGAAATGGACGACGTTCATCACGATGACGGTCGTCACGATCAGGGTGAAGGCGGTGAGGGCGACCCGCACGACCCGCTCGGTCGGCCACGGGCGAGTCGCCCACTCGACGGGCCGGCGCACGATGCGCCGGCCGGCCCGCTCGAGCCAGCTGGGTCCCGCCGGCCCCTCCTCCGGTTCGAACTCCTCGGGCTCGAACTCCTCGTCGACGTCGGGCTCGACCGGCTGACGCTCGGGCGCGAGCACGGATCCACCGTCGGTGGGGACGCCCTCGGGGTCGAGTTCGTGCTCGTCGGAGTCAGGCATCGTGATCGGAAATCATGGCAGCCAGGGTGAACAACGCGCGGTCAGGGGAGGGCCAGGAGCAGGCCAGTCACGTTAAATGCGACGTGGGCGAGGATCGGTAACCCGAGGCGGCCGGTGACCATCAATCCGGCGCCGGCGACGAGTCCGAACAGGAACAGTCCCGGGTACTCGACCGGGCGGAAGTGGATCACGGCGAACCACGCGGCAGCCACGACCAGCGCGACCACCTGATCGAACCGGGCTGCCAACGAGCCCTGGAGCAGGCCGCGGAAGACGAGCTCCTCGACGGCGGGTGCGAACAGGCAGACCATCAGCACGAGCAGCACCATCGACGCGCCCTCGGCCCGATCGACGAGCTTCTCCGCGTTCTCCGACAGCCGGTCCTCGGAGAAGGTGTCGGGCCACAGTCCGGACAGCGGCAGGTAGAGCAGGGGCACCAGCACGAGTTGGGTCAGCACTCCGATCGGGAGCCCGAGCAGGTCGACCGTGGCGAACCGCACCCGGTAGTCCTCGACGAAGTCGCCGGTGCCGGAGCGCCGCGACGCCGCCCACATCCCGACGAGGTAGGCGATCCACGTCGCCGCCACGCCGGCGAACAGGGTCGGGATCGGGACGTTGTCGAGGTCCTCGGCGCCCGAAGCGCCGAGGATGATCGCCGACGCGCCCTGCCCGACGACGAACGCGGCGACCCACGTGGTGATGGCGACGGGGACGTCGATGCGGCGCCCGGTATCGCGCAACGGTGTTCGCGACACGACTCCCCGCACGTCTCCCCACCCTAGAGCCGCGTGCTGTCGTTCAGAACCGGTCGGTGCCGGTTGGTTCCAGGAGACGGAGCCGTGGGTGGCGGCGATCGACGAGCTTCCAGCCGAGCGGGACCGACAGGGTCACGACATGGCGGGCACAGAGGTCGTAAGCGTGGGGATCGCGGTCGGCGGGCAGCTCGTCCAGCCACGCGCACGACTGCCGGTACTGGTACGTCAGGGAGACCTCGGCCCGTTCGGCGCACCCCGGCCGTGAGCACTGACGCTCGGTGCGGTGGATGCCATCCGAACTGGGCACGGCGGCGAACAGTAGGAGAGCCCGCCGGCCGAACGGTGGACCACCTGAGGGCCAGCTGAGAGTGGCCGCCGCCACTGTTTCGATCAGTGGCGCCTCGCACGCGAGCGTGCTCGACGCCACTGCGAACTAGTGAGCCGCCCGGTCCTGGCGGCCGTAGCATGGATCTATGAGCAACCTGCCACCGCCGCCTCCTCCGCCCCCTCCGGGCCGCGGGCGCGGTCAGCAGCGCCCGTCGAACGAAAACGGCAACCGTCCGTCCGGTCCCGGCGATGGGATGCGCCGCCCCGGAAGTTGGCCCCGGTGGACGATGTGGATCCTGCTCGGGGTCGTCGCCCTCGCCCTCCTGTTGCCCAGCTTGTGGCCCAACCAGTCCGGCGACAAGCTCTCCTACAGCCAGTTCATGGAGAAGGCGAGCGCCGGCCAGGTCGCGTCGGTCGTGATCAACAACTCCTCGGGGACGATCAGCGGAACGCTGAAGGACGGCAGCGAGTTCACGACCACGGGCGGTGGCGACCGGGCCTTGTCCGAAGCCGACGAGGAGGTTCTGCGCGAGCAGAACGTCGACATCGAGTTCAAGACCCCGGGTAACAACTGGCTGCTCAGCATCGCCGGCCTGCTGCTGCCGGTGCTGTTGATCATCGGGTTCTTCGTCTGGATGCAGCGCCGGGCCGCCGGCCAGATGGGCAACGTGATGTCGATCGGGCGCAGCCGGGCGAAGGCGTACACCACCGACAAGCCGTCGACCACGTTCGCCGACATTGCCGGCTACGAGGGCGTGAAGCAGGAGATCACCGAAGTCGTCGACTTCCTCCGCATGCCCGATCGCTTCCGCGAGATCGGGGCCCGGGTGCCAAAGGGCATGCTCCTGGTCGGGCCGCCGGGCACGGGTAAGACGCTGTTCGCCCGCGCCGTCGCCGGCGAGGCCGGTGTGGGCTTCCTGTCGGTCACCGGCTCCGACTTCATGGAGATGTTCGTCGGAGTCGGCGCCAGCCGGGTCCGTGACCTGTTCCAGCAGGCCCGCCGGATGGGCCGGGCGATCATCTTCATCGACGAGATCGACTCGATCGGCCGCAAGCGCGGGGCCGGGCTCGGCGGCGGCCACGACGAGCGGGAGCAGACCCTCAATCAGATGCTGTCCGAGATGGACGGCTTCGAGACGGCCGAAGGCATCGTGATCATGGCGGCCACCAACCGGCCGGACATCCTCGACCCGGCGCTGCTCCGTCCCGGCCGGTTCGACCGGAGCATCGTGGTCCCGCTCCCGGAGTACGAGGAGCGCAAGGCGATCCTCGAGGTGCACAGCCGCGACAAGCGGATGGGCGCCGACGTCGATCTTGGCGTGATGGCGAAGGCAACACCGGGCATGTCTGGCGCCGACCTCGCCAACCTCGTCAACGAGGCGGCCCTCGTCGCCGTGCGCCGCGGGTCGAAGCAGATCGAGCGGATCGACTTCGAGAACGCCCGCGACCGGGTCGTGCTCGGCGCCCAGCGGGAGAGCCTGGTGCTCAGCGCCGAGGAGAAGCGGTCGACCGCCTACCACGAGGGCGGTCACGCCGTCCTGGCCACGGTCCTCCCCCACGGCGATCCCCTGCACAAGGTGACGATCCTGCCGCGGGGCATGGCGCTCGGCGTCACGTGGAGCCTGCCGGAGGAGCGCCACACCTACTCGAAGGAGTACTTCGAGGACACGATCTGCAAGGCGATGGGCGGACGGGTGTCGGAGAAGATCGTCTTCGGCCACGTCAACAGCGGCGCCGCCAACGACCTCGAGCAGGCGACGGCGATCGCCCGGCGGATGGTGCGCGAGTGGGGCATGAGCGACCGGGTCGGACCGATGGCGTGGAGCAGCCAACAGCACGTGTTCCTCGGCGAGGACCTGATGACGAGCGGCCGCGAGTACAGCGACGACACCGCCAAGCTGCTCGACGAGGAGATCGCCCGCATCCTCACCGACCAGGAGCAGCGGGCCACCGACCTGCTGATCAAGCATCGCCGCGGGCTCGAACTGGTCGCCGACGCGCTGCTCGAGCACGAGACGATCGACGGCCGCGACGTCGCCCGGCTGATCCAGCAGGGGCTCACCGAGTCCGGCGACCCCGACTCCATCGAGATGAACGTGACGTCCCAGCCGGAGCCCGATGGCGACGGCGCCGTGATCGCCCCTGAGCCGGCACCGGCTCCCACGCCCTCCGCGCTGCGCGACGCGCCCCGGATCGTTCCTCGCCCCGCCGCCGGAACCTGACCTTCCGCGATGAGCGGTGAGCGCGGTGAGCGCGCTCATCGCTCACCGCAGCGCACGCAGCTCGGCCAGGACAGCGGACAGCTCCGCTGCCGACACCGGTCCGAGCCGGCTGGCTCTGACGGCTCCTCCAGCGTCGGCGAACACGACCATCGGGACGGCGTCGATGTGATAGCGCTCGTGGATCGACCGCTGCGTCGGGTACTCGACGTCGACCACGCCGACGTCCGCGCCGGCGAGCGGCCGCGCCGCGGTCACCACGCCGGCGCACGTGTCGCACGTCGCCGACGTGAAGACGACGACGAGCCACGCCGCGTCCGGGCGGTCGAAGTCGGCGCGGTCGAGCTGGGTCGGCACCGTGCGGCTGACCTGGGTCGGGGCGTCGGGCCGACGACGCCGCCGGACCACGAGGGCCACGACGACGGCGACCACGACGATCGCGGCGGCGATGATCAGGCGCTCGGCCGACATCTCAAGAGGCGGCGGGCACCGCCCACGAGCTCGTCCGGCCCTGGGCACCCGACTCGCGCGGCAGGAGGCGCTCGACGAAGATCCGTGACGTCGAGCGCACGATCAGCTGCCGGTCGAGGACCGCGCGGTCGGTGAGGTCGATCGAGATCAGACCGCTCGCCGGGAGCCGGATCGCGGAGAGCGACGGGACGTTGACGATCCCGTCCGGCGTCACTGCCTGCACGGTGACGCTCGTCGTCACGTTGTCGACGTTGTAGACGACGAGCGCGTCCGGGGCCGGCTCGCCCGGCCCGATGGCGGTGCTCCACGTCGTCGCCACGTACCCGTCGGCGAGGCGTGGCGTCGCGCCCAACAGCACCGACGTCGTCGGCCGGTCCTCGATCGTGCGGGTGAACGCCTGCTCGACGACGATCGACCGCCGGCTCCCGGTGCTGAACACCATCGCGTGGCGTCCGTCGGGGACGGCCTCGGCGTCATCGGGCGAGAAGGTCTCGACCTGGTGGGCGGGAACGGTGATCGGGTCGATCGTGACCAGCTCGTCCGAGAGCGGGATCCCGAGCGGCACGACCGTGACGTCGACGTCCTCGTCGGTCGGGTTGTACAGGCTGTAGCGCTCGGTGATGCCGGCGCCCTTCTCCCCGTTGGCGAACCACCACTGATCGCGCAGCGCCGGTGATCCCAGCGCCACGCCGAACCCCCGCCGCCCACCGCCCTGGTAGACCTGCGCCCGACCGACGATGAGGTTGCCGCGGGTGGCCACGACCTTGATCGCCACCTCGGGCTCGTCGCGAGCTGCGATCGAGGCGAGGTCGATGACCTTCACCGAGCGAGCGGGCACGGGGAAGCCCTGCAGTTCCGACGGCTCGCGGGACCCTTCCTCGGTGGCGAAGCCGATGTCGACGATGGCCGATACGTCGTACGGGTTGGTCAGCAGGAGTTGCTCGACGCTGCCCTCGGCCGTGAACCCCTCGGCGAGGTACCACTCCGACGCCGGCGCATTGGCGCAGGCCGCCACCGAAACGCCTTCGGGATGGATGGCGCGCTGCTCGACGAGCCCACCGCCACCGTCGATCTCGACCATCGCGCTGACGTAGTCGGCCGTGAGCGCGTCGGCGACGTCGACGACCTCACGCCCGTGGGGTGCGACGGTCACCGGCCGCTCGACGTCGTCGCCCTGATCGGCGAACAGGGTGACCCGGGCGTCGAGCGCGTCGGACCCGGCGTTGGCGATCACCACCTCGCCACCGACTCCGTCCTTGCCGGACGCGGGAACGCCGGGGCAGAACCAGCTGCTCGTCAGCCCCCCCGGCGCGGGGAGCGCCGGCATCCACGGCGCGGCGACCGTCGAGAACACCGGAGGGGTCGGGGCGACCGCCTCGCGGCCGACGATGACGAGGGCGGTGAGGGCGGCGACGACCAGGATCAGGATCGGGAGTCGCTTCCAGTTCACCGCTGCGGCTCCTCTTCGGCGAGCCACTCCTCGACCCAGTCGGGCGAGGGGCCCTCGACGTCGACCCGGGCGAGCCCGGAGATGCCGGTGCGCGCGGCGGCCGGTTGGGGACTGGACGTGTCGAGGTCGATCAACGTCTCGTCGGTCGGACGCGCGCGCCGCCACCGTGCCGGCACGCGGACCCGGCTCGCCGCGACGAGGGCGACGACCCAGAGGGCGGCCAGCGTGATCAGCCACGTCGTGCGGCTCGCCGGCGACTGGTACCGGAGCTCGGCCGGGCCGCCGGCTCCAACGTCGTAGGCGGTCGTCACGCCGAACCCGACGCGGCCGGCGATCGGTTGCCCGCTCACGTTGAGCTCCCAGGCCTCGTCGAGCGGCACGCCGAGGTGCAGCACGCCCGCCCCGACGGTGCCGGTGCCGTGCCGGGAATCGTCGACGCCCAGCATCGCCGGCTCGGCTCCGGACGTGTCGACGCCGACGAGTTGGTCGGGGGACGCGAGGCGGGACGCCGCGGCGAGATCGCCGGCGAGCAGCGCGGTCGTCGGGATCACGGCCCGGTTCTCGTACACCACCAGGCCGGGGGGGCTGTACTGGCGGACGAGGTCCAACTGGGAGTCGAACGCGTCCAGGAGACCCTGGGGCACCGGCAACGGGTGGGACGCCGTCGAGTTGGCGCCGTCGACCAAGGGCATCACGACGAACCGGACGCCGAACGGAGCGAGCAGCCGACCGCCCCGCAACGTCGACGACGTGCGGATCTCGTCGATCGCCGAGGCGAGCTGATCGTCGGCGGGCTGGTGCGGCGCGGTCCACCGGTCGCGCAGATCGAGCGCGCCGTCGTCGACGACCGCCATCGCCACGCCCTGACCGAGATCGTCGACCGGAACCGGCAGCAGTCGCGGGTCGCCGAGGTACAGCACCCGATAGCCACCCTCCTCGGGCTCGGCCTGGAGCTGCGACCCGACGACGTCGACGACGGTGGTCCGAGGGGCGAACCAGGCGCCGTCGAGCAGTGTCATCACCGAGGGGAACACGCCCACCGCGACGGCCGCGATCGAGAGCAGGCCGGCCGGCTGGCGCCAGCCGAACGTTCGCCCGGCGACGTCGCGACCGAACGACGCCACCGCCGCCGCCGCCGACAGGGCCAGGCCGAGGGCGACGGGGACGAGCAGGACACCGACGTCGGGCACCCGCACCGGCAGGGCGTCGCGGTCCTGGAGCACGGCGAGGGCGCCGAACGCGGTGACGAGCAGGGCGGCGCGCACGGCCCACGTGAACCGCCAGGCCCGGGCGACGGCGAGGGCGATGACGACCGGCAGGTAGAGGGCGAGGGCGAGGACCTCGAGCCGGCCCTGCCCGATCGCCATCGACGCCACGTCGACCAGGCCGCGCCCCGGGGCGCCGGCGAGCGTGGGCGCTACGAGGTCGTCCCACGACCAGGTGAGCGACCACGGGAGGTTGAGCGCGAAGGCGCCGGCGCATGCGGTGAGCCCGAGTCCCACCATCCACGCCGCGCTGCGCCAGCTGGCCGCGATCAGCGTGCCCAGCCCGAGCAGCACCGCCACCAGGGCGACGACCGGCAGCACCGCCGGCGCCATCCCCACCGCGATCGCCGTGACGATCGCCAGCACAACGGTGCGGCGGATCCGTTCCCGTGTCGACAGCTCGAAGACACCGTCGACGAGTTCGTCACCCGTCGAGACCGGGTCGGCCGTGCCGATCCCGACCGCGGTCCGCAGGAGGTGGACGAACCACGGCACGGCGGCGTAGGCGACGAGGGCGGTGAGGCGTCCGGTGGAGATCACGCCCGGGATGAGCGGCACGGCCGCGTACACGACGAGCGCGGCGACCCGGGCCTGGTTGGTCGGGAACACTTTGGCCAGCCGCCAGGCTCCGGCCACCCCGATCAGCACGAGCCCGACGACGATCACGGTGAGTCCGAGGCCCGAGTGGGCGAACCACAGCGGGCTGGCGATCACGATGGCCGCCCATCCGGTCGGGTTCGCCGTCGTGCTGCCGAGGCCGGCGGGGCTCCATGCGGTCGTGAAGTCGTTCCACAGCGCACGCGGGCTGTCTGGGAGCGGGAGGAACTCGCCGACCGACGGCACCCTGGTGTCGAACATCGTGCGGCTGGCGATGAGGATTCCGGCGACGACGACGATCCAGGCGACCACCGGCCCGAGTGATCGGGGACGCCACCGCCGGACGTTGCGGTCGAGACCGACGTACGTCTCGGTGTCCCGGGCCCGCCGGTACGAGGTCAGTCGGGCGCTGCCGCGGTTCTGCAGGTGGACGATCTCGTCGTCCGTGACGCGGCGCAGTTTGGAGACCGTGCTCCGGCGGGCGAGCAGCCCCGGGGTGCGGGGCACGAGCCCGAGGAGGGCGCGCAGCGACGCCCACGCCTCGCCGAAGCGCCCGGTGAACAGCCCGACGACGAGCTCGGCGAGGGTGAGGAACACCATCTCGAGCGAGCGGAAGGGCAGCCGGCGCCCGCTGGTGAGGGTGGCCACCGTGCGCATGCGATGGCGCGCCCGCAGCACGTCGTGGTTGAGGTCGGGCCGCCGCACCTCGAGCTCCTCGCGGTGGCGGACCCTGGCCTGCGGGGCGACGACGACCCGGGCGCCGCTCAAGTGGATCCGCCAGCACAGCTCGATGTCGTCGCCGTGGAAGTTGATCGCCGGGTCGAAGCCGCCGAGGGCACGGAACAGGTCGGCCCGCACGAGCAGGCAGGCGGACGGGAGCGCGAACACGTCCTTGACCGCGTCGTGCTGCTCCTGGTCGTACTCCCCCGACTCGGTGATCGGGTCGACCTCGCCGAACCGGTCGAGCCCGAGCCCGACGTGCTGGAGCACGGCCGGGTCGTCCCACGACACCAGCTTCGGTCCGACCACGCCGGCGTTCGACCGGTACAGCTCCTCTACGAGCATGCGCACCGCGTCGGGGGCGAGGGCGACGTCGTCGTGGCAGAACAGGAAGAAGCCGGAATCGCCCTCGACGAGGCGAAGCACGTCGTTGGCCGCCGCGCCGTAGCCCGGGTTGGCGCCGAGGTCGCGGATGAAGGCGCCCGGCAACCGAGCCATGATCCGCGCCGCGTCGTCGCCATCGGAGTCCTGACCGGTCAGCAGGAACACGGTGTTGAGGTTCGGGTAGTCCTGGGCGGCGATCGAAGCGAGCGTCTCGTCGAACCAGACGTCGGGAGCGTGGACGACGACGACCGCGACGACCGGCGGCGCAAGCGGAGCGTCGGGATTCACGGTGCGACGAGGCTACCGGCCGGGCCTGAAGGCCCGCCTTCACGGATCTGCAATGTTTCGCGTTGAGTAGGTGCTTGCAAAAGTTAGCGCGGACGATATATTGAGCACATTCCGAACCCCCCTTCGAGGAGCCTGATCCCGATGCCCAACTTCCCCAAGCTCGACCTGACCAAGTTCGATCGCTCCAAGCTGCCCAGCCCCGAGCAGGTCGGTGATTGCGCCCGCAACGCCGTGTACATGGGCGTCGGGTTGGTCGTGACGACGGCCGAGCGCGTCGTCGACGCGGTGAAGTCCACCGCGACCAAGGTCCGCGAGGTCAGTCCGGGCTGGTCGAACCGGCCCGCTGCCTGACCGTCGCGCCTCCGGGCCCGGCGGCAGGCCCGATAACCTCGCCGCTTCGTGTCCTCAACGGCGACCACCCGCGCTCCGCTGCCTGAGGGCACCATCCCGGTTGCGACCGCGCTGCTCATCGCCGGTGTCGCGACCTACGCCTTCTTCAAGGTCGGCACGTGGGCCGTTGGCGGCGCCGACGAGTTCAAGACGATCTCGTCGCTGTGGTTCGCCACGTTCGCTCTAGCCCCCGGTTTCTTCCTCCCGCTCGAGCAAGAGCTCGGGCGGGCGCTGGCCCACCGCCGGGCGATCGGTGAAGGCGGGCACCCCGTCGTCTCCAAGGTCGTCCGCCTGGCGGCCGTGCTCGTCACCCTCGTCCTCATCGGGATCCTGGCACTGAGCCCGCTCATCGCCAGCCACTACTTCGACGGCGACTGGGTGATGGTCGTCGCGCTGATGACCGCCTTCGCCGCCTACGGCCCGGCCCACCTGGCCCGCGGCATCTGCTCGGGGTCCGGTCGCTTCCGCCAGTACGCCATCGTGATGGGCAGCGACGGTCTCGTGCGGGTCGTCCTGTGCGTGCTGCTCGCGATCGCCGGGATCAGCGCCACCGGGCCGTACGGGTTCGCCGTCGCGCTCGCCCCGGTGGTCGGGGTCGGCTTCGTCTACTCGCGCCGTGCCCTCGAGACCGAGCCCGGCCCGGTCGCCACGTGGGGCGAGGTGACGCCGAACCTCGGGTGGCTGCTGCTCGGGTCGGTGTTCGCCGCCGCCCTGCTCAACGCCGGGCCGATCGCGACGACGCTGCTCGCCGGTGACAACGACAGCGCCGAGGTGACCCAGTTCGCCTACGGCGTGCTGCTCGCCCGGATCCCCCTGTTCATGTTCCAGGCCGTGCAGGCGGCGCTGCTCCCGCGACTCAGCCGGCTCGCCGCCACGGGTGAGCTGCTCGAGTTCCGTGCCGGGCTGCGCCGGCTGATGGTGCTGGTCCTCGCGGTCGGCGTGGTCGGGACGATCGGTGCGTTCATCCTCGGCCCGTTCGTCATCGAGGTGGTGTACGACGCCGACCTGACGGGACAGACGTTGGCGATGCTCGCCCTCGGCTCGGCGTGCTACATGGTCGCCCTCGCCCTCGCCCAGGCGGTGATCGCGCTGAAGGGGCACCCGCTCGTCGCCCTCGGCTGGATCACCGGCGTCGTCTCGTTCGTGCTGGCGACGTGGCTCTCGAGCGACGACCTGTTCACCCGGGTCGAGATCGGGCTGCTCGTCTCGTCGATCGCGGCGATGACCGCCTTCGCCCTCGCCCTGCGCTACAAGCTCGCCGCCGGCGCGATCCCCGACCGCGAGTCGGTGCTCGAGGCGATCACCGACATGCCCCTGGAGACCTGACGCACCCGAGGGTTTCGCGCCACCCGAGGGTTTCGTGCGGGAACGGGTCGCCGGAAACCCTCCGGCGCGCTGAAACCCTCGGATGGGTCAGATGTCGATGCCGGCTTTGGCGGCCTCGGTGCGGAGGTCGTGGGCGACCATCATCTTGACGAGGGCAGGGAAGTCGACTTCCGGGCTCCAGCCGAGCCGGGTGCGGGCCTTGGTCGCGTCGCCGATCAACAGGTCGACCTCCGCCGGGCGGTAGAACTTCTGGTCCTGGCGGACGAACCGCGACCAGTCCTCGATCCCGACCTCGGCGAACGCTCGGTCGACCAACTCGCGGATCGAGTGCGTCTCACCGGTGGCGACGACGTAGTCGTCCGGCTCCGGTTGTTGCAACATCAACCACATGGCCCGCACGTAGTCGCCCGCGTACCCCCAGTCCCGCTTGGTGTCGAGCGTGCCGAGCACGAGCTCGTGCTGCAGCCTGAGCTTGATCCGCGCCGCCGCGTTGGTGACCTTGCGGGTGACGAACTCGATCCCCCGCCGCGGCCCCTCGTGGTTGAACAGGATCCCCGAGCACGCGTACAGGCCGTAGCTCTCCCGGTAGTTCACCGTGATGTCGTGGCCGAACACCTTGGCGCACCCGTACGGCGAGCGCGGGTGGAACGGCGTCATCTCGTTCTGCGGCGTCTCGCGCACCTTGCCGAACATCTCCGACGACGACGCCTGGTAGAAGCGGATCGGGTTGCTCTGCGTGCCCCCGATCATCCGGATCGCCTCGAGCATCCGCAGGACGCCCAGGCCGCTGGTGTTCGCCGTGAGCTCGGCCTGCGAGAAGCTCAGCGCGACGAACGAGATCGCGCCGAGGTTGTAGACCTCGTCGGGTTGGGCGATCTCGAGGGCGGCGACCAGCGACGGGAGGTCGGCGAGGTCGCCGGGGACCAGTTCGACGAACGGCATCTCCTCGATGAGCTGGGTGGCCTTGGGGTTGTTCTGGCCCTTGACCATCCCGTAGACGTCGTAGCCCTGGCCGTGCAGGTACTCGGCCAGGTGCTGGCCGTCCTGGCCGGTGATGCCGGTGATGAACGCTCGGGGCATGGAGTCCGGGATTCTACGACGCCCGCCGCTCACTCCGTCTGTGTCACCGAATCCGCGATCGACGACGGATGCGGTGACACAGACGCGGGAGTGGGCGGCGCGGTAGCGTCGGGCGGACCGCATGGACCCGGTTCGCCTCGCCCTCGACGTCGGCCCGCTCTACGGTCACCGCACGGGAGTCGGGGCCGCCGTGGCCGGGCTGGCGGCCGCCCTGGCGGACGATCCGGATGTCGAGGTACACCCGTACCTGCTCAGCTTCCGCACCCGTCCCGAACCGCCGGCGCGCCGGCTGCCGCTGCCGGCGGCGCTCGCCCACCGGCTGTGGGCGCACTGGGACCGACCCCTCGTCGACCGCTGGCTCGTCCCCGCCGAGATCGTCCACGGGACCAACTACGTCGTGCCGCCGAGCCGGCTGCCGCGACTGGTCTCGGTGTACGACTGCTGGTTCCTCGCCCACCCGGACCAGGCGTCGCCCACCGTGCGCCGGAACGGCGCGGTGCTCCGCCGCGCCACGGCGAACGGGGCCTGGGTCCACGCCTCGAGCGCAGCCACCGCCGACCGCGTGCGTGACCTCCTCGGCACGGAGCGGGTCGCCGCCGTCCACCTCGGCCCGCTCCCGGTCCCGGCCGCGGCGGAGTTGCCGGTGACCGCGGCGTGGGCCCGCCCGCTCGCCGGCCGACCGTACGTGCTCAGCCTGGGCACGATCGAGCGGCGAAAGAACCTCCCGGCCCTGGTCCGGGCGTTCGGGCAGGCAGCGACCCAGCTCGACGGCGCCGCGCTCGTGCTGGCCGGTGCCCCGGGCGACGACACCGCCGCCGTTGAGACGGCTCGAGCCACGCTCTCCCCCGCCGTCCGCGGCGACGTCGTCGTGCCCGGACCGGTCGACGGCGCGACGAAGTCGTGGCTGCTCCACCACGCCGCCGTCGTTGCCTACCCGTCGCTCGACGAGGGATTCGGGTTCCCGATCCTCGAGGCCCAGGGCGCGGACAAGCCGGTCGTGGCGACGCGAGCCGGGTCGATCCCCGAGGTCGCCGGCGACGGCGCCGAGCTCGTTCCGGTCGGCGATCCCGACGCCCTCGCCGCCGCGCTCGTCCGCGTCCTCGGCGACGAGGACCGCCGGCGGTCGCTCGTCTCCGCCGGGCGGGCGAACCTCGCCCGGTTCTCGTGGACGGCGACGGTGACCAACCTGATCCGGCTCTACCGCTGCCTTCGCGACGAGGCGACACCGTGACGGTCGCCGTTCTCTGCGGTGGCGTCGGCGCGGCGCGCTTCCTCCGCGGCGTCGTGCAGGTCACCGACCCGACGACCGTCGCCGCGATCGTCAACACCGGCGACGACACGGTCATGCACGGTCTCTCGATCTCACCCGACTTCGACACGATCGTGTACACGCTCGCCGGAGCGATCGACCCCGAGCGGGGCTGGGGGCTGGTGGACGAGACGTGGCGGGCGATGGCCGCGCTGGATCGGTACGCCGGCGTGCGCCCGGCCGGCTCGTCCGCCGGCGGGACGTGGTTCGGCCTCGGAGATCAGGACCTCGCCACGCACCTCTACCGCACCGCCCGGCTCGACGAGGGTGCCCGGCCGACCGACGTCGCGGACGAGGTGCGGCGGGCGTGGGACGTCGCCGTCCGGATGTTGCCGATGACCGACGAAGCGGTCGCCACGATGGTGGAGCTGGCGAGCGGCGAGGAGGTGTCGTTCCAGGACTACTTCGTCCGCCTCCGCCACGACGTGGCCGTGCGCGCGGTGCGCTTCGCCGGCGCGGACCGAGCCCGTCCGACGACGGAGGTGCTCGAGGCGCTCGAAACCGCCACCGCGATCGCGATCGCACCGTCCAACCCGATCGTGTCGATCGGTCCCGTCCGCGCCCTCCCCGGTGTCGACGAGCTGCTCGCCGGGCGCCGTGAACAGGTCGTCGCAGTGTCGCCGATCGTCGGCGGGGTCGCCCTCAAGGGGCCCGCCGATCGCATGCTCGTGGAGCTCGGCCACGAGGCCTCCGTGGCGGGTGTCGCCCGGTTGTACGCGCCGATCGCGGCGACGCTCGTGATCGACCCCGTCGACGCCGCGCTCGCCGAGGAGGTCGAGGCCGCAGGGATGCGGGCGCTCGCCGTCCCGTCGGTGATGACGGACGCCGCGACCGCGGCCGCGCTCGCCGCCGCGACGCTCGACGCGGCGAGGTAGGCGCTAGCGGTCGGTGGGGGCGCGGATCGCCGCCAGGCCCTCGGTGAGCGGGGTCCACGGCGACCAGCCGAGGTGGATGCGCGCCCGAACCGGGGACACCGCGAAGCGGGTGAGCTCGTCGACCGGTGGGGCGACGAACGCGGGCGGCGGACCGGCGGGGGCGAGCAACGCCCAAAGGTCGCGCAGAGACGTCTGGACCCCGGTTCCGACGTTCACGACCAGTCCGCTCCCCCGCCGACCCGAGCGCACGAGGGCGTCGACGACATCGTCGACGAAGACGAAGTCCCGGGTCTGCCGTCCGTCCCCGCCGATCGGGAGCGGCTCGCCCCGGGCCGCCGCCGCCATGGCCGCGGCGACCACCCCCCCGTCCGGACGCTGACGCGGCCCGTACACCGTGGCGACGGCCAGGGCGGTGAACTCGATCCCCCACCGTTCCCGGTACGCGCCGAGCAGGTCGATGATCGCCTTGGCCACGACGCCGCGAACGCCGCGGGGCTCGATCGCGGCTTCCCGTACCGGCAGGTCCCGCGTCGGCGGGTGGCCGTACAACGCCGTCGCCGGCAGGGCGACGACGACCTTGGTCACGGCGGCCCGCCGGGCCGCTTCGAGCACCCCCAACATCGACGTGAACGAACGCCCGAGCACGCTGGCCGAGGCGTCGTTCCGCGCCAGCAGGGCGAGGTGGTAGATCTCCCGCGGCCGGCGGAGGGCGATCAAATCGGCGAGCTCGTCGGCGCACGCGTCGACCGTGTGGATGCGCAGCTCGCTCGCCGACCGCGTCGCCGCCATCGCCTCGACGACGGCTCGGGCCGCCGTTCGGGCCTCGGCGAGGTTGCCCAGCGAGCCAGTGGACAGGTCGTCGACGACGTCGACCGATTCGCCTTCGACGATCAGCCGGTCGACGAGGTGCGAGCCGATGAAGCCGGCCCCGCCGATGACGAGGACGGCCCGCTCGGAATCCATCACGTTCGGGCCGGCCGTCTTCGCGCTCGCGGGCTCCGCGGTTGTGGTGTCAGCCGACCGGCTCCGGGACTCTGGCGTCGACGACGGCTTCATCGTCGAGGATGATCGCACCTGCGCCGACCACGGCGCGAACGACGCGGGCCCGGTCACCCGCGCAGCCCATCATGATCGACTCCTCGATCACCGCCCCGGCACCGACCGCGGCGCCCGGCAGGAGCACCGATCGACGCACGACCGCTCCGGCGCCGACGGACGCGCCCGGGCCGACGACGGCCTCCTCGAGGGTCGCATCGCCACCGACCTTGGCCGCCGGGTGGATGCCATCGGCGCGGTCGGGGCGGCGGCCGGTGACGAGGTCGAGGTTCGCTCGGAGGTACAGCTCGGGGCGGCCGGCGTCGATCCAGTAGTCGTCGGTGGACACCGCGTACATCCGGCCGCCGGCAGCCAGGCGGGGGAACGTGTCCCGCTCGACGGACGCCGGCCGGCCCGGCTCGATCAGGTCGAGCACGCTCGGCTCGAGGACGTACGTGCCGGCGTTGATCAGGTTGCTCGGCTCGGTTCCGGGCGCCGGCTTCTCGACGAACGCCAGCACCCGGCCGGACTGGTCGAGGTCGGCGACCCCGAACGCCGACGGGTCGTCGACGGCGGTGAGATGGATCGTCGCCTCCGCGCCGGACGATCGATGGACGGCGACGAGGCGGGTGAGGTCGAGGTCGGTCAGCACGTCACCGTTCACGACGGCAAAGGTGTCGTCGATCCCGGAGTGGTCGGCGGCAAAGCGGATCGCCCCGGCGGTGTCGAGCGGCTCGGGTTCGACGGCGTACTCGAGCGTGATCCCGCCGCAGCGGGCGTCGGGGAATGCTTCGACGAACGGTTCGGGCCGGAACCCGAGGGCCAGCGTGACGGCATCGACGCCGCCGCGCTCGAGCCCGGCGATGAGCCGGGCGATCAACGGGACATGGGCGACTGGCAGCATCGACTTGGGGACGGTGTCGGTGAGCGGTCGCAGGCGGGTGCCGAAGCCGCCGACGAGGACGACCGCCCGCATCAGCCGGTGGCGGTGGGTGCCGGCGTGGTCGACGCCGGCGCCGTGGCGGCGGGCGCCGTCGTGGCCGGCGCCGCCGGTGCGCTCCCGCCGGCTGCCGTGGTGCCCGTCGTCGCCCCCGGGGCGATGGTGGCGCCCGGCAC
>JBKOUV010000103.1:0-20339 GCA_046723555.1 Actinomycetota bacterium | reverse complement strand
GGACATGGTCACTCCTCAAGGCGTGCTGGTCGTTGTGGGAGGTACGAACTGGCTGCGGTTCGTCGAACGAGGCGACCGTGTCCGGTCGCTGGCCAGGCGCCGCCCCGACGCCCAGGTCGCACCTGACATCGGTGAGTAGGTAGGTCTCGTCCTCGACCCGGTGGTGCAGACGCAACTCGGCCGCGTACCCGTCGAACCAGCGCGACAGGGCTCGGCGCGGCGCCGTGGATGAGGCCGTAGCGGGACAGGTCAGAGATCGCAGGCCTGGGCGGCGAGGGTGCTCCTGCATTCGGACGTCGGTGCACGGTGGGACGATGGACTTGGCCGCTTGCCGCTCCCATGCCACCCGCTTGTCGTCGGCTTGCCTCGCAGCGAAGGACCGGACGCGCCGAGAGAGACGACGGACCACCCCGGCCCGACCCGGGGTCGTCGGAGCCGGCCGTTCGGACGATGCTCGAGCACGGCTCGCGCTTGCCACGGCCGAAGGTGTTGCCCACCTTCAAGACCTGTCGTATCTCGCCTGATTGAGCAACAGGGCCGAAGTAACCGTGGCGCTCGACGATCACGCAGCGATCGATGCGCTCCGCCCCGCGGCTGCTCCCATACGCCGCCCAGATGATCTGCACCAGGACACACGTGGCCGGCGCCGTCGCGCACCCGCGGCGACCACCGCGCCGCCCAGGCTCACCTCGACACTGCGCTGATCATCCACCACGCCTGCCCCGCCCGTTCCACTTCGCCCGTACACATCTCGCAATGGCGCAAACGTCGCGCGCCCAGCCGAGTATCGGATCGCAGGAAGAAGCCGCCGCGCACGCCCTCGTGGCGAGGGACATCGCAACCGAGGCCGGCCGCGACCAGGGACGTGCCAGTGCTGAGGCGCTGCTCGCCGACTGACGCGCCGCGTGTCGGCGGGACCGAACGGACACGTCACGTTCGTCGTCGATCCGCCGAATCCGAGGATCCGCCGCGGGTCGAGTCACGTTGGCTGCGCCTTTGGGGATCAGCGGGTGTCGGCTGCGAACGGGAGCTGCCGATCGGGCGCGCCGTCAATTTCGCGGTACGGGTTTCGCCGGCGCACAGATCGCTCTCTCGGTGACATTCGTGGGTTGGCTGCTTCGACAGGACGGTTCCGCACGATGAAGGCTGGAGGGATGAAGGTCGCGATCCTGGACGACTATTTCGACACGATGCGCACGCTGGACTGCTTCGAGAGGCTTGACGGCCATGAGGTGACGGTCTTCAAGGATCACGTGCAGGACGTCGAGCAACTCGCTGACCGTCTGCACGACAGCGAAGCGCTCGTGCTCATTCGTGAACGCACGGAGATCCGAGCCCCGCTTCTGGAGCGGTTGCCCAACCTGCGGCTGATCAGCCAGCGCAGCGTGTACCCCCACATCGACGTGGACGCCTGCACTCGGTTGGGCATTGTCGTTTCCTCCAATCTGCATGCCGGTTCTCCTTCGTACGCGACTGCGGAACTGACATGGGGATTGGTTCTGGCCGCCATGCGCCAGATCCCTCAGCAGTCAGCGTCGCTGAAGGCGGGGACGTGGCAGTCCGGCGTCGGCGGGACGGTCTTGCTCAAGACGCTTGGCATCTTCGGCTACGGGCGGATCGGCAAGGTCGTGGCCGGCTACGGGCACCCCTTCGGGATGAACGTGGTGGTGTGGGGCGGGAACGGGTCCCGGGCGAAGGCGCAAGCTGACGGCATCGCGGTGGCCGACAGCAAGAACGACTTCTTCGAGACCTGCGACATCGTCAGCCTTCACCTGCGCCTGGTCGACGAGACCCGAGGGATCATCACCGCCGCCGACCTGGCGCGGATGAAACCGACTGCGTTGTTGGTCAACACCAGCCGGGCTGGACTGATCGAGCCAGGAGCCCTCGTTGCCGCGCTGCGGTCCGGCCGGCCGGGGATGGCGGCGGTCGATGTCTACGAGGACGAGCCGCTCCTCGACACCACCCACCCCCTGCTCAACATGGACAACGTCGTCTGCACGCCCCACATCGGGTACGTCACCCGCGACGAATGGGAGATCCAGTTCGCCGACATCTTCGACCAGATCAATGCGTACGACACGGGCTCTCCAATCAATGTCGTCAACCCCGACGTCCTGTCCCACGCGCGCACCGGCGGCTCGGGCCGGAAGCGATAAAGGTCACAGCCCTCTCGCGGAACCGGATCCGGATCTTCGACGTAGTCGTCAATGCGGGCGGCGCACCCCGCGTCGGCCGGACATCCGGAAGGACAAGACCCCTATGACGACCACAAAACGGCGCCTGGCCCATGGCCTCGGCGCTGCCCTGGCGGCGGCCGCCGCCTTCACCACGCTCGCCGGCAGCGCCGTGTCAGCGAACAGCGACGTGACACCGCCCGCGGGGATCACCGTGCCCGCCGACCCGAGCGGAGTGCCAGCGAGCCTGGTTGCGAGCCTCGAGGGCCGCAATGAGGTGACGGGTGGCGCGCCCGAGGGGCAGGCCCTCGGACTCTTCGGCATTCACGACAACACGCTGACCTTCGCGATCTCTTGGCGCGGCATCGGGACGCCGACCGACGCACACATTCACGCCGGCGGCCGAGGCGTGGACGGCCCCGTCGTCGTGCCGTTGTTCACCACGCCTCGGCCCGCGGGTGGTTTCACGTCGGGCAGCGTCACGGTGAGCGACCAAACCCTGCTCGCCGCGCTGCGCTCCGACCCGACTGGCTTCTACGCCGAGCTGCACACCAACCAGTTCCCCGGTGGCGCCGCGCGCGCCCAGCTACACCTGCTCACCCATGCCGCCAGCACGAGCGGCGTGGCGGCGCTGCAGGAATCGGTGATCTTTGGCAGCCAGATCTACGCCTGTACCCAACAGTCCGACGGCTCGTTCGCCTTCACCCAGCACGACGTCGAGGCGCGACTCGGCAGCGGCATCCACCACACCTTCGTGCAGCCCGACGCCGGCCCGCCGCAGTGGCAAGCGCCCGACGGCACCGCAGTCACCGGCACGGTCGTCACCAGGAACGCGAACGGCGAGGGCAACATCGCCGAGCTGGACCTCGACGCCACGCAAATCGGCAACTCCACCGGACTGCTCGGTGACGTCGTCGAAGTGCTGCGCCTCAACACGGTCGGCGGTGTCGCCCCAGCCGGCGCCTGCGACCCACAGGCCACGCCGATCGTCAACGTCCCGTACCAGGCCGACTACGTGTTCATCAACGGCTAGCCACTCGATCTGAAGGAGAGCTGCGTAGCGGTCCCTGATCCGAGCGCTGCGCTGGCGGATGGCCTCGACCCCTCTGAGCAAGAGGGTCGAGGCCGCCGTCTTTCGCGCAGGCGATCACCCCTTGTTGACAAATGGGTTCCGCCGCCACGGGCGCACCGCCGCAACACCTCCAACCGCCGCTGCATCGCCACCAGCGTGAAGTCGCTTGACTGCCCGTAACCCGCGATTCGACCCGCGACAGCCGCTCGGGAACGGCCCGTCGTGTGCCTCAGTAGCGCTCCACGACGGGCTCGGCTCCGAGCGTTCGGAGCGGCCGCCAACTCGTTGATGTCCGAGGGCACGCGGCGCCCGAGCCGTCGTTATGCGCGCTCGCGGAGGGATGCAACTCCCGGCGACCCAGCCCTCACCTGCGTCACTCAGCCGGCGATCTGGGGAGTGCAGCCGTGAGTCGATTCGCTAGGGCCCACCCAGCCGTTGGAGCACGACGTCGAGACCGGGCCATGGGGGACCCTCGCCCAGGCTCTGCTGGACGCAACGCGCGAACAACCACTGTCGGACCCGTCCGGGGTCGAGGCCGGCGAGGTCGGCGACTGCTGTCAGCAGCCCGAGTGGGTCGGCCTGCAGGGACTCGCTGCAGTTGAGCAAGTGCTGGAGGACGTCGTAGTGCGGGTCGCCGACGTACGGCTTGGGGTCGATGAGCAGCCACGGCCTGCGCTCGGCGGACAACACGTTCCCGGCGTGCATGTCGGTGCACAGCAACACCTCACTCGAGCCGCTTCGCGACAGCTCGCGGAACAGCGCCAGCCCGTCGCGGGCCAGCCCGGCGTCGAGTCTGCCCGGGTCGGCGGCCAGCTCCGCCTCGGCGCGCGCCACCCAATCGTCGGCCATCACCGACAGTGGACGGAACGGATGGTTCGCCGGCAGCTCGACCGCCCTGATCGACCGGAGCAGGTCAGTGACGACGACATGCTGTTCGGCCTCAGGGCGTCCGCGCAGCTCGGCTCCAGGACGGCACTGCTCCAGCAGCATCGCAGTCGTGTCGGTGGCGTCGCCGTCGCGCCCACCGCGTCGGCCGGCGGACGCCAAGTGCTCGAACTTGTACACCGTCACTGCGCCCCGGCCGCTGAGCGCGCTGAGGCCCTCCGCTTCGTGCAACGCCTCGGTGTCGTGCCACGCGACCTTGAGCACGACGTCGCGTCCGTCGCGGTCGGTGCCTGGTGCGACCCACGAGCAGTTGCCACCCGGCTCGAACGGATCGCCGAGGTCCAGTCCCCAGCGCACCCTCAGCTCCTCAATGCGCTCGGGCAGTGCGGCCAACCACTCCGCACGCGCCGACCCGCCCGCGTCGGTCGAGGCCTGCAGGTACGCCGGTATCCGCAGCTTCGCAGCCACGTCGCACACCGTACGGGTTCGGGCCGACGACCGACCCGGCGCTATGAGACAGGTCGGGAGAGTCTCAGGCACCGATCGGCATCTGACTCGGTGTGTCCCTATCTCGGCTGCTGCGCGCCGCGCGTGCGCTTACCGGAGCTGGCGAGATGCGGCCGACGCAATCGCGCCCCCTGCCCGGGCTCGTGGCGCCGGCTGAGAAGCTGCTTGCGCCGGAAACCGAAGTCGTCCGGCGTTCGCGCGGTCACCGCGTGTCGGTACGGTCAACACCTCGAATGACGGAGGCGCTGTCATGGTGGGTCTGTGCACCAAGCGCCTCCACCCTAAGGGTGGTGGAGCTGATCCCGCGTTCTACTGGTACTTCTGCCGTGAGCCCCATCGATCACAATGGACCTTCGGGGG
Source organism: Actinomycetota bacterium (assembly GCA_046723555.1). Lineage (GTDB taxonomy): Bacteria > Actinomycetota > Acidimicrobiia > Acidimicrobiales > Ilumatobacteraceae > JALZMG01. The sequence continues at coordinate 15,338 of JBKOUV010000103.1, read as the reverse complement.
AAAGCTAGAGATCAACAACACCACCGAGCCATGCCGCCGTTCGTCAGCCGGTCCCGGCCGAAACCGGCCGGCGACCGATCGACTCCCCCTCGACACTCGAGCCGCCAAGACGGCCGGCGATTGAGAACGCGGCGGCTTGGGGTTTCTGGCGTCAGTTCTCGGATACCCCGATTGTGACGGCGCTCGGTGCTGGCGGGCTGTGGTGGAGGGCGCGTACCCGTCGGCCCCGGAGCTGCTTGCCACGCGCCACGCAGCGGACGACGGTCAGCACGACCACCCCTGCGCCAGGGATGATCCACGGCGGGAAGAACATTGCTGCGCCCGCTCCGACGGCCGCAATGTTGCCGACGTGCCGACGCCAGCGGCACGACGCCACGAGGACCACCGCTGCGGCTACGGCAAACCAGATCGACGAGTTCGCCAGCGAGTGATCGGCGATGTCAGGCACCGCGCTCGTCGGGGTGTGTCCGTGGCCCGCCTCGACGAGGTCGTCGACGACGCGCACGTTGCCGACCATGACCACCATGTTCGCTGCGAACCATGCCGCGGCGGCGAGGATCACGTCGGCCTGGCGTCGCGCGCTCGGTGTCGCCCAGAAGAGGATGGCGAGCATCGCCGCGGCCAGGAAGGGAGCTGAGGCACTCCCGAGATGTTCGGCGGCGTGGCCACCAACCTGGTAACGCGATGTGAGAAGCCACACCTGGGCGACCACCGCACCGCCGATGAAGATCGGCACCGGCCACCACTCGCGCGCCACTCGGGCAAGCCGCCCGCCATCCCGGACTTCATCGACCTCGATCGTCGTCATGCCCCGTACAGACGTCTGACGAACGATCGCGGGTGACACGTCGCCACCTCTGCCCTGATGTGGCGAGATGCCGCCGCGACGAACGGAAGTCTCAGTGCCGGTGTTCGGCAAAGGCCAGCGCCAGCCGGCTTGGCGCGCCGGCGTCGTGTCGTTATCGGCGCAATCCTGCGGCCGCTGCTGGTCGCTGTCTCGATGGACCAACCTGGGCCGGCTCGTAGAGCGGGAGTCCTGAGAGACCGGGTCCTACGATCGCTGACGTCGCTGTGCGCTGCACGCGCGTGGCCAGGTCCCGCCGGTCGGCGCGGTGATGGGAGGTTCTGATGGGCTCGTTCGACGTGCTTCTGAGTGACGAGCGCACGCAGCTCGAGGCGTTTGTCGACGACTACCGCCGCGCCCTCGAGAGCACGCTCGATGGCCTCACCGACGAGCAAGCCCGCACTCGGCTCGTGCCGTCAGCGACGACGCTGCTCGGGCTGCTCAAGCACGTCACATGGATGCAGCGAGTGTGGTTCGAGGAGTGCATCGGCGGTACACCACGTCTGGAACTTGGCCTGGTGCAGAGCCCAGAGGAGTCCTTCCAACTCGCCGCCGACGACACCGTTGCCAGCGTGAAGGCGGCCTACCGGCAGGCCTGCGCGACGGCCCGGTCGGCCGTGGCCGACCGTTCGCTGGAAGCGGTCGTGACTGGCCATCGGGCCGGGCCCCGCACGCTGCGCTGGGTTTACTTGCAGGTTCTGCGCGAACTGGCCCACCACTGCGGTCACGCCGACATCCTGCGCGAACAGCTACTCGCTGGCTGAGTTCTGAGACTGGGGCTCAGCGCTTCCACCTCGGACGCATCCCGGCGAGTCACCAACACAAGTCGAGGGAGCTCGGCGCGGCGTCGAGGGGCATCCCTTCCCGAGGTCGAGGCGGTGCCGGATCCGTCGATCTGGGCGCGATCGCTCTCAGTCCATCTTCTCGACACGATCCCTCTCAACAGCGCTGACAAGAACTGCGCCCAGATGCGGTTGTGACAAGGATCGCGCCCAGATTCGACCATCTGCGTGGCCGCAGTGAGCGCGCTCCTCGGGGCCGCCGGAATGACCGGGAGCCGCAAGGTCTGGCCCGGTTGCCTACCGAACCGCGCACCGCGACGTTCTGTAGCCGCGGGCTGTCACGATCACCGGGCGCGTCCCGAACGCCATCGAGCCGGCGTTCGAGGATGATCGGAGAAGGGATTTCCGCACCCGATTAGCGGTGGTGCCGCGGACGCTCATTCGACCGCTCGGGTGGCAAGGATCGTCTCGAACTCGCTAGACGGCCGCATCTTCTCGGTCGGGCTGGGCGGATTCGAACCGCCGACCTTCTGACCCCCAGTCAGACGCGCTAACCAAGCTGCGCCACAGCCCGTGGCATCACGATGCTACTGGCCGGCCGCTCGGGCGCCATCCGAGGGTTTGGTGCGACCCTGTGTCGCGCGAAACCCTCGGATGGCGCGAAACCCTCGGGTGGGGGTCAGGTGAAGATCTCGTAGAAGCGCCAGACGAGGTAGACGACCAACGCCACGACCATCAGCTTGAAGTGCCACGGGACCTTCTCGCGAGCCTCCGATTCGCCGTCGGGCTTCGGCTCCGGGGCTTCGAGGTCGCGGCCGCACGTCGGACATCGACCCTCGGGTGTCATCGCCGACGGCGCCCAGTACTTGCTGCAGTCCTCACACCACGGCATGGCCAAGCCAGCGTACGGCGGTCAGCCGGTGCGCCGCCGGACGCGCAGCTTGAGCGGCGTCGAACCGAACTCGAACGCCTCGCGGATCGACCGTTCGAGGTAGCGCAGGTACGGCTGGGGCAGGGACCGGTTGGTGAACAGCGTGAACGTCGGTGGATCGGTGGCGCCCTGCACGGCGTAGAGCACCTTCGCTCCCCCGCCGGCGGGATGGCGTTGCTGGGCCTCGGCGAGCACCCGGTTCACGTCGCGTGTCGGCACCCGCCGGTGGTACTGGGCGATCGCGTCCTGGAGCACCGGCCGCAGCCGGTGCACTCCCTTGCCGCTCAACGCCGAGACCGTCAGTACGGGGGCGTCGCCGAGGAAGGCGAGGCGCCGGCCGAGCTCGGCGAGCAGGGCGGCCCGTTCGTCGGGACCGGTGATGACGTCCCACTTGTTGAACAGCACGACGATTGGACAGCCCGACGCTTCGATGCGCTCGGCCAACCGCTGGTCCTGACCAGTCACCCCTTCCGTCGCGTCGACGACGAGCAGGGCGATGTCGGCGTCGTCGATCGCCCGCAGCGCCCGCACCAGCGAGTAGTACTCGGCCGAGTCGTCGATGCGGGACCGCCGGCGCATCCCCGCCGTGTCGACGAACACGATCGGGCCGTCGTCGGTCTCGACGAGGGTGTCGATCGAGTCCCGCGTGGTCCCGGGCACGTCGTGGACGACCGAGCGGTCCTCACCGACGAGGCGGTTGAACAGCGTGCTCTTGCCGACGTTGGGCCGCCCGACGATCGCCACCCGTGGCGGCCGGGGCGCCTCGGGCGTCCACGGCTCGTGTTGGTCGACCGCGGTCATCTCGTCCGGTCCGGCGTCCTCGGCGTCGCCGTCGGTGTCGGGCAGACGGTCGACGACGACGTCGAGCAGATCGCCGGCCCGCCGGCCGTGCAGGGCACTGACCGGATACGGCTCACCGAGGCCGAGGGAGAGGAACTCCCACCGCTCGTCCTCGCGGCGGTCGTTGTCCGCCTTGTTGGCGACGACGACGACCTCGTGGACGCCGCGCCGCAGCCAGTCGGCGATCGCCTCGTCCTCGTCGGTGACCCCGACGGACCCGTCGACGACGAACAGCACCACGTCGGCGTGACGTACGGCCGCCTCCACCTGCTTGCTGACCTTGGCCTCGAGGTCGCTCCCCCGCGGCAGCCAGCCGCCGGTGTCGATCACCCGGAACGGCACGCCGAGCCACTCGGCCTCGAGCTCCTTCCGGTCGCGGGTCACGCCCGGGCGGTTCTCGACGATCGCGGCCTGGGCGCCGATGATGCGGTTGAACAGGGTGCTCTTGCCGACGTTGGGGCGACCGACGATGGCGACGACGGGAAGCTGTCCGGCGGCCATCACGCCCCCAGCGCTCGACGCAGTGCCCGGCCGTCGGTCGCGACCACTTCGACCGCCCGGGGCAGGTCGGCGACGGTGGTGCCGTCGAGGAACACCGCGTCGTCGGACAGGCACACGTCGGGCAGCAGGTACCGGTGCCCGTCCGGTTCGGCGGCAAGGACCCGGTGCACGTCGGCTCCCACCATCAGACCGGTGACACCGGTGTTGCCGCCGAAGTACTCGTTGCGCACGGGGATGACGCGCACGTCGTCGCGCCCGATGCTGAGGACGAGCGGGGCGACCACCCGGGCGCCGAGCTCGCCGCTGAGGATGCCGATCGGCGCGTCGCGCCGCGGCCCCATCGCGACCGGAGCGGGGTGACCATGAGCCGCCCGCAGTCCGGTGTACGCGGCGGGGTTGGGCGGGCGCGCGTCGACGGCGGCGAAGAAGCCGCGCCGCGTCCCGGTCGGACCGGCCGCCGCGCCGACGAACTCGAGCTCGAACGTGCGCGCCATGCCGATCCCGTCCTCGTGCATCGGGAAGTCCCCGTAGCGCTCGGCGGGCGGGAAGGGCTGCCCCGCCATGAGGTAGTACTCGTCGGCGGCGTGGACGAGCGGGCGGCCGAGCGCGGCGGCGTAGACCGACTGCCAGTCCTCGACGGTGTCCACGACCGCCGCCGCCTCCGCCGTCGTGTGCGGACGCATCGTCGTCTCCGGGTTGAACCGCGAGACCCCCAGCGGGACGACCGCGACGTGGGCCAGCTCGGGGTACTCGTCGAGGATCCCGGTGAGCGTGTCGTCGAGGGCGGCGCCGTCGTTCACGCCCGGGCACACGACGATCTGTCCCCGCACCTCGATCCCATGGTCGAGCAGGGCCCGCAGCCACCGCAGGCTCGTCGCGCCCCGCGGGTTGCGCAGCATCCGCGCCCGCAGCTCCGGATCGGTGGCGTGGATGCTCACGTTCAGCGGCGAGAGGCGCTCGGTGACCACCCGCTCGAGGTCGGCCTCGGTGAAACGGGTCAGGGTCGTGAAGTTCCCGTACAGGAAGCTAAGGCGGTAGTCGTCGTCCTTCAGGTAGAGGCTCCGCCGCAGTCCCTTCGGCAGCTGGTAGATGAAGCAGAACTCGCAGTGGTTGTCGCACGTGCGCACGCGGTCGAACACCGCGCTCGACACCTCGGCGCCGAGGGGTTGGCCGGCGGACTTGGGCACGTCGAGCTCGAACGCCAGGCCGCTGCGGTCGACGTCGAGGGTGAGCGCCGCCTCGTCCGTCCAGAGCCGCCACTCGATCACGTCACGCGGGACGCGGCCATTGACCCGGTGGACCGTGTCACCGGCCTGGAGGCCGGCGGCGGCCGCCGGTGAGCCGGGCGCGACGGATACGACGAGGGGGGCCGTCATGGGGCTCCCAGGCTACCGGTGGGCTCGGGTCGGTAGCCTGGCCTCGGATGGGTGTGGAACGGGTGCTTCTGGCCGAGCCACGCGGCTTCTGCGCCGGAGTGGAGATGGCGATCAAGGCGCTGGCGTGGATGGTCCGCACCTTCGACCCGCCCGTGTACTGCTACCACGAGATCGTCCACAACAAGGTGATCGTCCACCGCTTCGAACGCCAAGGCGTGGTGTTCGTCGACGACATCGGCGAAGTGCCCGCCGGTCGCCCGATCATGCTGTCGGCCCACGGATCGGCCCCCGAGGTCGTGGCCGCGGCCCGGGCCCGCGGCAGCTACGTCGTCGACTCGGTGTGCCCGCTCGTCACCAAGGTCCACCACGAGGTGCGGGTGCGCGCCGGCAAGGGCTATCGCATCGTCTACGTCGGTCACGAGGGCCACGAGGAGGCCGTCGGCACGATGGCGGTGGCCCCGACGGCGATCAGCCGCGTCGAGTCCGTCGCCGACGTCGACGCGCTCCCCGAGTTCGAGCAGCCGGTCGCCCTGCTCGCCCAGACCACACTGTCGCACCGCGACTGGGGCGACGTCGCGGTCGCCGTCCGCGAGCGCTTCCCCGACGTGTGGACGCCCGGCCGCAGCGACCTGTGCTTCGCCACGACGAACCGCCAGTCGGCGCTGATGGAGCTCGCCGATCGCTGCGACGCGGTGATCGTGATCGGATCGGCGAACTCGTCGAACACACTGGCCCTGGAGAAGCTCGCCCGCGAGGTCGGGTCGGCGCAAGTGGCTCGCGTGAACTCGGCCGACGAGATCCCCGCCGACCTCCTCGCTGAGGCGCAGGTCGTCGGCGTGACCGCGGGCGCCTCGGCGCCGAACGAGCTCGTCGACGAGGTGATCGCCCGCCTCGCCCCGGCCGAGGGCGTCGAGCTCGTGCGGGTGATCGACGAGGACGAGTACTTCCCGCCGCCGCGCAACTTGCGCGAGCTGCAGCTGTCGATCGAGGTGGCGGCGACCACGATGCTCGGGGGTTCGGTGCTCGATCGCCCTCGCATGGACGATCGCAGGCTCAGTGCGAGCGACGTCCTCGCCGCTCTGGGCGGCCCATCAGCTTCTGTGTCACCGGATCCGCGTTCGACGACGTATGCGGTGACACAGACCGACTAATTGCGCGGCACCTGGCTCCAGGGGACGTCGCGGTCGACGCGGACGTCGCCCGGGAGGCCGAGCACGCGCTCGCCGAGGATGTTCCTCATCACCTCGGTGGTGCCGCCCTCGATCGAGTTCGCCCGGCTGCGCAGGAACGCCTTCTGCAGCGTGTCCGAGCCCATCGCCACCTCCGGCCGCACCATCTCGTAGCTCCCGTAGAGCATCCCGTCGGCGCCGAGCAGGTCGACGACCTTGTCATAGATGTCCTTGTTCAGCTCCGCCGACGCCGCCTTGCCGATCGAACCCTCTGGGCCCGGGTCGCCCAGCTTGCGGGCGGCGTTGGCCCGGATGTTGGTCAGCCGCAGCACCTCCGCGCGGGTCCACAACTTCATCACCTGGTCGAGGGTCGCGGCGTCCTTGCGGTCGGCGGGCAGGCGCTTCCAGACGTCGACCAGGGCAGCGATCGAACCGGACCCCTTCGGCGGGATCGTGCCCCCGATCGACACCCGCTCGTTCATCAACGTCGTCAGCGACACCCGCCAGCCGTCGCCGGGCTGGCCGAGCCGCTCGTGGTCCGGGATCCGGGTATCGGTGAAGAACACCTCGTTGAACTCGGCTTCGCCGGTGATCTGGCGGAGCGGCTTGACCTCGACCCCGGGGCCCTTCATGTCGACGACGAACGCGGTCAGGCCGGCGTGCTTCACCGCCTCGGGATCGGTGCGCACGACGAGCAGGCCCCACTTCGAGATGTGGGCCAGTGTCGTCCACACCTTCTGGCCGTTGACGACCCACTCGTCGCCGTCACGCACGGCGCGTGCAGACAGCCCGGCGAAGTCGGAACCGGCTCCCGGCTCGGAGAACAGCTGGCACCAGATCTCCTCGCCCGTGAACAACGGCCGCAGGTACCGCTGCTTCTGGGCGTCCGTCCCCCACACGACGACCGTCGGCCCGCACATCCCGTAGCCGATCGGGTTGCGGTACGCCGCGTTCGGGCCGCCGGCGGCGGAGATCCGCTCGTTGATCGTCTTCTGCAGCTTCGGCGAGAGCTCGAGCCCGCCGCAGCCTTCGGGGAAGTGAACCCAGGCCAGGCCGCGGTCGAACTGCTCGCCGAGGAAGGTCCGCGGGTCGGTCTGCTTCGGGGGGAACGACTCGATCAGCTCTTCGACCAGGTCGATCACCCGCTGCTCGTCGGTGGTCGCCGTGGATTGAGTCACCGTCATCATGTGCACGGTACCGGCTAGTTGAAGACAGCCCCCAGCCGGGCTGCGGCCGCAGCTTCCGCAGCCAGCTCGGGGATCGCCGCTCGCATCCTCGCCACCAGGGCGAGCCGGACGAGATCCCGCCGCCGGCGATAGCTGGCGAAGAGGTTCGCCAGCATCCGGGAAACGATGGCGCGGGGCGCGATCGGATCGAGGTAGCGCTCGTCCCAGCGAAGGCGTCCTTCCGCCATCGTCTCGAACAGCCGCTGAACGGCGGCGTGGTCGAGGGCGTCGCCGGTGAACGGGTCGGCGAAGCGGTCGACCGCGTCCGCCGCGCGGACGAGGAAGTGCATCGGCATGCCGATGCCGACCACGGGCACGCCGGCGCGCCGGCCGACCTCGATGACGACGGTGGCGAGCAGGATCGGCAGCCCGGTCCGCCGGACGAGGACGAGATCCAGGAACGAGTTGCGGGGCTCGTCGTAGTGCTCGCGGTCGCCGCGGAACCCGACCTCGTCGAAGAGGAACCGCCGTAGGCCGTCGAACGTCGGCTCGGGACAGCCGGCAGCGAGCTCGTCGAGGCCGGCGAGCGCGCCGTCGACGTCCGTGTAGGCCCTGAGCACCGACGCCAACGCGAGGGCGGCCCGGTCCAGGGGGATGGTCTCCGGGTCGCCGACGACGAGCTCGCCGAACCGGGAGATCCGGCCCCATGCGTCGGCGCCAGGATCCATGCATCGAAGGTAACTGCGGATACCGTCCCCGACCATGTACCCGGGCGCCTACGTCGACTCGCAACCCGACAAGCCGGCCGTGGTGATGGCCACGACCGGAGCGACGCAGACCTTTGCCGAGCTCGACGCCGCGGCGAACCGGCTGTCCCGAGTCCTCCGCGACGCCGGTATCCAACCCGGCGATCACGTCGCCATCTGCATGGAGAACCACCCCCGCTACCTGGAGGTGGCATGGGGCTGCCACTACGCCGGTGCGGTCTACACCGCGGCGTCGTCGCGGCTGACCAGCCACGAGCTCGCCTACATCCTCGACGACTGCGGGGCGACCGTGTTCATCACTTCGGCGTACCTCGCCGCGCCGGCGACTGAGGTCGTCGCCCGCACCCCACGCGTGACGCTGCGGCTGATGCTCGACGGGACGGTCAACGGGTACGACTCCTACGAGGACGCCGTCGCCGCGGCGAGTCCGGCGCCGCTCGACGAGCGGATCGCGGGAACGGACATGCTCTATTCGTCCGGCACCACCGGGCTGCCCAAGGGCGTCGAGAAGCCGTTCGTCCCCGAGCCGCTGGAGACGGCACCGGCTGCGGTCACGCTCGCACTGCAGTTCCTCTTCGGCGTGACTCCCGACTCCGTGTACCTCTCGCCCGCCCCGCTCTACCACGCCGCTCCGCTGCGCTTCTCGATGGCGTCGCACTCGCTCGGGGCGACCGTCGTGGTGATGGAGCACTTCGACGCCGAGCAGTTCCTCGCGCTCGTCGAGCGCCACCAGGTCACCCACACCCAGGTCGTGCCGACGATGTTCGTGCGCCTGCTCAAGCTGCCGGTCGATGTCCGGGACCGCCACGACCTCTCCTCGCTGCGGTGCGTGATCCACGCCGCCGCGCCGTGCCCGGTACCGGTGAAGCAGCAGATCATCGAGTGGTTCGGACCGGTGATCCACGAGTACTACGCCGGCACCGAGGGCAACGGGTTCGTCTACTGCAACAGTGAGCAGTGGCTCGCCCACCCCGGCACCGTCGGCCTGCCGATCGGTTGCACGGTGCACATCGTCGGCGAGGACGGCGAGGAGGTGCCCACCGGCGAGAGCGGCACGATCTTCTTCGAGAGCGGGATCGAGTTCGAGTACCACAACGATCCGGCCAAGACCGCCGGCTCACGGCATCCCAAGGGCTGGAGCACGCTCGGCGACGTCGGCTACGTCGGCTACGACGGGTTCCTCTACCTCACCGACCGCAAGGCCTACATGATCATTTCCGGTGGCGTGAACATCTACCCGCAGGAGGCGGAGAACCTGCTCGTGACCCACCCGAAGGTCGTCGACGTCGCCGTGTTCGGCGTTCCCAACGACGAGTTCGGGGAGGAGGTCAAGGCGGTGGTCCAGCCGCTCGAGATGCCGGCCGACACCGACGAGGCGGCGGCGCTCGAGCGGGAGCTCATCGCGTTCTGCCGCCAGCACCTCGCCGACGTGAAGTGCCCCCGCTCGATCGATTTCCGCCCCGACCTCCCCCGCCACCCCACCGGCAAGCTCTACAAGCGCCACCTCAAGGACGAGTACTGGGCGGCCGCCGGCCGCTCGATCTGAAACTCGATTCTGACGAAGCTTGGGATCGCTGAGCGATCCCAGAGCTCGTCAGAACTGTCACGTCCGGCGTGCCCGCGGGCGCGGGGCCGAGCGCGAGGGGCTCTTGGAGGCCGCGTGGAGGCGGTCGCACAGGCGGGCCAGGCGGATCGAGTCGGTGGCGGCCCAGCGGGGCTCGGCGTCGCCGGCGACCTCGGCGCCGAAGGCCGTCACCATCCGCTCGTAGGGGTTGGCCCCGGCGTGGTCGACCTGCTCCCGGGTGCCGTCGCGGCGCTGGATCAACAGCGTGTCCGGCCGCTCCGGGCCGGGCAGCAGGCTGTCGATCACCGTCAGGGCGTCGGAGCCGACCAGCTCCTGGTGCCGCCGGGACGGGGCATCGAACGACACGGCGAACGTGCCCACAGCACCGGGCACCAACTCCACCCAGCCGGTCATCGACACGTCGACGCCCTCGTCGTTCCGCGTCGCCGTAGCCGCGACCGGTCCCGGGTCCTTCCCGATCATCAGCAGGGCCGGACCGAGGCAGTAGATCCCGACGTCGAGCAGCGCCCCGCCGCCCCGCTCGTCGAGCCGGTGGTCGCCGTCGTCGACGACGAACGAGAACGTGGCGTGGTGCGACTGCAGCGATCCGAAGGCGCCGGTGGCGACGAGCTCGAGCAGGCGTTGCGAACGCGGGTGGTGCGGCCATACGTACGCCTCGGACAGGTGCCGCCCCGCCGCGCGCGCCGTGGCGTGCAGCTTCTCGGCGTCGTCGCCCGACATCGCCAGCGGCTTCTCGCACAGCACGTGCTTGCCGGCCTGCAGCGCCTTGGTCACCCACTCGACGTGGAGCGAGTTGGGCAGCGGGATGTACACCGCCTCCACGCTCTCGTCGTCGAGCACGTCGTCGTACGCCGACAGGTCCTCCCCCCGGCTCGACCCCTCCGCCACGATCCGCTGCCCGGCGAGGTCGATCGCCGGACGGAGCCGCTGACGATGGATCCGGGAGGTGGCCCCGAGCACCCCCCAACGCATCACGGGCTGAGCACCACCATGCGCAGTTCGGTCATCTCGCGGACCGAGTAGGCCGGGCCCTCACGCGTGTTCCCGCTGTCGCGAATACCCCCGTACGGCTGCTGGTCGGCCCGCCACGTCGGCACCTCGTTGACGAGCACGCCGCCGAAGTCGAGCACCCGCCAGGCCTTCATCGCGTCGGCGACGTTGTGGGTGAAGATCGCTGCTTGCAGCCCGTACCGGGTGTCGTTGGCGAGGCGCAGCGCCTCGTCGAGGTCGCCGTACGTGGCAACTGCGACGACGGGGCCGAACACCTCCTCGGAGCAGACCTTCATGTCGGGGCTCACGCCGGTCAGGACGGTGGGCACCATCATCCCGTCGTCGTCGACTTCGCCGCCGTAGGCGACGGTGGCGCCGCCGGCGATCGCCTCGTCGACCCACTCCTTGACGCGGTCCCGCTCGCCCGGGGAGATCAGCGCCGAGACATCGGTCTGCTCGTCCATCGGGTCTCCGACGACGAGTGCCGATACCTCCTTGACCAGCGCGGCGACGAACTCGTCGGCGATCTCGTTGTGGACGAAGATCCTCTGGGTCGAGATGCAGCTCTGCCCGGCGTGGGAGAAGCCGGCGACCCTGATCTTGCCGACCGCCGCCTGCCAGTCGCTGTCCGCCTCGATGATCACCGGGGCGTTGTTGCCCAGCTCGAGGCCGACCTTCTTGCGCGGCGCTCGCGCTCTGATCCCCCAGCCCACCGGTGGCGACCCGGTGAACGTGATCAGCGCGATGTCGTCGTGATCGACGATCGCGTTGCCGACGGTCGAGCCCCCGCCGGTCACGACGTGCAACCACTCGGGCGGCAGCCCGCAGTCGTCGATCAGCAGCTCGGCCAGCCGGATCCCGCTGAACGGGGTCTGACTCGCCGGCTTGAGCACGACCGGGCAACCGGCGGCGATCGCCGGGGCGAGCTTGTGGGCGACCAGGTTCAACGGGAAGTTGAACGGGGAGATCGCGCCGACGACGCCGATCGGCACCCGCAATGCGAACCCGAGCTTGCCCTCGCCGCTGGCGATCGCGTCGAGGGCAACCATCTCGCCGGCCAGCGTGCGAGCTTCGGCGGCGGCGAACTGGAACGTCCCGACCGCCCGTTCCGCCTCGACCCGGGCGGTCTTGATCGGCTTGGCGGCCTCCTCGGCGATGATCGCGGCGAACTCATCGCGGCGCTCGGCCAGCAGACGGGCGGCGTTGTCGAGCACCTCCGCCCGCTTCCAGCGCGACAGCGGCCCGCCGGCGAGCGCGTCCTTCGCCACGGCCACGGCGCGATCGACATCGGCGGCGCCGCACGTCGGCACGCGGCCGATCTCGTGGCCGTCGTAGGGCGACGTGACAACGGTGGACTCGGTACCCCTGAACCGCTCCCCCGCCAGCGGGAGCGCACGCACCTCGTGCTCACTCATGGAACGACCATACTGCGGGCCGTGCCGAGGCCCTTACGCGCTCGACGGTCCCAACGCCACCCGTTCCTCGACTGGCCGGGGCCGATCGCGTTCGCCCACCGGGGCGGGGCCAGTGAGGCGCCCGAGAACACCCACCCCGCCTTCGAGCGCGCCGTCGAGCTCGGCTTCCGATATCTCGAAACGGACGTTCAGGTCACCGCCGACGGGGTCGCGGTGGCGTTCCACGACGACGACCTCACCCGCACGTGCGCGCGGCCGGGGCGGATCTCCGAGCTGCCGTGGAGTGAGGTCGCCACCGCGCGCGTCGACGGACGTCAACCGATCCCCCGGCTCGACGAGCTGCTCCACGCGTGGCCGGACGTGCGGTGGAACCTCGACTGCAAGTCCGATCGGGGCGTCGATCCGCTGGCCGCGCTGCTCCACCGGGCCAACCTCCTCGACCGGGTGTGCGTCGGTGCGTTCAGCGACCTCCGGCTGCTCCGCCTCCGCCGGCGACTCGGCCCCGGCCTGTGCTCGGCCGCGGGACCGGCCGAGCTCACCGCGATCCGCTTCCTCGGCTGGACGCTGCCCGGTCCGCTGGCCGCCCAGGTCCCGGTACGCCGCGGCCGGATCACCGTCGTCGACGAGCGGTTCGTCGAGCGCGCTCACCGTCGCGGCATCGCCGTTCACGTGTGGACGATCGACGACCCGGCCGAGATGACTCGACTACTCGACCTCGGGGTCGACGGGATCATGACCGATCGCCCCGGCGTGCTGCGGGACGTGCTCAGCGGTCGGGGCCAATGGAACTGAGTCCGCCGCCCGCCACCCGGCAACGAACGCCGCGAGCGAGCCGCCGGCGAGGATCACGGCCCCGGCGATCGTGATGACGATGCCGGGTTCGATGCGCACGAGATCCGAGCGCGCCGAGTTGACGGCGAAGCCCATTCCTCCCCCGTAGGCGGCGGCGGCCAGCCCGCACGCGCCACCGATCCGCGGCCAGCCCCACCAGGCGGCGACGACGGCGACAACGGCGACCAGCGGCACGAGCGGCCACCACCGCAGGGCGATCTCGGCCGGTCCGTCGGGAGCGAAGCCCAGCCGGTCGATCAGCGACAGCAGGTCATAGCTGTTGCGCCGGGTCCCACCGGTGCGGACCCACGCCATCAGCGACCCGCCGAGCATCACAAACGCCCCGATCGCCATCGTGATGACCGCCGGCCCGCGGCGGCCGATCGCGGCACGCACCGTCATATCCGACCAGCTTGGCGCCGCTCGCTCGCTGGCACTCACTCGCTCGCACTTGACGACAACACCATCTCACCTATGGTCGGGGCGATGACGGTGAACGTGCCGTGCTTCTCTGTCCGGGCGACGCGCGCTGTCGCCGCGACCGCCGACCAGCTGGCCACCCAGGCGGCGATGTCGACGTTCACGCTCGGCGGCAACGCCGTCGATGCCGCGATCGCCGCCAACGCCGTGCTCGCAGTGACGGCCCCCCACCTGTGCGGGATGGGCGGCGACCTGCTCGCCCTCGTGCGCACCGCCAACGGTCAGATCGTGGGGCTCAACTCGAGCGGTCGCGCCGGCAGCGGTGCTGACCCGGAGTCACTGCGCGCCGCCCACCTGTCCGAGATCCCCCTTCGCCACGACATCCGCATCGTCACGGTGCCCGGATGCGTCGACGGCTGGACGGCCCTCCATGACCGTTTCGGCCGCCTCGACCTCGCCACGATCTTCGCCCCGGCCATCCGGCTCGCCGCGTCCGGGTTCCCGGCCAGCCCCCTCCTCGTCGGCTCGCTGTCGCTGCTCGACGAGGCCGGTCGGGAGCAGCTCCACGAGCTCGCCGAGCAGGCGACGGTCGTGGGCGCCCGGGTCCGGCGTCCGGGTGTCGCGTTGACGATGCAGGCGATCGTCGCCGGCGGGCGCGAAGCGTTCTACGGCGGCGCGTTCGGCGAGGGGCTGCTGGCCCTCGGTGGTGACCTGTTCACCGAAGACGACCTCGCCACCGTGCAGGCCGAGTGGGTCGAGCCACTGACGGCCAGCGCGTTCGGAGTCGACGTGGCGACGATCGGCCCGAACTCGCAGGGATACCTCACGCTGGGAATGGCCCGGCTGGCCGAGGCGGCCGGCCTGCCGGACGACCCGGATGATCCGATGTGGGCCCACGTCCTGATCGAGGCGGCCACCGCCGCGTCCCACGACCGGCCCGAACTGCTCCACGAGGGCGCCGACGGATCGGCGCTGCTCGCCGAGCTCGACGGCCGGGTCGCGATGATCGACTCCGCACGCGCCAGCCTGCGCCCCACCTCCGCCGTGGCCGGCGACACGACCTACCTCTGCACCGCCGAGGTCGATGGGATGGCGGTGAGCCTGATCCAGTCCAACGCCGCCGGGTTCGGCGCCTGGATCGTCGAGCCGACGACCGGGATCAACCTGCACAACCGGGGTGTCGGCTTCAACCTGCGGGCCGGCCATCCCGCCGAGTACGGGCCCCGGCGCCGCCCGCCCCACACGCTGTGCCCGGCGCTGGCGACGCGGAACGGTGAGCTGGCGGCTGTCTTCGGCACGATGGGCGGTGACGCCCAGCCCCAGATCCTCCTCCAGGTCGCCGCCCGCATCTTCCGCCACGGCGCCCGCCCGGCCGAGGCCGTCAGCACCGGACGGTGGGCCCTGCGCGGGCCCTCGAGCGGCTTCGACACGTGGACGAGCGGAATCCCTCCGACGGTGATGGTCGAAGGGCACGCCCCGACCGGTTGGCGCACCGGGTTGATGGAGCGGGGGCACCCGGTCGATGTCGCTCCCCCATTCGACTCCGGCTTCGGGCACGCCCACGCGATCGTGCAGGAGCGCCCCGGCCTCTACGCGTGCGCTGCCGACCCGCGAACACGGGTCGGCAGCGCAGCAGGGATCTGAGCGCGTCGCTTCTGTTCGACTACGGGATGGAAGTGATGTTCTCGCAGGCGACGCCCGTGTCGCGTCCTGTCCCACCG
>JBKOUV010000349.1:0-10045 GCA_046723555.1 Actinomycetota bacterium | reverse complement strand
TTCGGGATCGCCTTCTGCGAGTCGTCCGGTCCGCGGTTGGTCCGCCGGAGCGGGAACGACGACGAGCTCGTGGAGCTGGCGGTGCGCAACGCGCTCGCCATCGGCGCGGGCCACAGCCTCGTCGTCTTTCTCCGCGAGGGGTACCCCGTCAACGTGCTCAACCAGCTCAAGCAGGTCCCGGAGCTGTGCCGCATCTACTGCGCGACCGCCAACCCGGTGACGGTCGTCGTCGCCGAGACCGACGCCGGCCGCGGCATCCTTGGAGTGATCGACGGAGGCACGCCGCTCGGCGTCGAGACCGACGACGACATCGCCGAACGCAAGGCGCTCCTGCGAACGATCGGCTACAAGCTCTGACGCCGTGGGCCGGGACTACCGCTTGGTCCCCGGCGTCGCGGATGCCACCTGCGACCACGGGCCGCTCCCCGCGGCGTTGACGGCGGCAACGCGGAAGTCGTAGCGCCGGCCGTTGATCAGCCCGTCCACCGTGAATCGACGCGCGGTGTCGACGCCGTCGGGCACGGTCGTCCACACGCCGGCGCCGCTCGCGGATTGCTGCACGACGTAGTCCACGATCGCCGAGCCGCCATTCGAGGTCGGGGCCTTCCAGGCCAGCGTCACCGAGCCATCGCCCCGCCGTGCGGACAGGTCGCGGGGCGCGGACGGTGTGCCGGCCGCGGGAGGAGCCGTCGTGGTGGTGGTGGTGGTGGTGGTGGTGGTGGACGACGTTGTCGACGGCGATGGGACCGTGGTACTCGTCGTGGTGGTGGTGGTCGCCGGGCGGGTGGTGGACGTGGTCGTCGTCCCGGGCGGCGGGTCATAGGCGAGGAACCCGGCGGACTCCCAGGTGCGGCTGTCGACGTGGCCTTGGACGGTGTCCATGTAGTTCACCGCCGCCTGGGTGTACCACCGGCCGGCGAACCAGCGGCCCATGCAACCGAGCATGTCGCCCGCCGCGTACTGACGTCCGCGGTCGACGGTGTTGAGCCACGTCTCGGTCCCTTCGAAGCACGCCCGCCAGATGGCGTACGTGACGTCGAGGTTGAAGGCCGACGAGTCGTACGCGTACGGAAACGCGCTGCGCATGTACGGGTAGCGGGTCTGCCCGAGCCCGAACGATTCGGGACACTGGCCGGTACGCCCGTCCGTTCCCAGCGGGAAGCGGGGCTCGCAGTTCGCCGGGTTGGTGGTCCAGTCGCCGAGGCTGCGCACCTGATCCCACCACGACTCGGTCACGATCTGGGCCCGCACGTAGTCCTCGTCGACTCCCCACTTGCACGCGGCCCACTGGATGATCTCGTCGGTGGTGCCCACGAAGTTCCCGTCGACCCGGGCGGTGAACGGCGCTTTCGTCGGGTCGGCGTCGACCCAGGCGCCGGCGACGCCCCGCGTCTGGTTCGGGACGACACCGAAGCGGTTCGGTCGCTGGTTGCCGTATCGGACTTCCGGGGTCGGACGCACGCGGGAGGCGCATTGCGCCGACGTCGGCAGCTGCGCACCCGGTGGAAGCAGACCGAAGCGCTCGGCGGCCGCGGCTGACCCGTCGCCGTCCCGACCGCCGGACGCCTCGACCCACCCAACGAGCGCCAACACGGTGGCGGTGGCCAGCACCGCCACCACCATGGAGCGACCCATCCTCGGCAGTGCCGTCATCGAACTCACCCCACGTCCGCTATCTGGCCCGCGGCGGTCACCGTAACCGGACCCGCGAGCCGCGTTTCACCAGTCACACTTCGGCGGAGGCGCGAGTGCCGCTCCGCGCTGATCGAATGGGCTCATCTCGGATGGAGAGGAGATGGCCAATGGACGTCAATCAGTTGATGCAGCAGGCTCGAGACTCGTTGCGGGTGACCCAGCTGTTCGGGGAGCCGCACGAGCGCAACGGGGTGACCGTGATCCCGGTCGCCAGCGTGCGCGGTGGGGGTGGCGGGGGCCAGGGTGAGGGCTCCGGACCAGAGGGTGTCGGCACGGGATCGGGGTCCGGCGGTGGGTTCGGGCTGGCGGCCAAGCCGGCGGGGATGTACGTGATCGAGGGCGATCGGGTGAGGTGGCAACCGGCCGTCGACGTCAACCGCATCGTGCTCGGCGGCCAGATCGTGATGGTCGTCGGCCTGCTCGTGCTGCGCAGCATCCTTCGCCGCCGCTGACCGCCGTCGCTGCCGCCGTTTCAATCAGGGCACGGTGCCGACGTGGACCGTTCGCGCGTCGAGCACGTACACATCGGCTCGGCGCATCACGCCCTGGGGGTGCTCGTCGTCGAGCAGCGCCGCCAGCGTGGCCTGGTCGTCACCGCTGAGTCGGTCGGCGACCCGGGCCAGCTGGCCGGCGAGTGAAGCCCGCACCACGTCCCGCGTCCGCTGGTCGAGCGGAGGTGGTACGTCGAGCAGAAAGGTGCGCGCGGTGACGTCGACGAGTCCCGCCTCGGCCAGCAGTTGATTCCATCCCCGTCCGGTGCGAACCGTCCCGGCGGCGGGCCGGATGTGATCCCAGAACCAGGCCTCCTGGGCGGCAGCGAGGCGTTGCTCCAGACCTGGCTCCCCGATGCCGCAATCGGCCGGCAGGAAGCGGTGGCCGAGCCCTCCCTCGCCGAGCGCGACGCGCCCACCCGGGCGGACCACGGCGGCGAGGTCACGGAGGGCGGCGAGCTCGTCGTCGAGGTGGTGGATGACGGCGCCGGCGTGGATCAGGTCGACGGGTCGGTGCTCGAGCGCCGTGGCGAGCGGCTGTCGCTCGAGGTCGGCGTGCACCGCGACGACGTGGTAGCCGGGACGCTCGATCAGCCGCCGGGCGATGGCGAGCAGTTCGGCGGCGCCGTCGACCAGGACGACTGTGCCGGCTTCGCCGACCGCATCCTGGAGGGCGGCCGCCATGCGCCCAGCTCCGGAACCCACGTCGACGACCGACTGCCCCGACACCACGGCGAGCCACTCGACGATCGCCCGGTTGCGCCCCTTCTCCAGCTCGTCCCACGCCGCCAGGGTGGCCGCGTGGGCCGCCCAGTCGACGTCGTCGTGGACGTGGTCTCCCATCTGCTCAGTGTGGCCACAACGCGTCCCGAGGCGGGGGCGGGTTCGTCACGTCACCGGCTAGGGATGGCGGGTCGGGTCGCCCCAACGCACGCGGCGGCTGATGAAGGACAGCTCCACGTCGTCCTGGGGGTCGGAGGCGTGGACGATCGCCCAGCCCACACCGAGGTACATCGAGACGTGCCCCGGGTAGTAGACGAGATCGCCGGCGTGCGCCGTGGTCCGGCGCCGAGGTGCGGCGGCGGCGATCTGATCACCGCTCGATCGGGGAATGGTGACGCCGGCCCGGTGCCAGGCCCAGTACGTCAGGCCCGAGCAGTCGAAGCCGACCCTCGGGTCGGCGGTGTACGCGCGGTACTGGGCGCCGAGCTGGGAGAGCGCGGCGAGAACCGCGACCTGGTGCCGCCGGCCGGCCGCCGCCCACCGGGCGACCATCATCCGCGGCGCCAGATTCATCGCCGCGGCGGTCGCCCGGGCCGCCTGGTTACGGGCCCGGTTGTAGCGGTCCAGGCTCGCCGCGGTTCCCAGGCGCACGAAGCGCCGATAACGCCACAGCGCCTCGGTGGCTTCGCGGACGACGGCCGGCGACTGGCGGTTGATGGCAGTGGTCGCGCTGGGGATCGCCACATGCGCCGAGGCCATCGGCGCACCGGCGACCGCGGGCGAGGTGACCGCGAGGAGCCCGGCGAGCAGTCGGGTGACGGTCCGCCGACGGTGGGCTTGACGCTGCGGCCCGCTTCGATCTGGGTGCATCGCGGCTCCCGGGTTTCGGGCCGAGGTTCGACGCTGAGCTTCGGCGACGAGCAGCGCGAGACCATACCGTCATCGAATCGCAACATTCAAGGGGTGGCTCGTCGTCATCGAACGGGCGGTGCGTGAGGTGGGTGACGAGGTCGTTGGCCGCATCGACGGTGGAGACGGCGCTCGACATCGGATCGAGGTCGGGATGGGGCAGGCTGTGGGGGATGCCGATCGACCGTATCGACCACGTTCAGCTCGCCATGCCCGCCGGCCGTGAGGACCTCGCGGTGGCGTTCTACGCCGGGCTGCTCGGGATCAACCACGTCCCGAAGCCCGCCCACCTCGCGGGGCGCGGCGGATGCTGGTTCGAGGACGGGTCGGTCACGGTGCACCTGGGGGTCGACCGAGACTTCCGCCCGGCCCGGAAGGCGCACCCGGCCCTGCTGGTCACCGACCTGGCCGCCCTGATCGACGTGCTCCGCGACGCCGGCGTCGCGATCACCGATGACGAACCGCTGGAGGGATATCACCGCGTCTACGTCGACGACCCGTTCGGCAACCGCATCGAGTTGATGGAACCGAACCCGGCGTAGGCCCGATCGGGGGTGTGCGCCCGCCGTCCGGCGGGTACACGCGACTGCATGCCGACCGCCGAGGGAGCGGAACCCGAACTGCCCGCCGAGGACGAGGATGAGGAGACGCCCGACGACCTGATGCTGCGGGACCCCGAGGCGCCGGAGGCCGACGTCCTCGAACAGTCCCGCGAGGTCCTCCCCGGTGAGCACCGCGGCCGGGTGTCGCGTGCGATCGACGCCCCGGACGCCGACGCGATCGAGCAGGCGACGGAGGTGCCGACCGAGCCGGATGACGAGCCCGGCTGAGCGAAGCTCGCATCAGAGCTGCCCGCGCAACGTGGGGTTCGGCGCCTCGTTGGCCCGCCGGCGCACCAGTAGCGACGGCGCTCGACGAGCCTCCGTCCGGGGTGCACCGACGACACGCCGGCGTTTGAAATCCGTCCCGGCGAGAGAAGACTTCTGCCATGGCCGCGTCAGGGACTCTCGTCACCCAGGCGCCGGCCGGCGGGCGGGCGTCCGACACGACGCGACTCCGAGCATGGTGGGCCGCCCACGGGTCGACGATCGTCGCCCCGGCGGTCGCCGGAGCGCTCGCCCTGGTCACGATCCTGATGCGTTGGCGGGGGTCCGACCTGCCGGCGCACTTCTTCCGCGTCGGCCTGGTCGAACGCGACGGCCTCGTCGGTTGGAACAACTACTGGTTCGGCGGCCATCACACGATGGGCTACGGGGTGCTGTTCCCGGTTCTTGGCGCCCTGGTCGGCATCTGGACCGTGGCGGTGGCGAGCGCCGTGCTGTCGGCCCTCCTCGTCGACATCCTGATCCGGCGGGCCGTTGGCCATCCGAACTGGTGGGCGTCACTCTGGTTCGCCGTCGGGACGATGACCAACGTCGCCATCGGGCGGCTGCCGTTCGCCCTCGGCCTCGTCGTGGCCCTCGGCGCCATCGTCGCGGCACAGTCCCGCCGCCTCGTGCTGGCGGCCGTGCTGACGGTCGCCACGGCGGCCGCCAGCCCGGTGGTGAGCGTCTTCCTCCTGCTGATCTTCGCCGCGTGGGCGTTGACCCTCGAGGGACAGGAGCGGCGGTCGTTCGCCACCCTCTCGGCGGCTGCGATCGCGCCGGTGCTGATCGTCTCGAAGCTGTATCCGCAGGGCGGGATGTTCCCGTTCCGGTGGACGGCACTGCTCTGGACGCTCGTCGTGTGCGTGGCGGTGCTCGTGCTCGTGCCCGTCCAATACCGCCTCGTCCGGCATGTCGCGGTGCTCTACGGGCTGGCGTCGATCGGCGCCTTCCTCGTACCGACCCCGCTCGGTGCCAACGTCACCCGGCTCGGCATGTACGCCGCCGCGCCCGTGCTGCTCACGCTCGCACCCCTCGGCGCCGTCGTCGCCGTGGTCCTGGTTCCTGCCCTGATCTGGTGGCAGTGGTCGCCGGCGCTCGACGCGATCCTGCGGGCGGGCGACGACCCGTCGATCGAGGAGGCGTACTACCGCCCGCTGCTCAACTTCTTCGCCACGGTCGACGCTCAGAACACCCGCGTCGAGATCGTGCCAACCGGACGCCACTGGGAGACGGCCTTCGTCGCCACCGAGGTCCCGATCGCCCGCGGCTGGGAACGCCAGCTCGACCGTCGGTTCCACCCGCTCTTCTACGACGGGGATCTGACCGATCGCCAGCTGCACGAGTGGCTGCGCGAGTCGGGGGTCGGCTACGTCGCCCTGGCCGACACGACGCTCGACGACTCAGGGGTCGAGGAGGCCGCGCTGATCGAGGCAAACCCTCCGTACCTCCGCCTGGTCTGGCAGAACGAGCACTGGCGGGTGTGGCGGGTGATCGACGCCACCGGGCTCATCGACGGCCCGGCGAAGCTGAACGAGGTCGGCGTGGACACGGTCTCGCTCGAGGTCCTGGCTCCCGGCGACGTCCTCGTGCGGGTGCGGGCGTCGGCGTTCTGGAGCTCCGACCCGCCGGTGTGCATCGAGCCGACGGACGACGGCTGGATCGTGCTGCGTGACGTGCGGCCCGGCCCGCTGGAGCTCAAGCTCGATGAGACCGCCCTCGTCGATGGCGACGACCCGTGCGAGTCGTGACGGCCTCGATCACCCTCCGGCGAGGGTCTTCCGGTGGGCCTCGAACAGCTCGTCGGTGAGCTGGCCCTTGTAGAGATCCTCGTTGAGCAGATGAAGGAACGTGAACCGCTGGGCCGGGTCGAACGAGAGTCGGTCGCCGGCAACCACGGTGTCGGGGTCGAGCCCGACGAGTGATGCGTAGGTCCGGACCTGCTCGAGCGTGACGTCGGCGAGGTGTCCCCGCTGCTCGATCTCCCGCAGCCTTCGCCAGGTACGGGAGTCGTGCAGGGCGACCTTGCGCAGCTGATCGACGTCGGACTCGTCCATCGGCAGGTGCTCGGTGATCGCTTCGATCCATCGGGAGATGTTCTGCTCGACGACGCCGATTTCCCGGAACAGCATCTCGAAGTCGCGCTGGTCGAGCACGACAACCCAGTCCGCGCCCATCACGAAGTCGAACCCGGGCGAGAAGCTGAACGCCGGATCGCCGACGCGGGCGAGCCGCTCGCGGCCGATGGCCAGGAAACGACCGGCCCGGTACGAGAGCTGCGGATTGGTGCGGCGGACGAAGAGCACCCGGTCGTCGTTGCCGGCGGCGATCGCGTAGAGCTGGATGGTGTGGTCGAGGTCGGCCGGCCTGATCACCGGCATCGTCTCGATCGAGCTGCGGAGGTCACCGATGACGGCGAGCTCGGCGAGCGTCTCGGCGTCGTCGATTACGAAGAACTCGTCGTTGGCCAGTTCGGAGCCGCTCGAGTAGGACCGCGGTGATCCGGCCTCGATCGCCTGGAGGGCGGCGCGGCAGTGTTCGCGAAACGCGTCGGCGGCGTCGTCGCTGAGCAACAGCTTCGACCCGACCACCCGTCCGTCGGCGTCGATGCGGGCGACACCCAGACTGACCGGCTCGGCGATGCGGGCCGCGATGACCTCGATCGCTTCGGTGAGATCGGTGCGGTTTGGGCGATAGCTGCGATCGGTGGACGCGGCCATGGCTACCCCCGGCTCATCCTCGGGCGCGACTCGACGAGCAGGTTGGCGCCGACCTGCACGCACGGCTGGGCGCTCGTCCACTCGCTGACGTCGGATCGGGCGACGAGGAAGTAGGCGGTGTCGTCGGCGGTCGCCCCGTACACGCGCCGTCCGAGCAGGTACAGCAGCGGATTGACGTGGACCCGTCCGGTGGTGACGTGGATCAGGACGATCAAGCCCATGACGATCGCCACGATCGCGATGTCCTCGGTGGAGCTGGTGGTGTTGACCAGCACCGGGAGCAGGTAGGCGCCGATGTGGCCGAGGATCTCGGTGCTCTGGTCCTCGATCGTGCCGAAGGCGAAGGGCTCGGGGTTGCCCCGAGCGACGAGCACGCCGCCCCACGCCAGCACGGCCACCCCGGCGGCGGCGGGGACGACGAACAGCCAGGTGAGCCGGCTGTCCCACGTGCGGAAGGCGATGAGACCGAGTGCCGGCGCGAACGCAGCCAAGCCGAGCTCGAGGCGGACAGCGAGGCTGCCACGTCGGGGCGGACGAGCGTTCACACCGGTGAACTTACGGAAGGGGTGTCACATCCCGACCGGGCACGGGCTGACCCGGCGGAACCCTTGCGCCTCGACCCAGTGGTCCAGGGAGACCGTGGCCAGGTCGTCCACGAGCGGGACGACGTCGCGCGCGGCGCGCGGGCGCAGGTCGAACGACTTCACGTACGTGTGGCACGCCTCGCACCCGTCGATGCGCACTGCTCGATTGTCGGGGGCGACGAACTCGCTGACGAGGCGGGGATCCTGCTCGCCGCACACCGGACAGGTGGCCCGCGGGAACGACCACCACGCCGCGCACCGGGCGCACACGAGGTGGCGGGGAGGGCCGCCGAGGATCTCGCCCGTTTCCTCGGCGATCACCGAGATGTGCGGTGGGCCGGCGCAGATGGGGCACCGACGACCGGCCCAGTCCTCGGGCGGCGGGAGGACGGCGGCCGCGGCCAGCTCGAACACCGGCCCGGAGGCGACCCCGCACCAGAACCCGATCGCCGGGGCGAGATCGGCTGCGTCCAGCCACGCCTCGAGGAGCGCGGCCCGATCGTCCGCCGACTTGCGCCGTACCTCGTCGGCACCGGTGCGGAGGGCGGCAGGAAGCTGCTCATTGTCGAGGGCGTCCACCGCCAGCTCCAGCTCGGCGGCGAGCGCGTCGATGGACGGGGAGGGATCGAGGAGCGGATACTGGCCGCGAGATCGCTGAGTCGGTTCGTCCACGACGATCCGCTCGACCGCCGTCGACACCTGGGGAGTGGCCGACCGTTGCCGTTGGTGTTCCAGTACGAGCGCGAGAAGCGTCAGTTGTTGGCGCGCCGTTGGATCGGAGGCGTGGACGTGCTCGCAGCGGGCCAGGCGGATGTCGAACTCGGCCGGCCCCCCGCGCCGCATGCAAATCACCCTTGACTACGCCCGCTGTTCGGGTGGACGGCGAGGATCGTGCCCCGTGCCGCCGACGCGGTCGCCACGCCGGAACGCTGCCGAGACCCGGACTCCAGCGGCATGGGCACGACCTCCCGTCGGTGCTCCCATCCCGTGTGCGAGTTCGCACTCGGGCTACCCGGCCAGTGGGCAGGACAAACGTGGTCGGCGGTGGCTGTTCCCGCGCCTTGGCCTTCGGTGTGCCTGGGAGCCCCGGGAGCCCTGGGTTGCGGACGTGGGCCTGGCGCGCAGAGCGGGCGAGCGCCGGGTCGCCAGCAGGCTTGCGTGGTCTCTATCACGGGGCGGTCGGCCGGTGCTTGCCCACGTCCCTCGGAGCCCTGGGTTGCGGACGTGGAGTACGCGATGTTCAAGACGGCCCGGCGCGCAGAGCGGGCGAGCGCCGGGTCGTTAGCAGGCCTGCCTGGTCCGTATCACGAGACGGTCGGCCGGTGCGACACGCGGCCGGCTAGAGGCCAATGCGGCCAAGAAATATGGCGCCGAGTGTTGACAGGGGAACACACGTTCGGTAGACTGAACGTATGTTCAGTGAGGTCGAGCAGCTCGATGAGGCCATCGACGCCTTGTTGACGCTCGACCCCGACACCGTCACCGACCCCGAGCTCGACGAGGCGGTGATCGAACTGCAACGGCACCGGTCCCGGTTGGGGGTGGTCGCCGCCCGGCTGCTCGGCCGGTGGGACCGCCGGCGGGTGTGGGCCGGCGACCAGTCCCGTTCCGCCGCCGCCCGGCTGGCCCGGGACACCAACACGTCGCTCCGAACCGCCCGGATCGAGTTGCGCCGGGCAAGGCAACTGTCCTCGATGCCGGCCACCGAAGCCGCCACCGCCGCCGGCGACCTGTCGTTGGATCATGTCGAGTTGTTGGGGCGGGCGAACCAGCCGTGGCGCAACGCCGTGTTCGCCGACCACGAGCAAACGTTGGTCACCGAGTGCGCCAAGTTGCGGTTCGGGCAGGCGAAGCGGGTGGTCGACTACTGGTGTCAACGCGCCGACGCCCAAGCCGCCGAGTCCGCGGCGGAACGTCAACGTGACCGGGCCCACCTGCACGCCTCCCCCACCCTGGACGGTGAAGTGGTCGTCAACGGGGTGTTGGATCCGGTCGGCGGCGGGATCGTGGTGGGCGAGCTGGACCGGTTGGAACGTCAGCTGTACTTGTCTGACCAGCGG
>JBKOUV010000184.1:0-13027 GCA_046723555.1 Actinomycetota bacterium | reverse complement strand
GTGTAGGTCGTCGTGGCGGACGTGTCGAGCCCGTCGACGGCCAGCGCCGGTGTCGCCGCCGGGACGTCGGCGACTACTCCAGCGACGGTCCCGAGCAGGACCCCCCAGGCCACCACGGCCACCGTCCAGCGCCAGCGCCCGCGCATTGCGCCGTTCTAGCCGACGACGAACGGCACTCCCGCCCCGTGTCACCGCCACGGGGAATTGTTACTATGGCGATAGTGCAAATTCACCCGAGCCCTCTGTCCGTCGGGAGTGTCGTATGACCACGTTTGACCTGGACCTCACCAAGTACCAGCTGGGCTGGAGCGACGAGGTCGAGTACGCCTTCACGCCCGCGAAAGGCATCAGCCGGGGTGTTGTCGAGCAGATCTCGTGGTGGAAGGGCGAGCCGCGGTGGATGACCCAGATGCGGCTGCGGGCGCTGCGGACCTTCGAGCGCAAGCCGATGGCGCCGTGGTTCGCGGTGAACATGCCCGACATCGACTTCCAGGACATCTACTACTACCTGAAGCCGGCCACCGCTCAGGTGAACGAGTGGGACCAGCTCCCCGAGCAGATGAAGGCCACGTACGAGAAGCTCGGCATCCCCGAGGCCGAGCGGCAGTACCTCGCCGGGGTCACGGCGCAGTACGAAAGTGAAGTCGTTTTCCACCGCAACCGGGAGGAGCTCGCCGGCCAGGGGATCCTGTTCTGCGACATGGACACCGCCCTGCGCGAGTACTCCGACCTCGTCAAGAAGTACTTCGGGACGGTGATCCCGCCGGGCGACAACAAGTTCGCCGCCCTCAACACGTCGGTCTGGAGCGGTGGGTCGTTCATCTACGTCCCGCCGGGCGTCTCCGTCGAGATGCCGCTGCAGGCGTACTTCCGCATCAACTCCGAGAACGCCGGCCAGTTCGAGCGCACGCTGATCATCGCCGACGAGGGCGCCCAGGTCCACTACATCGAGGGGTGCTCGGCGCCGGTGTACACGAGCGACTCGCTGCACTCGGCGGTCGTCGAGATCGTCGTCAAGCCGAGCGCCCGGGTCACCTACACGACGATCCAGAACTGGAGCCCGAACGTCTACAACCTCGTCACCAAGCGGGCGCGTGTCGAGGCCGAGGGGCACATGGAGTGGATCGACGGCAACCTCGGCTCCAAGCTCACGATGAAGTACCCGAGCGTGTACATGGTCGGCCCCAAGGCCACGGGCGAGGTGCTCTCGGTCGCCTACGCCGGCGCCGGCCAGCACCAGGACGCCGGGGCCAAGATGATCCACGCCGCCCCGGAGACGACGTCGAAGATCGTGTCCAAGTCGATCAGCAAGGACAGCGGGATCACCACGTACCGCGGGCTGGTGCGCGTCGACGAGGGGGCGCACGGGTGCAAGTCCCACGTCCAGTGCGACGCGCTGATCCTCGACGAGGACTCGGAGAGCCGCACACTGCCGTACATGGAGGTCGGCGAGCGCGACGCGCAGATCGGCCACGAGGCGACGGTGTCGAAGGTCGCCGACGAGCAGCTCTTCTACCTGATGAGCCGCGGCCTCTCCGAGGAGCAGGCGATGAGCATGGTCGTCAACGGCTTCATCGAGCCGATCACCCGCACCCTGCCGATGGAGTACGCGGTCGAGTGGAGCCGGCTGATCGAGCTGCAGATGGAGGGCAGCGTCGGGTGACGGGTTGACCGCCACGGATCTGGGCGGGATCTGTCGCGACGTGTGAGACGAATCCCGCCCAGAAGACCGATCGGGACGAATCCCGCCCAGATGAGGGATCGGGCGTCAGGTGGCCGGTTCGACCGTCCGTGCGCCGAGGCCGGCCAGGGCGACGTCGAGGCACTTGGACACGTAGGCCGCGTCGACCGGGCGACGGAGGAGCACCTTGCGGAACACGAGCGGGCCGAGCACTGTGCCGATGACGACGTCGCGGTCGAGGTCGGGTGGTAGCTCGCCCCGCTCCTGGGCCCGGCTCACGATCGTCAGCAGCGGCTGCTGCCGCTCGGTCGAGATCCGGTCGAGCAGCGTGTCGATCTCCGGGTCGCGAGCGGCGGCGTCGATCAGGCAGGGGATCAGCCGGCCGACCCTCCCGGTGAGGTCGGACCGGATCATCCCGCTGAAGTACGCGTCGAGATCACCGCGCAGGCTCCCGGTGTCCGGCGTGCCCACCTGTTCGAACGTCGCCCGCGTGGTGTCGATGATCAGCGACGCCCGCTCCGGCCAGTGCCGGTAGATCGTGGTCTTGGCGACGCCGGACCGGGCGGCCACCTCCTCGATGCTGAGGTTGCCGACGCCACGCTCGAGGATCAGGTCGATCGCCGCGGCGATCACCTTGCGTCTGGCCTCTTGACTACGCGGGCGTGCCATCAGTCACCGCCGTTCCAGCCCCTCAGGTGGTTGACCCAACGGACACTACGCTAGCGTAGCGAAACGAGACCGACATCATCACGCGGAAGGGGACGACGAACGTGGACACCCCCCAGCAGCGAGACGCCGCCGTAGCGATCACCGCCGATCCCGAACTCGAAGGCATTGATCCGCACGTCTACAGCCGGCGCTGGAAGACCCTCGCCGTGCTGTGCACCTCGCTGCTGATCATCATCGTCGGGAACACGGTGCTCAACGTGGCCCTGCCGACGATGTCCCGTCCCGACCAGCTCGGGGCGTCGAACACCGAACTGCAGTGGATCGTCGACGCCTACGGATTGGTGTTCGCCGGATTGCTGTTCTCCGCCGGCGCCCTCGGTGACCGCTTCGGGCGAAAAGGGGCGTTGCAGCTCGGGTTGCTGGTGTTCGCGTCCGGCTCGCTGTTCGGTGCGCTCGCCGACAACTCCACCCAGGTGATCGCCGCACGGGCGATCATGGGCGCCGGTGCGGCGTTCGTGATGCCGTCGACCCTGTCGATCCTCACCAACGTGTTCCCGTCACGGGAGCGGGCACGAGCGATCGCGATCTGGGCCGGCATCGCCGGCGCCGGGGCGGCGATCGGTCCGCTCGCCTCCGGCCTGCTGCTCGAGCGCTTCTGGTGGGGTTCGGTTTTCCTCGTCAACATTCCGATCGTGACCCTGGCGCTCGTGTTCGGCGCGGTGCTCGTGCCGCGGTCGAAGGACCGTACGGCCACACCGCTCGACCCCCTGGGTGCGCTGCTCTCGATCGTCGGGATGAGCGCCCTCGTCTACGCCATCATCGAGGGCCCCCGTCACGGATGGCTGAGCACGTCGAGCCTGCTCTGGTTCGGCGGGGCGGTGGCCGCGCTCGGTCTGTTCGTGCTGTGGGAGTCGACGACCAAGCACCCGATGCTCGACCTCAAGCTGTTCAAGGATCGGCGCTTCGCCGTGGCCTCGGGTGGCATCACCCTGACCTTCTTCGCCCTGTTCGGCACCTTCTACATGATGACCCAGTACCTCCAGTTCGTCCTCGACTACAGCCCTCTCGAGGCCGCCGTACGTCTCGTGCCGGTGTCGCTGGTGCTGATGACGGTCGCTCCGCAGACGCCCAAACTCATCGTCCGCTTCGGTGCCGATCGCGTCGCCTCGACCGGTCTGGGGCTCGTCGCCCTCGCCCTCGCCCTCACGTCGACGTTCTCGACCGAGACCCAGTACTGGTACCTCCTGATCACGATCATCCTCCTGGGTGGCGGCATGGCGATGGTGATGGCGCCGATGACGACCCAGCTGATGAGCGCCGTGCCGCGGGACCGGGCCGGTATCGGTTCGGCGATGAACGACACCACCCGGGAGCTCGGCGGGGCGCTCGGTGTCGCCGTGCTCGGCTCGTTGGTCACGAGCCAGTACACGTCGGGGGTCTCGGGCGTGGCCGCCCAGTTCCCGGCCCAGTTCCAGGAGACGATCGAAGCCAGCATCGGCGGCGTTCACGGCCTGATCGACCAGGGCGCGGTGCCCGCGGAGCTGGCCAGCGGGCTGCTCACGACAGCGAAGAACGCGTTCGTCGACGGCTTCGGATTGGCCGCCACGGCCGGGGCGGTGATCGTCTTCATCACCGCGATCGCGGTGCGCCGGTTGCTGCCGTCGGACCGCCGCAACGCCGCCGTCACCGGCGAAGCCGAGCCGGTGACCGCGGCGGCCAAATAATCAGCTGCGGGCGTACGCTGACGATCGATGCCGATGCGTCAGGAGTGCAAGCACTACGAGAGTCGCACGTACGCCAACGGCGAGACGGTGCGCAAGTGCGACCTCGACCTCGCTCCTGACGCGCCTTGGCGCTGCCCGGACAACTGCCCGAAGTACGAGCGCCGGTTGGCCGATCTCGCCTGGAGCCACGGATCACTGGTGGCGCCGCCGACGCCCGCCGAGCCGGCGAGTGTCGCCGACGGGTCGGCCGCGGCCCTGCTCGACGAGGCGGAGGACTACCTGAACGCGGTCGGTGACCGGGTGCGGGCGGAGGTCGACGCCGAGCGGGCGGCCAGCCGCCGGCGCGGCTGGCGGCGGCTGTTCGGCCGCCGTTGAGCTCGCCTCCTGGCGAATTTGCACTACGCGGGTAGTAGAATTTCTCCTATGCCGGCGTTCTCCCCCGATGCCGCGCGCACGTTCCCCCAGCCGTGGGCGGACGAGCGCGCCGCGGCCGCCGAGCGCGCCACGGCGGCGGAATTCCCGACGACCGCCGAGGAGATCTGGCGCTACAGCCGGATCGAGGAGCTCGACCTCGAGCGGTTCGCCCCGCATGCGCCGGCGACGTCGGTTGAAGGCGGAGACGGTCTCGTCGAGGCCGATCCCACGGGGCTGCCGGACGTCATCGGAGACCCCGCCCCGGACGTCTTCGCCGAGCTCAACGCCGCCTTCGTCAGCCCGTTGGTGCTCCGCGTGCCGGCCGGCACGGTCGTCCCCGAGCCCGTACTGGTCGCCCACGAGGTGCGCGGAGAAGGGGTGGCCGTGTTTCCCCGGCTCGTCATCGACGCCGGCGACGACAGCGAGATCACCGTGGTCGAGCGGTTCACCTCCGGTGACGGCGAGCGGACGCTCGCGGTCCCCGTCGTGCAGGTGCGGGCCGGCGCGGCGGCCCGTGTCCACTACCTCGGGATCAATGAGCTCGACGACGCCGCCTGGCAGATCGCCCACCAGCAGGCAGTCGGCGCCCGCGACTCGACGATCACGCTGGCGACCGTCGCGCTCGGTGGCCACTACGCCCGCGTGCGCACCGAGGCGCGCGTCTCCGGGCCGGGTGGTCGCACCCGCCAGGTGGCCCTCTACTTCGCCGGCGGCGAGCAGATGCACGATTTCCGCACGATCCAGGACCACGACGCGCCGCACACGACGAGCGACCTGCTGTTCAAGGGAGCCGTTCAGGACTCGGCGCGCAGCGTTTACACCGGTCTGATCCGCATCCGCCCGCACGCCCGGGGCACGTCGGCGTTCCAGACCAACCGCAACCTCACGTTGAGCGAGGGCGCGTGGGCGGAGAGCGTGCCGAACCTCGAGATCGAGACCAACGACGTCCGGTGCAGCCACGCGTCGACTGTCGGGCCGATCGACGCCGAGCAGCGCTTCTACCTCGAGAGCCGCGGCATCCCGACGAGCGTCGCCGACCGGCTGATCGTGCTCGGCTTCTTCGACGAGGTCCTCGATCAGCTCCCGGTCGGCTCGCTCGCCGAACCGCTGCGCCGGCGGATCTCGGCGAAGCTCGACCTCAACCGCAGCCTGGCGACGGTGGCGTGAGCGACATGGCATCGGCGACGTTCCCTCTCGACGAGATGGAGCCCGGCACCGTCCGGCGGGTCGACGTCGGCGGGGTTGCCGTCGCCGTCGTCCGCATCGACGACGAGGTCTACGCCATCGGTGACGTGTGCAGTCACGCCAACGTGTCGCTGTCCGAGGGCGAGGTGTGGGCGGACGAGCGGGAACTCGAGTGCCCGAAGCACGGCAGTACGTTCGACCTCAAGACGGGGGAGCCGGTCACGCTGCCGGCCACCCAGCCCGTGCCCGTCTACGCGGTCGAGGTGACCGACGGGATGGTCACGGTGATCGCCGAGGAGGGTCCAGACCGATGACCACGCTCGAGGTCCGTAACCTGCGTGCCGCCGTCGCCGGCAAGGAGATCCTTCACGGCATCGATCTCGCGGTGGCCAGCGGCGAGGTCCATGCCGTGATGGGACCCAACGGCGCCGGCAAGACGACCCTGTCGGCTGTCGTGATGGGCCGCCCGGGCTACGAGGTAATCGAGGGCAGCGTCACCCTCGACGGCGCCGACGTGTTGGCGATGCCGGCATGGGAGCGGGCGGCGGCGGGGCTGTTCCTCGTGCTGCAGTCCCCGATCGAGGTGCCTGGGGTCGCCCTCGACGACATGCTGCGCGAGGCGCTGGCAGCCCGCGGCGTCAGCGTCGACGAGGCCGAGCTCGACGATCTGCTGGCGAGCGAGGCGAGCCAGATCGGGCTCGAGGAGCGGCTGCTCCACCGCGCGCTCAACGTCGACCTCTCCGGGGGCGAGAAGAAGCGCAACGAGACGCTGCAGCTGGCGGTCCTGCGTCCCCGCATCGCAATCCTCGACGAGCTCGACTCGGGGCTCGACATCGACGCCCTGCGGGCGTGCGCCCGCCGCATCGAGGCGCAGACCGAGCCGACGGCCGACGGACCCGGGCTCGGCGTGCTGGCGATCACCCACTACAACCGCCTGCTCGCGGAGCTGCGGCCGGATCGCGTCCACATCCTCGTCCGTGGACACATCGTCGAGTCCGGGGGTCCCGAGCTCGCCGACCGGATGGAGGCCGAGGGATATGCCGGATTCACCGGCGAGCCCGAGGACGCCGGGGACCACGAGCGGGCGGCCGTGCGTCCCGGCTCGCTCGACGAACTGTTCGCCTCGGGCTAGAGCGAGCGCGGCGCTCGCGGTTCTCAGGTGAATTGGGATCGCTGAGCGATCCTCCGGAGGCTCAGAACCGAACAGCTAGCCGGCGCGCCCTACGTACCGGGCCGCGGGCAGGGTGCGGACGGATTCGACGTCGCCGAGCACCCGCTCGACGGTGAGGTCCTCGAGGCACCCCACCAGCTGACGTTCGTCGTTGTCGCCGATCGCCGGTTCGAGGACCGCGCGATAGCGCCCGTGACCGAGCGACTGCAGGCGGTCGTCGGCGGCCATCCGGGAGCTCGTCTGGGCCGCGCAGACCGCCCACAAGGCGTTCGCCGCGGCGTCGAGTCCGCCGCCGAAACGATCGTGATCGACCGACAGGACGACCTCACTCACCTCGTCGGCATGGACCGGATCGGGTCGGCTCTGGGTGAGGTCGCCGAGGAGGTCGACGCCGAATCCGAGGGTGATCGCCACGACGACGAACGCCAGCGCCGCCTTCATCTCGGTTTGAAGGGATCGGGGCGTTCTCCACCGAGGAGACCGCCGGGCGGCGGCTGGAGCGAGCCGAGCTTGCGGACGAGACCCCGCTCCATCGACGGCACGGCCGTCAGCCGGGCGACGCGGTCGACGATCCAGGCGAGCCCGGACATCACCACGCCGGCGCCCAGCAGCACCGGCACGAACACGTTCATCTGCGACCGGTCGAGCCAGGCGAACGGCTTCGCCGGCTCCGGAGCGTTTTCACGGAGCCGGCGCAGCGCGCGCTCTTCGGTACGCGCGTGATCGACGTCGTCCACGCGGCGGCCCAGCTTGGCCAGGCGATCGAGGACGAGGGCGGCGAACATCGCGATCTCGGCGGCGAGGAAGATCAGCCCGGACACGAGCGCCCGGTTCCACTCCCAGCGGTACAGGTAGACGAACACGTACCAGCCGGCCGCGGCCATCACGACCAGCAGGGCGGCGAGCCCGACCCGCCTCGCGTTCACGCCGCACCTCCCCATTCACCGGCTTCGAGCGGGGACACTTCGCCGGTGGTGCCGTCGACGACCACCCACGATCCGGGAGCCAGACGATCCACCGCGCCGGCGAGCGCGACCACCGTCGGGACCCCGTACTCCCGAGCCAGGATCGCGAGGTGCGACAGCACGCTGCCCGTTTCGGCAACGAGCCCGCCGAGTCCCGGCAGCAGCGAAGCCAGCGCCGGATCGAGCGTGCGCACGACGAGCACGTCACCGGGCGCCGGTGGGACGTCGGTGCCGATGTGGACGGGACCGGCTCCCCGTCCGCCGCCGGCTCCTCGCCCGTCGTCCGCCTGGCCGGTGCCCACCGGCACCACGACGCCGTCGGCGGTGAGGCGGAACGACGCCGGCAACGGCGGTCCCGGCTCGCTGGCACGGCGAAGGTCGAGGGCGAGTGACCCGCCTGATGTGACGAGGCTGGCGAGTTCGTCCACGTGGAGGTTGGCGACGTCGGACGCGGAGGCCAGCACGCCGCGGTCGACGAGCGTGCGCCCGAGGGCGAGGGCGGCGCGGGCGGTCAGTTCCTGCACCCACCGGACGCGCAAGCGCAGCGACTCGCGGACCGATGCGTCGCCCACCTCCGCCTCGCCGCCAGCCGGGGAGGGGGTCGCCGGCAGCGAGGCGGGTGGTGGGGGCAGGCGCGATTCACCGCCGATCGTCGGCGGCAGCAGGCTCAGCAGCACCGGGTGGCGGGCGACGAGCTCGTCGGGATCGATCACCGCGGCCTCGTCACGAACCTCGACGAGCAGGCGCAGGGCAGCCGACGCGGCGGTGGTCGCGGCGGCGCCGTCCTGTTCGTCGAGCAACATCCCGGCGAGCACCTCGTGGCCGTGGAGGGCGGTGAGCGTCTGGTGGGAGCGGCGCAGCAGGCGGACGAGATCGCGCTGCCCGAGGGTCTCGACGGCCGGCACCGAGGCGAGGTCGGCATCGACGTCGCCGATCAGATCGTCGGCGAGCGCGGGAAGCGCGACCTTGAGCCGACCGACCCGCCATGCCGCCTTGAGCCGGCGCGCCGGTGGCCGGGGATCGAGACGGGACCACAGCGAGCGCCGTCGGCCGGTGAGCCCGAGCAGCTCGAGGTCGGCGGCGACCCGCCCGCCGACGGTCACGACGACCGGTGACCGACGAAGCTTCCGGGCGGAGGTCGCCCCGGTGAACGTCAAGGCTTCCCGGATCCCGTCTCGCACCGGCGACACCCACAGGTCCTCCTCGAGGGCGCGGAGGGGCAGGCCGAACGTCTCGGCGACCGGGCCCGGGCCGAGCACCGGTCCGACGGCGCGGGCCTCGTCCCCGATCGCCGTGATCGGCCGGCTCTGCAGCAGCACAACCCGGCCGTTGTCCTCGATGGCCCACTCGATGTCCTGCGGTCCGCCGAAGGTCGCCGCGGCGCGGCGAGCCAGGTGGACGAGCCGGCGCCGGGCGCGGCGGCCGCGGAGGGCCGCGGGAACCTTCTCGCCGCCGTCCCGGAGGCGCCCGCGCGCGCTGAGGGTGAACTGGATGCCGTCGACCTGCCCGCTGACCAGCCGATCGGGACCGCCGGGCACGGCGGCGACGACGAGGCGGTCGGTGCGGCCGGTGACCGGATCGGCGCCGAACAGGACCCCGCCCCATGCCGGTTGGAGGAACGGCTGCACCAGCACCGCGATCGGCGCCTCGCCGCCCGAGGCGGTGACCTGGTCGACTGCGGCGACGAACGCTTCCCACCCGCGGACGTCGAGGATCGAGGTGAACATCCCGGCCATCGACTGCGAGCCGCCGTCCTCGACCGTGGACGACGACCGGACCACGACGGGGAGCCGACCGTCGGCGGTCAGCGTCTGCCAGGCGGCGTTGAGGGCGACGGCGTGTTCCCGCGTCGCGGTGCCGTCGCTGAGGGCGCGGGTCCCGGCTGTGGTCACGGTGAACCCGGGCAGCACCGACAGTCCGCGGGCCCGAGCGCGCGCGAGCGCCGCTGCTTTGGCGCCGGTGACCGCCGGATCTCTCGCCAGCAGGTCGTCGAGGTCGACGATCGGCGGAAGATCCTCGGGCCGGAGGGGGGTTGGCCGGAGCCCAAGGTCTGTCATGTCAACTGCCACCGTACGAATTGAATGGCACCTGAGGTCAAGGAAATAAGCGTCAAATGGATGAGCCATCCGTCACGTCCCGCGAGCACTCTCTCCTGGCTTCTAGCTGCCACGTCTGCTCTCCTCTACGACCTACGAGCGGTAGACGATTTGAACGTCTTGGCGACCCGAATCTCATCCCATGGATGCTGTTCCGTTCGTCACACTCGGCTCATCCCGACTCAAGCCGTTCGTGGCGGGCGTGTACATCGGGGATCCCCCCAACCACGGCGAGGGCAGCCCCCACTGCCTCGGGGGTGGACCCGAGGCTCTACGCTCCGGGGATGGCCGATGACCTCTCCGGCTGGGAGGAGAGCGGCGGTGCGCTGCGCCGACGGTTCGAGTTCGCCGACTTCTCCGCCGCTTTCGCGTTCATGACCCGGGTCGCCTTGCTCGCCGAGAAGCACGGCCACCACCCCGACTGGTCGAATTCGTGGAACAAGGTCGACATCGCCCTGTCGACCCATTCCGCGGGCTCGGTCGTCACCGACGCCGACCGGGAGCTGGCCGCGGCCATCAACGGCGTAGCGGGGTGAACTCGCGGGAGGGCTTCCCCGGCCCGCGAGTCCTCACCGGCTGTTTCATCGTCCTCGCCGTCACATCCGGTCTCGCCTTCTACGGCTTGGCCGTGTACCTCAACGCCTTCAGCCGGGAGAAGGGCTGGCCGGTCGCGTCGATCTCGCTCGCGACCACGCTCTTCTTCGTGGTCAGCGGGATTGTCGGCCTCGCCATCGCCCGGGTCATCGCCCGGCGCGACGTCCGGATCGTGATCGTCGCCGGAGGGGTGCTCGGCGCGGTCGCCCTCGCCCTCCTGGGGCGGGTCGACAGCCGGTGGCAGCTGTACGTCGTCTACGCCGTGCTCGCCGCCGGCTTCGCCGCCGCCGGGCTCGTCCCGGCGACGACGGTCGTGACCCGGTGGTATCACCGGCGGCGCTCCGTCGCCTTGTCGATCGCCTCGACCGGCCTGTCCGTCGGCGGCATCGCCATCACACCGGTCGCGAAGTGGCTCATCGACCGCCAGGGGCTCGAAACCGCGACGCCGATCCTCGGGGCGGTGTGGCTCGTGGGTGTCGTCCCGCTCGCCCTCTGGCTCGTGCGCCCGGACCCGACGGTGCTCGGCTGGGCTCCCGACGGTGACCGGGTCCGGGACCGGGCGTTGATCCCGGCGGCGTCGGGCGTGCGATTCGGTGACGCCGTGCGGAGCCGCTTCTACCTTTGCGTCACCGTCGGCTACGTGCTCGTCCTCGGCGCTCAGGTCGGGGCGATCCAGCAACTCGTCAAGCTCGTCGAGGACCGCACCGATGCCGACACCGCGGCCCTGGCGACGATCGCCCTCGCCGGGATGTCCGTCGTGGCCCGGCTGGTGGGTGGGCACCTGGTGACGCGGGTCCCGATGGCCGGGTTCACCGCGGTCGTTGCGCTCACCCAGGGCGTTTCGATCGTCGCGATCGGGCTTGCCAACCGCACGGTGCCGCTGTTCGCCGCGATCGTGCTGTTCGGGGCCACGGTCGGGAATGTGCTGATGCTCCAGCCGCTGCTGATCGCCGAGCGCTTCGGGGTGCTCGACTACCCGCGGATCTTCAGCCGCTCGCAGTTCTTCACGATGTTCGGTGTCGCCGGCGGGCCGCTGTTGCTGGGGTGGCTGCATGACCGCGCCGACGGCTACCGCACGCCGTACCTCGTCGCCGGCGTGTGCTCGGTCGCCGGTGCGGCGGTGCTGGCGTCGGGTGGTCCGGCTACCGTCCGGACCTCGTGATGCACCGCAACACCCGCCGCGTCATCGACGCCGCCACCGACCTCGGGTTGTCGATCTCGCCGCGACGTTTCCCCGAGGGCACGAAGACCGCCGCCGCGGCCGCCGCGGCCATCGGCGTCGAGGTCGGGCAGATCGTGAAGAGCCTGATCTTCGCCGTCGACGGCGAGGTCGTCCTGGCCTACGTGAGCGGCGCCAACCAACTTGATGAGCGCCGGCTGGCGACCGCCGCGGGAGGGGCCGAGTGCACCCGGGTGGACGCCGACCGGGTCCGCGAGGTCACCGGGTTCCCGATCGGAGGCGTGCCACCGTTCGGCCACGCCACGCCGCTGCGGGTCTTCATCGACCCCGACCTGCTGGCGTACGACGAGGTCTGGGCGGCCGCCGGCACGTGGGACGACGTGTTCGCGATCGCGCCGAGCGATCTCGTGCGGGCGAGCGGGGGAGTGGTGACCGATCTCAAGCGCTGAGTGCGGGTGAACTGGGCGGGAATCGTCGCGACAGGTGAGACGAATCCCGCCCAGATCGCCAGTTGGGACGGATCCCGCCCAGATGGGGGAGCGCTCTGCCTGGGTGCTAATCCTCGTCGGGAGGGGCGGGGCGCTCGGCGCTGGAGACGAAGTGGATGCTCGGGTCGACGGCGATGAACAGGGCCGTCGCCCGGGCCGTGATCTCGTCGGCCTCGAGGTCGACGAGCTCTCCGGTCACGTGGATCTTGCGGCCCTCGCGACCGGTCGCCCGGGCCCGGCACGACAGCGGCCGGTGCAGCGGTGTCGCCCGCACGTAGCGGATCGAGAGGCCGCCGGTGAACGCCGGGTGCCCGATGACGCCGAGGACGAAGCCGAACACGTCGTCGAACAAGGCCGCGACGACGCCGCCGTGCGAGCGTCCAGGCGCTCCTTCGTGAGCTGCCCGCAGCGTCAGCCGGGCGTCGATCTCGTCGCCGTGGCGGTGGACGTCGAGGTCGAGCCCCCATGGGCTGGCCGGCCCCGAAACGGGACGATCCCCATACGCGCGCGGGATGAGACCTTGCGGCAGCGCTTCGCCCCACCGCTCGGCGTGGGCGTCGAGGTCGTGGGCGCGCGGCGGTTGATCGGTGAGCCGCGACGACAGCGCGTCAACGGTCGCGGTCAGCTCGCCGAGGAGCTCGTGCGGAGCTTCGTGGCCGACGAAGGCGTGGCCGAGGTCACGGATCGCCTTGCCGGCGTGGGCGCGTAGCTCCTCTTCGTCGCGTTCCATCGGCTCGCGGTTACGCGGCCGGCTGGTCGAGCGCCTCGAGGAGCGTGTTCCATGCCAGGGTGGCGCACTTGATCCGCACCGGGAACTTGACCACACCCTGCAGGGCCTCGAGGTCGCCGAGGGCCACGGC
>JBKOUV010000042.1:0-7576 GCA_046723555.1 Actinomycetota bacterium | reverse complement strand
AGGTGAGGACGAAGATCTCCCGTGTCGTCAGCTGATCGCGCAGGTCGCCGTCCCTCGTGACGTGGCTGGCGGCTTCGAGGTGGGCGTGGTCTCTGGTCTCGCGCACGAACAGCGTGGAGAGGCCGAGCCCGAGCGCGGCGTAGGCGAGACCGAGTAGGAACGGTGCGGGCCGCAGCCCGTACTCCTCGGCGAGATAGCCGGTGGCGAGCGCGGTGAGAGCGAGGGCCCCGTAGCCGGCGGCTTCGTTGAGCCCCATCGCCAGACCGCGCTTGGCCGGCCCGACGAGGTCGATCTTCATGATCACCGTGGTGGACCAGGTGAGGCCCTGGTTGACGCCGAGCAGGACGTTGGCGAACACGACCCAACCCCACGACGGCGCCCAGATCAACAGCAGGGGGACCGGCAATCCGATCAGCCAGCCGGCGACCAGCACCGGTTTGCGTCCGAAGCGGTCCGAGAGGGTGCCGGCGAAGAAGTTGGTGCCGGCCTTGACGATGCCGAAGGCGGCGATGTACGTGAGCGTCGTCGTGAACGCGGCGAGGCCGAACTCGTCTCTGGCGAGCAGGGGCAGAACGGTCCGCTCCTGGCCGAGCATGCCGCCGACAAGAGCGTTGACGGCGACGAGCAGCGAGAACTGGGCGAGGTTCGCGCGCAGCCCGAGGCGAAGCAGTGCCGGGCCGCCGGTCTGCGTGGCGGTACTCATCGCCCCGGGACCAGTGGTTCTCCGCTCCAGCCGGCCCAGGTGTCGGGCCCGCCGTCGAGCACGCTGAGCTCCTCGTGGCCGCGGGCGGCGAGGACGCTGGCACCGGTCATCGCCCGCTCGCCATGGCCGCACATCACGGTGAGCGGGCCCTCAGGCACCGGGGTGGTGGCGAGCCGGCCGAGCTCGATGTGGATGGCTCCGGGGACGTGGCCGGCCTCGAACTCGCTCCGCTGGCGGACGTCGATCAACGCCGGCGCGAGGTCGTCCGGGTCGACAAGTGCGATCGTCCTGGACTCCCGGGCGGCCTCGAACCAGGTACCGATGCCGCCGTCGATCTCGCCGACGAGGTTGTCGTGCCCGATGTCGAGGCACTGCCGGACCAGCTCGCGACGGTCCTGATCGGCACGGGCGACGAGGATCACCGGCCGATCGAGCGGGACCATCCACCCGAGCCAGCTGGCGAACACCGGGCGCAACGCGTTGGAGATCGAGCCCGGGACATGGCCGGCGCCGAACTCGGCGATCGGCCGGGCGTCGACCACCACTGCCCCCGCGTCGACGTGCCGGTCGACACCCTCGAGTGCGAGTCGCTCGAGCGGCGGGAGCTCCGGGTACCGGCGCGGGCCGCGCCGGTTCAGTTCGGGCAGCCGCGAGAAGTATGTGGGGAACGACCCGAAACCGGCCAGCAGCGCTTCGACGAAGGTGTTCTCGTCGTCGATCCTGAACAGCCGATTGGTGGTCCGCTCACGCCCCAGCGTCGACACCCGCTCCGAGCCACCTGGCGCCGAGCAGAAGGACCCGGCCCCGTGGGTGGGGTAGACGGGCAGCTCGTCGGGCAGGTCGTCGAGCCGGCGCAGCGAGTGGAACATCTCGTGGGCCAGCGGCTCGGTGAGGTCGGGCCCGCACAGATCGGTTCGCCCGACGGCGCCCACCATCAGCGAGCCGCCGGTGAACAGGGCAGCCGGTGACCCGTCCCGTTCGAGCAGGAACACGTGGTGGTCGGGCGTGTGGCCAGGCGTGGCGATCGCGCGCAGCGCGACCCCCGCCGCAACGTCGATCCGCTGTTCGTCGGCGACGGCCAGGTGCGGGGTCTCCAGGCGCGATGCAGCCGGGGCGACGAAGGTGAGCCCGTCGTCCTTCGCCAGCGACGGGCTGCCGGTCACGTAGTCGGCGTGCGAGTGGGTGTCGATCGTCCACCGCGGTTCGAGCGACCGGCTGCGCGCGGCGCGGAGATGGTCGGTGGGGAAGCGGGGTGGATCGACGATCGCGGCCGTCCCGTCGCCGAGATCGACGAGGTACGACGTGTGGCCCAGACCGTCGTCCACGAACAGCTGGATGTCGGACACCACTCCTCCTCAAGTACTCTCTTGAATGTAGCAGCCGCGCCAGGTATGTTGTCAAGCGACTGTTTGAGGAGGTTGCGTGGGCAAGAGGCAGGCCAAGGAAGCGATGTTCGACGCGTTCGCCGACGTCGCCAAAGCCATGGGTAATGGTCGGCGCGCCGAGCTCATCGACGTACTCGCCCAAGGCGAGCGACACGTGGAGGAGCTGGCAACCGAGATCGGCCAGAGCGTCGCCAACACCTCCTTCCACCTGCGCGCTCTCGCGGCGGCAGGTCTAGTAACCACCAGGCGCGATCGCACACGGATCTACTATCGGCTCGCCTCGGCGCGCGTCAGTGAGCTCTGGGCGGCCCTGCGGGACGTCGCCGCCGCCCACCATGAACAGCTCGACGAGCTGGCGAGCAACTACCTCGGCGATCGCAGCACGCTGGAGCAGGTCGGGCGGGCGGAGCTGGCCGAGCGCATCACGGCCGGTGACGTCGTGGTGGTCGACGTCCGCCCCGCCGCCGAGTACGCCGCCGGTCACATCGTCAGCGCCCGTTCGATCCCGATCGACCGCCTCGCCGACAGCATCAAGCAACTGCCCGCCGGTGTCGAGGTCGTGGCCTACTGCCGGGGTCCGTACTGCGTGTTCGCCGACGACGCCGTACGACTCCTGCGCCGCCGCGGGCGCCGAGCGCGGCGGCTCGAAGACGGCTTCCCCGAGTGGCAACGGGCCTCGTTGCCCGTCGAGGTCGACGCGACCCCTTGATCAGCTGACGGCAGACCAATGACTGGCTGGCGTGGCCGGCGGCAGTCCGCGCCGTGACTCGTCATCGTTCGACCAGTGATGGGTCGAGGAGACCGTGGTGCACCGCGAAGAGCGGCGACGTCGTGCAGCCGGACAAGGCTCAGGGGCTACGCGTCATCGCGGACGCTTCGAGGCTGTGCCCGACGGCGTAAACGCCGTCGCCGACGTCGCCCGCCCTCCAGCATGCCTAGTGCTTACGGCGATCCGCGAGGGCGATGCGGTCGCCGCCGTGCGGCCGTCCAGGGCAGCTCGAGGGAACCACACGGTGCACATGGTGTGTGGGTGCGGGAGTACCAGGTCGCGCAGGCAAGCTCGACCGCCTCGGACGTCAGGTCGAGGCGGGCGCCGTCACGCTGCGCGTCGCCGGCACCTACCCGGCCGAGCGCGCCGGTCAGCCCCAGGCACGGCTGGAAGCCGGCGGCATCCTCGGCCGGCTGATCGTCCAGTTCGCTCCGAGCCGTGAGCCTGACACCGCCCAGACGACGGGCGACGCTCCGCAGACCCCCTTGTGGGGGACCACCGCTCACCCGCAAGCCGGCGTACCAGGTAGGGCGGGTCGGCTTATCCGTTGACCCGCGGATATCTCCGGACAGTCGCGCTCCGGGCATTCGGTCGTTGCATCGGGTCGCGGTGGCCGGCGCTGGATCAGGGCAATCTGACACCTTCGTACGACGGGCGGTTCGCGTCCGGACGCGCTTGTCAGGATTCAGGATCGTGGGCACTTTGCCCATGAACCGCACACCGCAGAACACGAGTGAGCCACTCGACGGCATCGTTGGTATTCGTGGCTGCGCTGTCCGAATCAGCGGCCACGCGCCTTGAACGCAGCGACTGATCCGCGTTGTCGGCGATGTCCTCGATTTCGAGTAACGGCGAGTCGCCCGTCAGCAAGACGGCCTCACTCTCCGCGGTCACCGGTCGGACTCCTACCCTCCACTGCGAACCCATCTCCTCGCCTTTCCACGAACAAGGGGACAGCGTTGTCCCGGTGTTCACATCGAACCTCAAGCCATTGAGTCGGTCATGAGTATTTGGTACTCATTCCCCCTGGTAGTAACCCGGGTGTCGGCGGGCATCCCTGTATCCCCGTCGACGTCGAGAACATCATCGCCCGGGGGCTAACGCCGGCAGCGGCTCCAGGCTGAGTCGGCAATGAAACAGGAGCCGGAGTGGATGAGATTGGGGCGCGATCCCCGCTCAACGTGAGGAGAGAACCCAGCAATTGACGCGGCGAGCCGTAAGTCGTAGCTTACGGTTCGTGGTCGCTAACGAATCAGTCGATGTGTGGACGGCGCTCGGCGACCACACCAGACGCTCGATCCTCGAGCGCCTGGCCGAGCGGCCGAGAGCGGTCGGCGAACTGGCCGACGAGCTGCCCGTGAGCCGTCCGGCCGTCTCGCAGCACCTCAAGGTGCTGAAGAACAGTGGACTCGTCACCGAACAGGCCGTCGGGACTCGCCGGATCTACCGGCTCAACCCCGCCGGGGTGAGTGCGCTGCGCGATCAGCTCGACACGTTTTGGAGCCGCGCTATGGCCGGCTACCAGGAGGCCGTCCACGACACCGACAAGGAGCAGTCATGACCCAGGCGCCCGCCGTGGTCCGCAAGCAAGTGGTCGTCGAGGCACCGCCCGAACAGGCCTTCAAGTTCTTCACGGAACGGTTCGGTGACTTCAAGCCGCCGGAGCACAACTTGCTACAGGCCCCGATCGCCGAGACCGTGTTCGACGCCCGGGTCGGCGGGCACATCTACGACCGGGCCGTCGACGGAAGCGAGTGTCGGTGGGCCAGGATCCTCGCCTACGAACCGCCCGACCGGGTGGTGTTCAGCTGGGACATCGGGCCGCAATGGCAGCTCGAGCCGGACCCGGCCAACGCCAGCGAGGTCGAGGTGCGCTTCGTCGCCGAATCCCCGGAGCGCACCCGGGTCGAGCTGGAACACCGCCACATCGACCGCCACGGCCCCGGATGGGAAGGCATCGTTGACGGCGTCGACGGCGACCAAGGATGGCCGCTCTACCTCCGGCGGTTCACCGCACTGTTCAGCAGCAACAGTTGACAACCGGGCAGCCAGACTGCACAACGACCCAATTTGAAATGCAAAGGGATCTTCGCCGCCGGCGGAAAGCTGCCGCCGATGTACCG
Organism: Actinomycetota bacterium; assembly: GCA_046723555.1. Classification (GTDB taxonomy): domain Bacteria; phylum Actinomycetota; class Acidimicrobiia; order Acidimicrobiales; family Ilumatobacteraceae; genus JALZMG01. The sequence goes on along the minus strand of JBKOUV010000042.1, from coordinate 2,596 downwards.
CCGATGTACCACGCCATCGGTAAACAGCGGGGAACATCCGGGAGCAGCGGGCCCTTGACGACACACGCTGGTCAGGCGAGGATGGCTATCTACTAGGGAGAACGCCTCATACTGGCCGAGTGCTCTAACCCGAAGGTCGCAGGTTCAAATCCTGACACCCGCCACCAATCGGACGAAAGTCCAGTCAGAGGCCCTTTCCGGAAGTCCGGGGAGGGTCTCTGTTCATGCGGCACGTGTTCGGCGACGGGTACCGCCGCATCCTCGACGCCGCCGTGCCGGGAGGCTTCGACGAGGCGGTCCGCGATGCGGACCTCTTCTTCGAGGCCGAGCTGGGCGCGCTCAGCTACTGGGAGTTCGGCGCGACGGAAGCCGCGAGGATCGACCAGCCGGTCCTCAACGTGCTCGGCACCCGCTCGGCGCCCCGCTTCGCCGCTTCGACTGACGTTCTCCAGTCGTGGTGCCCGCACGCCGAGCGGCTGTCCATACCCGACGCCGGGCACCTGATGACAGTCGAGAACCCGGGGGCGATCGCGGCGGGGCTGGTCAGGTTCGTTCAGCGTCGGCGCTCGAGCATCCCGCGGACGTAGGCCGCCTGGCCGGCGTGCTGCGCGCAGTCGTCGGCGACGCTGACGAGGCGGACCCCGAGGGTGACGGGCGGGTCCCATCGACGGTCGACGACGCGGTCGAGATCATCGGGCGTCACCCCTTCGAGCATCGTCCTGGTCCGCTGGTCGACCGCGGCGAGGTACTCGAGCAGCACCTCGGGTCGGTCCGGCCGGACGGTGGCCACGTCGTCGGGACCGTGCCCGTAGCCGGTGTTGCTCGCGTCGGGCGTCAGGCCGAACCGCGACGCCCAGTCGCCGGTCTCCCAGATCTGCTCGACGTCGAGCAGTTCGGCGATGTGGTCATCCTGCACCCGGGCCAGGTGCCAGACGAGCCACGCGATCGGGTTCGATCCCGGAGCGGGCGCTTCGGTGAGCTGGTCGACGTCGAGGCCATCTACGGCGTGATGGGCCAAGGGCAGGATGCGACCGTACAGCTCGAGCAGCAGTCCGCTGACGTCCATCACAGCACCAGACTCGTGCCGCCGTCGACGACGAGGATGTGGCCGGTGGTGTAGCGGTTGCGGAGCAGGCTGAGCACGGCCTCGGCGCAGTCCTCCGGCGTCGCGGCCCGATGCAGCGGGGCGATCGCCTTGATCCCCTCGTGCTGGGCCGTCCAGTCCGCGGTCCACGGAGTCGCCACCAGTCCGGGGGCGACGGCGTTGACCCGTACCGGGCTGCACGCCTTCGCCAGGAGGGCGGTGAGGTGGTTCAAGGCGGCCTTCGACATCGCGTAGGCGATCGACGACCCGAGCGGCCGGAGCCCGGCGACCGACGTCACCATCACGACGTTGGGATCGGGGGACTCGCGCAAGTGGGGCATCGCCGCCTTGGTCAGCCACCACGTCCCGAACACGTTGACCTCGAACGTTCGCCGGAAGATCTCGTCGGTGAGCGCGTCCAGGTCCCGGTGGTCGACGAGCGTGGTCCATCCGGCGTTGTTGACGAGGATGTCCAGCCGGCCGAAGTGGTCGATGGTCCGGTCGAGCAGGTGCTGACCCTGTTCCCGGTCGCTGATGTCCGCTTGCACGTACAGCGATTCGGTCGGCAGGCGTTTCGCCACCGCGGTCCCCGCCTCCACCGACGACGACGAGTTGACGACGACGTTCGCGCCGAGCGCGGCCAGTCGCTCCGCGGTCGCCTCACCGATCCCGCTGGAGGATCCGGTCACGATGGCCACCCGGCCGTCGAGGTCGTAGTCGTGCTCGTCCATCGGCTCATCTTCGCGGACGCGGGCGCGATGATCGGGAGATGAGCGCGCCCTCACCTGACGACGTCGTCGACCGTTGCCGCGACGCGGGCGTACGGCTCGTGCGCTTTCTCTACTGCGACAACGGCGGGATCGTGCGCGGCAAGGTCGTCCCGATCGAGCACCTGGCCGCGCGGATGCGGACCGGCGTCGGGCTGACCGTGGCGATGCAGGCGATGAACTCGCTCGACCAGTTGCAGGCGGTCGAGCGGATGGGCCCGGTCGGCGAGGTCCGGCTGGTGCCCGACCCGGCGACGTTCACGGTGCTGCCGTACGCCCCGCGGTCAGCGGCGATGCTCGTCGATCACGTAGGACTCGACGGCACTCCGTACGCGGCATGTCCGCGTCATTTCCTCCAGCGCATGGTCGACCGGCTGGCCGAGCACGGTCTCGAGCTCCATGCCGCGGTCGAGAACGAGTTCACCCTGGCCCGGCTCGACGACGGACGTCCGGTTCCGCTCGACGCCACCCTGTGCTTCGCCACGACCGGGATGACCGCCGCCGCCGAGACCATCGACGCCCTGGTGGCCGCCCTCGACGCCCAGGACATCGCGCTCGCCCAGTACTACCCCGAGCTCGGCCACGGCCAGCACGAGCTCTCGGTGCTGCCTCGCCCGGCGGTCGCCGCCGCCGACACCCAGGTGCTCGTCCGCGAGACCATCCGCGGCGTCGCCGCGTCGGGCGGGCTGCTGGCATCGCTCGCCCCGAAGCCGTGGCCGGACCAGGCCGGCAACGGCGCCCACAT
>JBKOUV010000005.1:0-9077 GCA_046723555.1 Actinomycetota bacterium | reverse complement strand
CTACTGGTCCGCGGCGCGGGCGACCGATCCGCTCGAGGTCGCGGCGGGCGGCGGCGCTGTCGCCCCGGCGGAGCGCGGCCGCGGCAGCGATGAGCCGGGCGTCGAGCGCGGGGACCAACCATCGCGATTCCTCGAGCGAGTCGGCCAGCCGGCGGGCCGCGTCCGCCAGCGCCCGCGAACACGAACCACCGTCCCACTCCGATCGCAGCGCGATCAGCCGCGCCAGCTGCGACCACCGGGCTCGGCGCTGGCGAGCAAATGCCCTGGCCGCCTCGACGGCGGTGGCGCGGGCCGTGGACGTGTCACCTTGGAGGAGGGCAGCCTGGGCGAGGATGAGCTGGGCTTCGGCGAGATATGAGGCCCGGCCCTCCCGGGCCAGCTCGACCACCGCGGCCTCCGCGGTCGTGCGTGCTTCCTCGAAGAGCCGGGCCGCGACCAGGGCCTCGCACCGGTCGCGCAGCCCGACGGCGTCGATGACCCCCTTCGCCCGGAAGTACTCGTCGGCCCGATCGAACCAGGCGAGCGCTTCGGCGATGTGCCCGCGCCGGGCGGCGACGAAGCCGAGGTTCTGGCGGACTTCGGCGAGGTCGATCGACTCGGCGCCCACCTTCGAGTACAGCTCCTCCGCTCGACGTAGGTCACCGTGTGCGGCGGCGAGTGCGGTTTCCGTGCCTTGGTCGGCGAGGATCATGGCCCGGTTGTTCAGCAACTGCGCCTCGCGGTCGAGATCACCGATCGCCCGCAACGCCGGCAAGGCCCGCCGGTAGCCGTGCAACGCCTCCTCGGGCCGGCCCAGGATGAGCAGCACGTTGGCCCGTTGCAGGTACAAGCGGGCCCTGTGATCACCGTTGGCGGCGGCTTCCGCCTCCTCGATGGCGTGCAGGGCCGCCGCGGAGTCCCCGTGGAACGCCAGAGTCGGCGCCAGCTGAAGGAACGCCTCGACGGCCTCGTCGTCCAACGCGCTCCTTCTGGCAAGCCGGACCGCCTCTCGCAAGTGAGTGATCGCGCCGTCGAGGTCGTGTTGCTCCCTGGCCGCCAAGCCGGCAGCGCGCTCCGCCTTCGCGGCCGCGCCGAGCTCGCCGGCAGCAAGGGCTCGATCGCGGGCCGCCACGGCCAGCTCTCGGGCGCGTGGTGGATCGGCCGTCACCATGCCAAGCGCGGCGATGGCGAGATCGTGCGCACTCGGGTCTCGCCGCATTACCTGGGAAGCGTAGAGAGCGGCGGGGCTACGCTGCGTGCCCTTGTCGCACATCATCGTCAGGCCGGCCACCGTCGCGAGACCCGCAGGAGCGCTCACGGGCCTCCCGACGACGGACGAGTCCTACCTCGCCGGGCGCGGCGTCAGGATCGGCGTGATCGATACCGGAGTGTGGAACCACCCGTGGTTTCAGGGCCGGGTCGATTTCGAGGAAGACGATCTCGAGGCTGACAAAGACGGTCAGCCCTTCGACGTCGTCGCGGACGATGATCCGCCGAAGCTTCGGTGGTACGCGGGGCACGGCACGTTCATCGCCGGCGTGATTCTGCAGCACGCGCCCGGTGCCACGGTCATCGCCCGCCGGATCATGACCAGGGAGGGCACGGTCGACGATGCCAAGCTGACCGCCTCCTTGCTCGAACTGGCCGACGTCGACATCCTCAGCCTCTCGCTCGGTACCCGCGTCGACCATCCCCACGGGCGCGAGCACCACGACATCGAGGAAGACGCCAACGCGCTGCTCGAAACGGCCAACAGCCTGCTGGAGCTGCGGACGAGCCACCCACGCGTTGTCGTGGTGGCGCCAGCCGGAAACGAGGCGACCGACGAGAAGATCTGGCCGGCCGCGTTCAAAACCGTGCTCTCGGTCGCCGCCCTCGACGTTGAAGGGAAGCAACGGGCATCGTTCACCAACTACGGGGCCTGGATTGATGCGGCGGCACCAGGCGAGGACGTGCACAGCACGTTCCTCCATTGGTCCGGGCCGATCGAGCACCCCGAGGAGGGCCATGCCCCGCTCCAAGCTGCGGGTCGGCACGACGCCCCGCACTCTGATGCACAGGACTTCCACGGTTGGGCTCGCTGGGACGGGACCTCGTTCGCCGTGCCCAGGGTCGTGGGTGCGACTGCGGCACTGATGGGCGAGGGCATCACTGCCCAGGAGGCACTTTCCATCGTCCTACGCGCGCCCGGTGTCACCCGGCTCCGCGATGTTGGCGCGGTCGTGAACCCGGCTTCTTACGTTGAGGACGCTGACCAGGACGGCTGACCGACCGATCAATTTCTCGGTATCAGGCCCCCACCCGGCGCGCTCTCGTTCACGTGAGCATCGTCCTGGAGGAGACGGTCCGCCTACGCTCTGCGTCAGTGGAGGCGCAGGAGCTGTTGAGTCGCGTCGTCGCGGGCGACGAAAGGGCCTGGAAGGAGCTGGTCGATCGGTATGCCGGCCTGGTGTGGTCGGTGGCCCGGTCGTTCCGGCTGTCGTCGGCGTCCACCGACGACGTGGTGCAGACGGTGTGGCTTCGGCTCGCCGAGCACTGCGGCCGCATCCGCGAGCCCGATCGGCTGGCGTCGTGGCTCGCGACCACCACCAGGAACGAGGCATTGCGTGTGATCCGCGGCAACATGCGGCTCTTGCCGCAAGCCGCGGTCACCGAGTCAGCGGAGCTCACCACGCCGTCGGTCGAGGAGCGGGTCGCCGACGACGTCACCCTGAACGCGGTGTTGGGCGCGTTCGCCCAGCTGTCCGCGGATGACCAGCAGCTGCTGCGGCTGCTGTGCACCGTGCCGCCGCTCGACTACCAAACCATCGCTGAGATGCTCGGCCGCCCGATCGGCAGCATCGGCCCGACGAGGGCCCGATGCCTCGAACGGCTGAAGCGGCTGCTGCCTCCCGGCCACGATCCGAAGGAAGGAAACTGATGAACGGCCGTGACGACGAACTGCTCGAGCTGGTGGGCCGAGCCCTACGTGCGGCCGAGCCGGTCCCCGAGCACGTGATCACCGGCGCCCTCGCCGCGTGGACGTGGCGGACGATCGACGCCGAGCTGGCGGAGCTGGTGTTCGATTCGGCGACCGAGCTCACCGGCGTGCGCGGGGAGGAGACCGCCCGTCAGGTCACGTTCCAGGCGCCCGGCGTCGAGATCGAGGTGATGGTGATCGACGACGACGCCCGGCGCATCGTCGGGCAGCTGATCCCGGGCGCGGAGATGACCGTCGAGCTGCACGGCGGCTACCAGATCCTCACGACCCGTAGTGACCACCTCGGCCGCTTCGGGTTCGACGAGGTGGTGCCCGGCCCGGTTCGCCTCACCATCCTCGGCGAGGAGGGCCAGCCGGTCGTCCACACCGAGTGGATGCTCCTCTGACCTGGCGGCATCGGAGGGTTTCCTGCGACCCAGTCGCGCAGGAAACCCTCTGATGCCCGGTCAGGCGGTCATGTCGCGTAACGCCAGCACGGTGCGCCAGTTGCGGGTCGTGGCGATGGTGCCGAGGTCCTGCTTGGCGAGCGCTTCCATCAACTTCGAGCGGGCCTGGCCGTTGGGCAGCTTCAGGTAGAGCTCCCGGCCGTTGAACGTGAACTCGTCGGGGGCGAAGGCCGCCTGGTCGATGCCGTCGAGGACCTTCTTGGGCCGGCGGTCGGCGAGGAACGTGACCACGACCTTCGTCGGATCGTCGACCTCGTACGGATTGGCGGCCACCACCCGGGCGAGCTCCTTGCCCGTGCGCAGGACGACGGCGATCTGCATCCCCAACGCCTTCGTCAGCCCGGCGGCGAGGCCGTCCGTCGACCCGGCCGGGGTGAACACCACGTTCCCGCTCTGCAGGTACGTCTCGACGTCGGTGTGTCCGAGGGACTCGACGGCGGCGCGCAGATCCGCCATCTTCACCTGGCGCTTGCCCAGATTCACCCCTCGCAGTAACGCGGCGACTCGCATCACGCCAGTCTGGCGGGTTGTTCGCTGGTAGAGGGCGCCATAGCCTTGCACTGTTCTGTGCCCAACCCGCGAGAGGTAGCGCGTTGCCCACCATCCAGCAGCTGGTCCGCCAAGGCCGCAGCTCGAAGATCACCAAGAGCAAGACCCCGGCCCTGAAGGGGTCGCCCCAGCGCCGCGGGGTCTGCACCCGCGTGTACACCAACACCCCCAAGAAGCCGAACTCGGCGCTGCGCAAGGTCGCCCGCGTCCGGTTGTCGAGCGGGGTCGAGGTGACCGCCTACATCCCCGGCGAGGGGCACAACCTCCAGGAGCACTCGATCGTGCTGGTCCGCGGCGGCCGGGTCCGCGACCTGCCGGGAGTGCGCTACAAGATCATCCGCGGCGCCCTCGACGCCGCCGGAGTGAAGAACCGCAAGCAGGCCCGTAGCCGCTACGGCGCCAAGGCCGAGAAGTGAGCCGCTGATGCCGCGCAAAGGTCCCGCCGACCGCCGCGAGCTCGTCGCCGATCCCAAGTATCGGTCCGTGCTCGTCACCCAGATCGTCAACAAGGTGATGCTCAACGGCAAGCGCAGCCTCGCCGAGCGCATCGTCTACGACGCGATGGACGTCATCGGCACGAAGACCGGCGAGGACTCCCTCGCCGTCGTGAAGCGGGCGATCGAGAACGTCAAGCCGCCGCTCGAGGTGCGCAGCCGCCGGGTCGGTGGCGCCACCTACCAGGTGCCGGTCGAGGTTCGCCCCCGCCGGGCGACCACGCTCGCCATCCGGTGGGTCGTCGACTTCGCCCGTGCCCGCCGCGAGAAGACCATGTCGGAGTGCCTCGCCGCCGAGCTGATGGACGCCGCCAACGGCCTCGGCGCGGCGATGAAGCGTCGCGACGACATGCAGAAGATGGCGGAGTCCAACCGGGCGTTCGCCCACTACCGCTGGTAGGGCCTCGCCGCGCGCCCGGATCTGTGTCACCGAATCCGTCGTCGAACGCGGATGCGGTGACACAAAGCCCGGATCGGGCGGCTAGTTCTCCGTCCGGGTGAGTCGGACCGTCCGGCAGCGGTCGAACTCGGTCGACTCGACCACGCCGATCGACACGAGGCCGGGGACCTTCGCGTCGAGCTGGTCCCACAGCCGGCGGGCGATCTCCTCGACCGTAGGCTCGCGGTCCCAGACCAGCGGTTCGTAGCCCTTCCAGTTCCCCACGTTCTCGTGGGTCAGGTAGTGGCCCCGCCACGGCTCGACGAGGTCGTGGAGCAGCTGCTCGAGGTCGTCGGCCGGGATCACCTTCTCGGCGTCGGTCGGGCCCTCCACGGTGGCCTCGAGGCTCCAGGGATGGCTGTGGATCAGGCCGTCCACCCGATGAGCCCAGCGGGCGTGGATGGCGGCAGTGATGGTGAGGTGCAAGTGGTTGGACGTACTCACATTCCGATGTTGGGGTCGATGAAGTCGTTGGTGAAGACGTCGGCGGCGACGAGGTCGTCGGGGACGTCGAGCCCGGCGTCGTCGCGGATCTGGTCGATCACCGTCTGGATCCGGGCCTCATCCATGTTGCCGAGGGTGTCGTCGGGCCCGTTCCCAACCAACCCCAGGTCCTTCTGGGTCTGCACGGAGTAGTCGGCGAGACCCTGGCCGTACACCCACTCGTCGTTGAACCGTTCAACCGTGTCGATGATGATCGCGTTGGCCCGGGCGGGATCGTTGATGAAGTCGACGGCCGACTGCTGCACCATCGGGACGAACGCCTCGAGGCACGGCCGCAGCTCTTCGAGCCGGTCGGGACGCACCGCCAGGGTCTGCGAGTACACCTGGAACCCGGCGTCGTGGAGCAATTGGTAAGCGACCGGCTTACCCCAATGGTCGAAGACGTTCTCGTAGGTGTAGGGCTCGGCCGAGGCGAAGCCCTGCTGGGCGATCTTGCCGTCCTCGGCAATGAAGCGGGCCGGCGTGCCGTCGTACGACGGGTCCACCTGGCTGGCGTGCCAGATCCCCTCCCCGACGAACACATCCGCGAAGACGCCGCCTTCGAAGACGTTGATCGTGATGTTCTTGGCGCCGAGATCGGCGAGCGTCTTGACGTCGGGATAGGTCGCGGGGTCCCACATGATGATCTGCGGATTGATCTCGAGCGGGGCGACGACCGACAGCACAGGTGTATCGGAATACTGCAGAACCTGAGCCTCGGTGTTTGCGTAGCCGAGATGGATGCTGTCGTCGGTGTACTGCTGTACGGCCACCGGGGTGAATCCGATCGCGGGCCCGCCGGTACGGATCTCGATGTCGATCCCGGTGTCCTGACCGCCGGCCACGAGCGGACCGATGACCTTTTTGTTGTTCGTGTCGACGTCGTACCCCTCGCCGACCAGGTTGTAGAGGGCACCGTGTTCGGACTCCGGAAACCAGTCGGTCTGGATCACGAGCGGGTCGGGGCAGACCGAAGCGAGATCGACGGCGCCGCCGCCACCGGATGTGGTCTCCGAGCCGCCACCCGTGGTCTCCGTCGCCCCGGTCGTCTGCGGTGCGCCGGTCGTCTGCGATGCGCCGGTCGTGTCAGGGGCCCCGGTGGTCCCAGGGGCCCCGGTCGTTCCGGCGGTGGTCCCCTCGCTGGAATCGTCGTCGTCACCACATGAGGCGAGCGCCAGGCCGGCCACGGCGAGCACCGCCAACGATCGGTTCAGCAGCTTGTTTTTCATCGGCCCTCCAGCGAGCGTTCATCCTCTCCCGGGCAAGTGTGCACCATCGGCACAGTCCGCGCTCAGTGCGCCGCTCCGGGCTCGTACCACTTCCCGATCACCCGCTTCTGCACCCACCCGAAGAACAGGAAGACGGCAACGCCCAGGGCGCAGGACATGATCACGGCGGCGAGAAGCTGCTCGCTCTGCGCCTGGCTGCCGAATCGTTTGAGCAGCTGGCCGATGCCGGCGTTCCCCTTGGCGAAGAAGAAGTCGCCGACGATGGCTCCGATCACGGACAGGCCGGCCGAGATCCGCAACCCGGCGAACATCGCTGGCAGGGCGGCCGGGAACATCAGCTTGCGCAGCCGGGTTGCGCGGCTGGCGTGGTGCAGGGTGAACAGGTCGTGCATCCCCTGGTCGGCCGACTGCAGGCCGAACAGGGTGTTCACGATGATCGGGAACAGCGAGATCATCACGCAGACGATCACCCGGGCGTTCTGCCCGTAGTCGAACCAGAAGCCGATGAGCGGAACGATGGCCAGGATCGGGATCGCCTGGAGCATGACGAGGAACGGGTACGTGGCCCGCTCGATGACGATCGTCTGGCTCATCAGGACCGCGATCGCGGTGCCCAGCACGATCGAGATCGCAAGGCCGACGAACGCCACTCTGGCGCTTGACAAGAGGCCGTCCAGGATCTCGTGGAAGTTCTCCCAGTCGAAGAAGCCAACCTGCAAGACATCGTGCGGGGCCTCGAGGAGGAAACGCCGTCTAGGCGCGAGGACGATGTAGGTGACGAAGTACCAGATGCCGACGAGAACGGCACCGAGTACGAGTGGGGGGAGCACGGTGACCCGCCAACTCGATCGCCTGCGACGCGAAGGCCGGGACGCAGGAGTCGGCGGCTCCAGCAGGTCCGTCATCAGTGGTCACCCCGCAGGGTCTTCGAGACGTCCCCGCTGAGCAGGGCGAAGTCGGGGTCGAAGCGCAGCTCCGGGGATCGCGGGTAGTCGAACGGCACGGCGAACTCGGCGACCACCCGCCCCGGCCGGGGGGACATGACGATGACCCGCGAGCTCATGAACACCGCCTCGGCGATCGAGTGGGTGATGAACAGACCGGCGAAGCCCTCGGCCTGGAACAGCGCGAGGGTCTGCTCGTTGAGGTGCTCCCGGGTGATCTCGTCGACGGCGCCGAACGGCTCGTCGAACAGGAACACCGGCGGGCGTAGGGTCAACGTCCGGGCCAGCGAGCAGCGCATCCGCATCCCACCGGACAGTGACTTCGGGTAATGGCCCTCGAAGCCGGTCAACCCGACCAGCTCGATCGCCTCCTCGGCGAGCCGGGCCCGCTCCTGGCGCCCCATCCCGCGCAGCTCGGCCAGCAGCTCCACGTTCTGCCGGACCGTGCGCCATGGCAACAGGGTGGGGTCCTGGAAGACGTAGCCGAGGTGCTCCCGGTCGATCGTCACCGAGCCGGTCGTCGGACGGAGCAGGCCGGCGGCGATGCGAAGCAGCGTCGACTTGCCACAGCCGGACGGCCCGACGACCGTGACGAAGTCACGGCGGTCGATCGAGAACGACACGTCCGCGAGGGCCCTGGTGCCGTCGGGGAAGGTCATCCCGATGCCGTCAAAGGTGAGCGCCGGGCCAGTCATGTTGCCTGGCAATACTACGATCGCGGGTCGGGGAGCGCCGCAGCGTCGCGGGGTCTGGCAACACCGTGTTCAACAAGGGGGCTTCACGGATGAACGTCCAATCGATCGTCCAGGCCAAAGGATCCGACGTCGCGACGATCACGAAGGCGGCATCGCTCGCGGATGCCTCCGCTCACCTGCGGGACCGCGGGATCGGGGCCCTCGTCGTCTCCGACGACGGCCGCCACATCGACGGGATCGTGTCCGAACGTGACGTCGTCCGGGCGCTGGCGGCCCACGGCGCGGGCGCCCTCGGGCGCTCAGTCGCCTCGGTGATGTCGACGGACGTCGTCACCTGCGAGGCGGGCGACTCGGTCGAGGAGCTGATGGTGTCGATGACCGAGCGCCGGATCCGGCACCTCCCGGTGATCGACGGCGACGGGCTGCTCAGCGGCATCGTCTCGATCGGCGACGTGGTCAAGGCCCGCCTCAGCCAGCTCGAGACCGAGAACCAGGCGCTGTTCGACTACATCACCCACGGCCGCTGAACGCGAATCGACACGATTGACGGCGCGAGCGGCGGGTAGGTTCGCCCGACGTGGCGCTGGGGCCGAGCTACCGCAAGCTGTTCGCGGCGACCACGATCTCCAACCTCGGCGACGGGGTCTCGCTGATCGCCTATCCGTGGCTGGCTTCGGCGATCACCCGCAGTCCGGTGCTGATCGCCCTCATCGCCGTCGCCCAACGCCTGCCCTGGCTGGTGTTCACCCTCCCGGCCGGCGTGATCACCGACCGCAGCGACCGCCGCAAGCTGATGGTCGGGGCCGACGCCATGCGGGCCGTGCTGACCGGTGTCGTCG
>JBKOUV010000180.1:0-4050 GCA_046723555.1 Actinomycetota bacterium | reverse complement strand
CATCTTCGTCGCTCCATTCCCCGATCTGCTCGCGGCCGACGAGGCGGCGGAGATCGAGCGGGCGCTCGCCGGCGTCGACCGGGTCCTGGCGACGCTCACCGCCCCGAACGAGACGGCGGCGATGATCCTCGAGCCGGTCCTGGGCGAGGGCGGATACGCGCCGGCGCCCAAGGCGTTCGTCGAGGGGCTCGTCGAGCGGTGCCGCGAATACGGGATCCTCTTCATCGCCGACGAAGTCCAGAGCGGCTTCGGGCGGACCGGCCGGATGTTCGCCGTCGACCATCTCGGCGTCGAGCCGGACGTGATCTGCATGGCCAAAGGGATCGCCTCCGGGTTCCCCTTCGCCGCGCTCGGCACCCGGCGCGAGCTCGACGACCGCTGGCCGCGGGGCAGCCACGGCGGAACGTACGGCGGCAACCCGCTCGGGTGCGCGGCGGCGCTGGCCACGATCGAGGTGTTGACCGGGCCGGGGTTCCTCGACAACGTCGAAGCGCGTGGCCGCCAGCTGATGGACGGCCTCGGTGAGCTCGCCCGGCTCGACGCGGGCGTCGTTCAGGTACGGGGCGTCGGGCTGATGGTGGCCACCGTGTTCGACGATCCTGCCCGTGTCGCCGCGGTGATGCGCCACTGCCTGAACGAAGGACGGCTGATCCTGATGAGCGCCGGCACCGACGGCACCGTGCTGCGGTGGATGCCGCCGCTGGTTGTCACCGCGGCCGAGATCGACGAGGCGCTGCAGTGCTTCGGCGCCGCGCTCAAGGCCACCGCCTGATCGCCGACGCTCGCCGGCGATGCCTCGACTCGACGCCACCCGCGTGGCGGCGTGGCGCGAGCTGCAGTCGATCGCGGCCGAGCTCGAGCGGTTGATCGACGAGGACGTCACCGCCGAGTGGGACGTCCCGCTCGGCTGGTTCGACGTGCTCGCCGGACTCCAACGGCTCGGCGGTCGGGCCCGGCCGAGTGACCTGGCGGTCGAGCTCCGGCTGGTCCGGTCGAGCCTGAGCCGGCGTCTCGACCGGCTCGAGGAGGAAGGGTGGGTCGCGCGGCACCAGCCGGCGAAGATCGACGATCACCGTGCGGTCGTCGTCGTGCTCACCCGTCGCGGCCGGACGTTGTGGCGGGAGATGAACATCACGTACCGCCGCGCCGTCCAGGCCCGGGTGTCGTCGTTGCTCGCCGACGACGACGTCAGCGACCTGCGTCGCATCCTCGCCGCGATCGCTCCGCCCTCGGTTTGAGAGGGCCGGGCTCGTCCCGGCAGACTCCGGTCATGAGTAGTGCCGTGATCGTCGAAGCCGTCCGGACGCCGTTGGGCAAGCGCAACGGCAAGCTCAAGGACTGGCATCCGGTCGACCTCGCCGCCGAGACGCTCAACGCGGTGGTGGAGCGGGCCGGGATCGACCCCGGGGTGGTCGACGACGTGGTCATGGGCTGCGTGATGCAGGTCGGCGAGCAGGGCATCAACATCGCCCGCAACGCCGTGCTCGCCGCCGGCTGGCCGGAGAGCGTGCCGGGAACCACGATCGACCGGCAATGCGGCTCCAGCCAGCAGGCGGCCCACTTTGCCGCCCAGGGCGTGATCGCCGGCGCCTACGACGTCGTCGTGGCGGCCGGCGTCGAGGTGATGACGCGGGTGCCGATGGGCGCCTCGATGGCCGACGGCAAGTTCGGCTACCCGTTCGGCCCGAAGGTCGGAGCCCGTTACATCGAGCAGGGCGGACTCGTGCCGCAGGGGATCTCGGCGGAGTTGATCGCCGACAAGTGGGAGATCTCGCGCGACGACATGGACGCCTTCGGCGCCCGGAGCCAGCAGCTCGCCGCTCAGGCCACCGCCGAGGGTCGCTTCGAGCGGGAGATCCTGCCCGTCCTCGGGGCCGACGGCGAGACGATGACCACCGACGAGGGGCTGCGTGACACGACGGTGGAGTCGCTCGCCAAGCTCAAGCCGTCGTTCCGGACCGAGGAAGAGGGGGGCAGGGTCACCGCCGGCAACTCGTCCCAGATCACCGACGGCGCGGCCGCGGTGCTGATCATGAGCGAGGAGCGCGCCGCCGCCCTCGGTGTGACGCCGCGGGCGCGGTTCGTCGACTTCGCCCTCGCCGCCGCCGACCCGCGGCTCATGCTCACCGCCCCGATCCCGGCCACGCACAAGCTGCTCGAGCGGGCGAAGCTGACGATCGAGGACTTCGACCTGATCGAGATCAACGAAGCCTTCGCGTCGGTGATCCTCGCGTGGGAGAAGGAGCTCCACCCCGACATGAGCCGGGTGAACGTCAACGGTGGGGCGATCGCAATCGGTCACCCCCTCGGCTGCTCGGGTGCCCGCCTGCTGACCACCCTCCTCCACGAGCTCGAGCGCACCGGCGGCCGCTACGGCCTGCAGACGATGTGCGAGGGCGGCGGGATGGCCAACGCCCTCGTCATCGAACGCCTCTAGCCCATCCGAGGGTTTCGCGCCATCCGAGGGTTTTCCGCGACCCTGTCCCGCGGCAAACCCTCGGATGCCCCGAAAAGCCTGTGCATATCTCTCGGTAGTTTGGCCTGGTGCCGAGCTTTTCGACGGTGCTGTGGATCGCCGGAGGCCTGTTCCTGGCCTACGTGGTGTGGAAAACCGGCATCGCCATGCTCCGTTCACTCACCCGACCGCTCCCTCCGCCCCCACCGCCGGGAGAGATGCGCAAGGTGAACCTGCGCTATCGGTGCAGCGTCTGTGGGGTGGAGCTGAGGTTGACACTGGCCCCTGACGAGGACCCCCCGCCCCCGCGACATTGCCAGGAAGAGATGGTGGTGGTCGCTCCGATTACCGATTGAGCCCTCGTCGGCCGGGTTTTCCACAGCTGTGGACAACCCTCGGGACAAACGACATGACTGTGATTCGTGTCACCGCCACTTGGTTGCGGTGTAGAGCCCGCCGAGGAGGCAGGCGAGCCCGACGAGCATCGGCCAGTTGCTGTCCGTCCATACGAGGTAGCGCAGCATGATCGCCAGCGCGCCGACGGCGAACAGGGTGAGCATCAGCACCGGGAGCCAGGCCGGGCTCTCCTTCGCCGACTGCGGCACGGGCGGGGTATAGCGGGACGAGGCGCTGACGGTCGAAGCCCGGTCGCCACTCGCCCGAGCCGCCGCTGGCGCGGTTCCGGGACGGGTACCCGCGGGGGTCACGCGGCCGCCGGTCTTGCGTTTCGGGGGAGGCACGGCCAGGGAGTTTACGTTCTATGTCACCGCATACGCGTTCGACGACGGCTGCGGTGACACAGCTAGGTTGCTCGGCTGTGCCGGCAGCGCGGGTGCTCGTGATCGACAGCTACGACAGCTTCGTCTACAACCTCGTCCAGTACCTCGGTGAGCTCGGCGCGGTCCCGATCGTGCACCGCAACGACGCGATCAGCGTCGACGCCGCCCTCGCCCTCGACCCCGACGGGGTGCTGCTGTCGCCCGGACCGGGACGGCCCGAGGACGCCGGGATCGCGTGTGACGCCGTCCTCGCCTTCGCCGAACGGGAGACGCCGGTGCTGGGCGTCTGTCTCGGCCAGCAGGCGATCGCCCACGCCTACGGCGGGGTCATCGTCGGCGCGTCCGAGCTGATGCACGGCAAGACCTCGACGATCGACCACGACGGTCGAGGCGTCTTCGCCGGACTCCCTTCGCCGCTCACCGCGACCCGCTACCACTCGCTCACCGTCGAGCCGGAGTCGCTGCCCGACTGTCTCGAGGTCACCGCGACGACCGCCGACGGCACGATCATGGGGGTCCGTCACCGCGAACACCCGGTCGAAGGGGTGCAGTTCCACCCCGAGAGCGTGCTCACTGCGTCAGGCCACGACCTCCTGGCCAACTTCCTCGCCCGCTGCGGCCGAACCGTGCACTAAGGCGCGCTCGTCGGCGGGACGGTCGTCGTCGTCGGCGGCCGGGTGGTGGTCGTCGTGGGCGGACGGGTCGTCGTCGGCGCGGCGGTGGTCGTCGGGGCCCTGGTCGTGGTCGGGGCCGCGGTCGGCGGCGGCTCGGCGGCCTGGCCGACGACGAGTTCGATGTCGGAACCCGCCGGGGCGA
>JBKOUV010000328.1:0-19131 GCA_046723555.1 Actinomycetota bacterium | reverse complement strand
ACCTCGATGACCGCGAGTTGCTCACGGCGGCCAACCAGGGTCCACCCGGGCGCCACGAGCGAACGCTACTGCCCGAACGGGCCGCAGGCTGGCTACGCCATCAGCGGCGGTGGCCGGCGGGGACCTGAGCCGTGCGGCGCCCTTCGATCCACCGCCAGATGGCCGTCACGATCACCGCGCCGACGATCGAGCCGATGACGCCGCTCGCTTTGAACGCCAACCCGTCGCCGGCGATGAGGCTGGCGATCAACCCACCGACGAACGAGCCGATGACCCCGGCGATGATCGCCATCCCCCAGTCGATCCCGCGCCCACGGCGCCCGAGGATGAATTGGGCCGCCGCACCGACGAGCGCGCCGAAGCCGATGATGCCGAGGATCAACACGGAGCAGCACGGTACTCCACCGTCGCCGCCCGCTGAATTCTGGGCGCGATTCCTCTCATTTCGAGTTCTGGGCGCAGATCTTCACAACCGTTGAGAACGATCGTGCCCAGAACGCCCGGTGATACCGAGTAGATGCCGGATCGAGCTCAGCCGAAGCGATGGCGGGTCTGGCTGAACGGTTCGCCCTTCCCGAAGCTGAGCACCTTGGTCGGCGCGATCCCAAAGACCCACGCCTCGCCCCCTTCGTGGCGGAAGGTGCCGTCCTTCACGTCGAAGTGCCACTCGCGGCCGTACTTGGTCTCGTAGGCGTCGGCGACGCTCGTCAGGCGGGCGTCGTCGCGTACCCGCACCGCATCACCCTCGACGATGACGTCGAGTCCTTCGTCGATGCGGTTGCGGCCGGTGGTCGCGATGCAGTGCGGGTTCTGCTCGAGGTTCTTCGCCTTCTGCTCGTCGGGCCCGGTGCAGAAGTACAGCGCCTGGTCCTGCCAGACCGCGATCAACGGGGTGACGTGCGGTCGACCGTCGGCGCGGACGGTCGACAGCCAGTACACCGCGGCCGTCTCGAGCTCCCCGCGTGCGTCCGCCCATGTGGTGGGCTGCACGCCTTCGCTGCTGAACCGGGGGTCCAACTCCGTCCGCGGTTCGCTTCCTGACACTGGCGTCTCCTCTCGTCGAGGTCGGTAGCCCGCCGTGTCGGTAGACGTCAGCCGGACCCGGAACTCAGCGCGGCCTTGAGGCGATCGAGGTTCGCCGAGCCGAACACCACCCGGTTGCGCGTGGCGATGTAGAGGAGATCGAGGTCGACGCCGGCCTCGGCGATCTGCCGGGCGAGGTCGGCGAGCACACCCGGCCGATCCTCGACGTCGACGACGACGACCTCCCGTTCCCGCGTCACGGCGAGGTTGGAGATGCCGAGGACGTGTCTGGCCGCCGCGGCGTGCGGGACGAGGATGTGCAACTCGGCCTTCTCGCCGTTTCCGAAGCACGTCGCCGCCGAGATGTTGACGCCGGCGTCGCTGATCGCCGTGGCGACCTTGGCCAGCGCTCCCGGCTCGTTGTCGACCTCGATCACCAGATCCATGGACATGGGACGAATCCTCGCATCCCCGGCAGGTGACGCTTGACACAGGTTTGTTTGTTAACTATACAAACGAACCATGGCGACGCCGGAGGACGCCCGTCGGGCCAATCGCAGCTTGCTCCTGCGGGCTCTGCACCGTGACGGTCCACTGTCGCGCGCCGACCTGGCGAAGCAGACCGGGCTCACCCGGGCGACCGTCTCCTCCGTCGTCCGCGACCTCATCGACGAGTCGGTGGTCGAGGAGCTCGGCGTGCGGGCGGCCGGTGGAGTCGGCAAGCCGGCCACCCTCGTCGGCATCGACGCCGACGGGCGCCACGTCGTCTGCCTCGACGTATCCGAGCCGACCGAGTTCGTCGGGGCGGTCGTCAACCTCGACGGCAAGGTCGTCGTGCGCCGGACCTACGACCGCAAAGGCCGGACCGGTCGGGCCGCGGTCACGCTCGTCAAGCGGATCTGCCGCGAGCTCGTCAGCGACGCCGAGGAGCGCCTCCTCGGCGTCGGGATCGCCACCCCCGGCATCGTCACCCCCGACGGGGTCATCACCACCGCGGCCAACCTCGGCTGGGCCGACATCCCCCTGGCGCCCGAGCTCTCGATTCAGCTCGGTCTCCCGGTGCACGTCGTCAACGACGCCAACGCCGCCGCGCTGGCCGAGGTCATCTTCGGCGAGCCCACCGCTCCCGACCTCATCTGCGTCCGGGTCGACGAGGGCGTCGGTGCTGGGCTCGTGCTGGGCGGCCACCTGTTCACGGGTTCGTCCCACGCCGCCGGCGAGATCGGCCACGTCGTCGTGTCGACCGACGGGGCGCTGTGCGCGTGCGGCAAGCGCGGCTGCCTCGAGACCGAGGTCTCGGAGCCGCTGCTCGATCGCCGGCTGGGGGAGGATGGCGCCGACGAAGCCGCCGTCCTTCGCGCCGCGGGGCTGCATCTCGGGACCGCCCTCGCCACCGTCGTCGGCGCCCTCGACGTCACCGAGGTCGTGATCTCCGGTCCCCCGACGGTCGCGACCGAAACGTTCCGTACCGCGGCGGCCGAGGCGATCGCCTCGCGCACCCTGCCGCTGATCGGCGAGCGCCTCGTCGTCCGCCCGAGCACGCTCGGGTTCGACGACGTCATCGTCGGCGCCGCCGCCCGCGTTCTCGACCAGGAGCTGGGCATTCGATGAGTGCCAGGGGAGAGAAAACAAGGAGAACAACGTGAACAGAACCCGACCCGTGCGGATGCTGGCCCTGCTGGCGACCGCCGGCCTGTTCGTCGCCGCGTGCGGCGACGACGACGACTCCACGGCGGGCAGTGCCCCGGCCGGCTCCGAGGCGCCGGCGACGACGGGAGCCCCGGCCCCCGAGACCAGCGCCCCGGCGACCACGGAGGCGCCGGCAACGACGGGGGCCCCGGCCTCCGAGACCACCGCCCCGCCTCCGACCAACCCGCCTCCGCAGGAGCTCGGCACCGGTTCCGGCGAGGGCGGCACCATTCGGCTGTGGTTGAACGGCGAATCCGATACGCCGGACTCGATGGTCGAGTACGCGGTCGCCGAGTTCAACAAGATTCATCCCGACGTCAAGGTGGTGCTCGAGCGCCAGCAGTGGACCGGGATCGTCGAGCGCCAGACGACGGCGCTGTCCGGAAGCGACGCGCCCGACCTGGTCGAGTTCGGCAACACCCAGGTCCAGGCATTCGAGGCGGCGGGCGCGCTTGTCGACCTCACGGACCGGGCTGCCGACCTCGGCAGCGACGACTTCTTGCCGAGCCTGGCCGAGGCCGGCACGTACGACGGCAAGCTCTACGCCGCGCCGTACTACGCCGCGAACCGCATCATGATCTACCGCAAGGATCTCTTCGAGAAGTCAGGGATAAACGTCCCGAAGACGCTCGACGAGATGGTCGACGCCGGCGAAAAGCTGATGGCGGACAACGCGGACGTGCCGAACTTCTCGGGGATCTATCTGCCGGCGCGGAACTGGCACGCGATGATGTCGTTCGTCTGGGACAAGGGCGGTGACATCGCGACCCAGGAAGGCGATAAATGGGTTGGCACGCTCGACTCGCCCGAGTCGATTGCCGGACTGGAGTCCTTCAAGGACGCTTTCGACCGGGCCAACGCCGCGCCGGCCGACGGCGACGATGCCAACGACTGGCTGGCGTTCTGCGCCGGCGAGGTGGGCATGATGCCAGCGCCGGCTTGGAAGCCGGGCCAGATCATCAACCCGGACGACGGGTGCCCCAAAATGGAGCCGAACATCGGCGTGTTCGCGATGCCCGGGAGCGAGCCGGGGACCACCGCGCCGGTGTTCCTCGGTGGCTCCAACATCGGCATCCCGGTCAACAGCGAGCACCAGGACCTCGCCTATGACCTGCTCAAGGTCATCATGTCGAGCGGCTTCCAGAAGCAGTTCGCCGAGAACGGCACGATTCCCGCGCTCGAGTCCGAGCTGAAGAATGTGGGCGGCAGCGACGCTGCGGAGGCCCAGGCGAAAGCGGCCGAGAACGGCCGGTTCGTGCCGACCAGCGAGAACTGGGCCGGCGTGGAGGCGGCCAACGTCCTCCAGGACATGTTCACCCAGATCGCCCAGGGGGATGACATCGCCGAAGCGGCGGGGCAGGCGGATTCGGAGATCGAGAGCACGCTCAACGCCTGAGCCGACACGCGCACACCTAGTAAGCAACGCCGATGGCCGTCGCCACCACTGCCGCAACCGGAGTTCAACCGGCTCCGGTTGCCGTGCCCAGGCGGCGGTCATCGTCGTTGCCCTACGCACTGGTCCTCCCGTCGATCGTCGTGCTGGGGGTCATGCTCGGGTACCCACTGGTCCGGCTCGTCACGATGTCGCTGCAGGAGTACGGGCTGCCGCAGGTGTTCGGGCAACCGGCCCCGTGGGTCGGCCTCGCCAACTTCCGCGCCATCCTCGAGGACGACTACTTCTGGACCGTCCTGTGGCGCACGCTGATCTTCTGCTTCGTCAACGTCGCCCTGACGATGGTGCTGGGCGTCCTGGTCGGCCTGCTGCTGGAGGCTCTGGGCAAGGGGATGCGGCTGTTCGTGTCGGCCGCGCTGATCGTGGCCTGGGCGATGCCGGCGCTCACCGCCACGATCGTCTGGCAGTGGATGTTCGACACGGAGTACGGCGTCGTCAACTGGGCGCTCGGGCGCGAGGGCGAGAGCTGGTGGGCCGATCAGCTCACGTTCTTCATGATCGCCACGATCATCGTCGTGTGGATGGGCATCCCGTTCATCGCCTTCACGGTGTACGCCGCGCTGACCCAGGTCCCGGTCGACATCGTCGAAGCGGCCCGGCTCGACGGAGCGCGGTTCCGCCAGCTCTTCCGGTACGTCGTGTTCCCCGCCGTGAAGCCGATCCTGCTGATCCTCACCGCGCTGTCGGTGATCTGGGACTTCCGGGTTTTCACCCAGATCTACGTACTGCAGAAGGCGGGCGGGATCACGCGGGACACCAACCTGCTCGGTGTGTACGCCTACCGCATCTCGATCGGTGAGAACCGCTTCGACATCGGCGCCGCCGTCGCCGTCGTGATGATGCTGATCACCGCGGTCCTGACGATCGTGTACCTGCGGGCGATGGTGAAGCAGGAAGAATTGTGAGTGCCACGAACACGCGGCGGCTCAAGCGCGTTGGGATCAACGCGGCCGGCGCCGTGGTGGCGTTGATCGCGCTGTTCCCCGTGTACTGGATGGTGCTCACCTCGTTCAAGCGCAACAGCGAGGTGCGCTCCGTCACCCCGTCGTTCCTGCCGACGCACCCGACGCTGAACAACTACCGCAAGGTGCTCGACCGCGACTTCTTCTGGACGGCGATGCGGAACAGCGCGCTGGTCACGGCCACGGTCGTAACCCTCGCCCTGGCGATCGCGTTTCTCGCCGCGGTGGCGATCTCCCGCTTCCGCTTCCGCGGCCGCCTCGCGTTCATCATCGCCGTGATCGCGATCCAGATGGTGCCCGCCGAGGCGCTGATCATCTCGCTGTTCAAGGTCCTCGACGACCACGAGCTCACCAACCGGATCATCGGCCTGTCGCTGACCTACCTGATCTTCGTCCTGCCGTTCACGATCTGGACCCTGCGCGGGTTCGTGGGCGGCGTGCCGCTCGAGCTCGAGGAGGCGGCACGGGTCGACGGGGCGAGTCGGTTCGGCGCGTTCATGCGGGTGACCCTGCCGCTCGTCGCTCCCGGGCTCGTGGCGACGGGCATCTTCGCCTTCATCCTCGCCTGGAACGAGTTCATCTTCGCCCTCGTCATCATGAACCGGCCACAGAGCCAGACGATGCCGGTCTGGTTGCAGGCGTTCAACGAGGGGGCACGCGGCACCGACTGGGGTGGTGTGATGGCCGGGTCGACGGTGATGGCGCTGCCGGTCGTGATCTTCTTCCTCATCGTCCAGCGCAAGGTGACTGCAGGGCTCACGGCCGGTGCGGTGAAGGGATGAGTTTTGATGGCCCGGCCGTCGGCGTCGACGTCGGAGGGACCACGACCCGCGCCGTGCTGTTCGACGCGGCGCGCACGCCGATCGCATCAACGTCGACGCCGACGCCGCAGGGGGCGGACGAGATCATCGACGCGGTCGCCGGGCTGGTCGAGGAGCTGATCACGGGGGAACCAGATTCTCCGGCGATGGTGGCCGTCGGCGTCCCTGGTCGGGTCGATGTCGCCAACGGGATCGTTGGCGCGGCGGTGAACCTCGGGATCACCGAACCGGTCGCGATGAGCGACCGGTTGCGGGCCCGGCTCGGCGTTCCCGTCCACCTCGAGAACGATGTCAACGTGGCCGCGCTCGGCGCCTTCGCCGAGTTCGGACTCGACCCGTCGGCATCGCTCGCCTACGTCAACGTCGGCACCGGCATCGCCGCCGGGTTCGTACTCGGCGGGCGGCTCCTGCGCGGGGCGACGGGCGGGGCGGGGGAGATCGGCCACATCCCGATGCGTCCCGATGGGCCGCCGTGCCCGTGCGGCCAGGTTGGTTGCGCGGAGGCGGTTGGCTCCGGACGCGCGGTGGCGACCGACGCGGCCACCGACGGCGACGTGATCGCGGCGGCGAGCTGGGCGGTGCAGCTGTGCGTGATGACCCTCGACGTGGACGTGGTGGTGGTCGGCGGGGGGATGACGAACTCGGGTGACCAGTTCCGCCTCCGGCTCGTCGACGCGCTCGCCAAGAGTGAGACTGCCTCCCCGATGCTCGCTTCCACCGGCCTGGCCCGCCGGGTCCGGCTGGCGCCCATCGACACCCCATTGGCGAGCTTGGGCGCGGTGCTCGCGGCGAGGGAGAGTTTGACGTGAGTGACCGGCCGCTGGTGGTAGCTGGCGGTTCGGTCATTGGTCCCGCCGTGGCGATGGAACCCGGCGACGTGGTCATGCGGGATGGGCGGATCACCGCCGTTGGCGGGGCGGGCGAGGTCGACCGCCCGCTCGACACGGCCGTCATCGACGCCACCGGTTGCTGGGTCGTCGCGGGTTTCATCGACGTGCAGCTAAACGGCGGGCACGGCATCGACCTGACGACCGAGCCGGACCGGGCCGACGAGCTCGGCGGGTACCTGCCCCGCTACGGCGTGACCTCGTTCGTGCCGACGATCATCACGTGCGACGACGACCAGCGCGCCGCCGCCTTGAGGTGGTGGGCCCGGCGCGACGGGGCGGCGGCAGGGGCGGTTGCCCTCGGCCTCCACCTCGAAGGACCGATGCTGTCGCCGGCGCGGCGGGGGGCGCATCCGGCCGGCCTGCTCCGTGATCCGGCGATGGCGTTGATCGACGGGTGGGATCGGGGCAATGGCGTACTGCTGGCGACGGTCGCCCCCGAGCTGCCTGGTGCCGACGAGTGCATCGCCGCACTCGCGGCGCGGGGCGTCGTCGTGTCCATCGGGCACACCGACTGCACGGCCGAGCAGTTCGCGGCCGGTCGCGTCGCCGGCGCCACCTACGTCACTCACCTGTTCAACGCGATGCGGCCGTTCTCGCATCGCGATCCGGGCCCGATCGGCGCGACGCTCGCCGATGACCGAGTGGTGGCCGGCCTGATCTGCGACGGCATCCACGTGGACCCGGTGGCGGTGCGGATGGCGTGGCGCGCCCTCGGTCCCGATCGGCTGAACCTGGTCACCGACGCGGTGGCCGTGCTGGGAGCGGAGCCGGGGGAGTCGCGACTCGGTGCGGTGGAGGTCACGGTGGACGAACGCGGGGTCCGCACGGCCGGCGGCGTTCTCGCCGGCAGCGACCTGTCGCTCGACCGCGCCGTCCGGAACCTCGTCGCCTTCACTGGGTGCTCGGTGCCCGACGCCGTCGCGACGGTGACGGCAACACCGGCGCGCCTGCTCGGTCTCACTGACCGCGGCCGGCTGGTGCCGGGCGCCCGCGCCGACGTGACCGTCCTCGACGGCGATCTCGCAGTCGTCGCCACGATCGTCGGCGGGGAGGTGGCGTGGAGATCGTGATCACCCCGACGGCGGAAGCGGCGGCCCGCGTCGTCGCCGACGTGATCGTTCAGCTCGTCCATCGGCGACCTCACGCCGTTCTCGGGCTGGCGACCGGAAGCTCGCCCCTCGGCGCCTATCGCCTGCTCATCGCCGAGCACCGGACCGGACGGGTGAGCTTCGCCGCCTGCCGGGCCGTGCTGCTCGACGAGTACGTCGGCCTGCCGCCGGATCACCCCGAGACCTATCGGGCGGTGATCCGACGGGAGTTCACCGACCACGTCGACCTCCATCCCGACAACCTGCACGGGCCCGACGTGTGGGCGGATGATCTGCCGGCGGCGTGCGCGCGGTACGACCGGCTGCTCGCCGACCTCGGCGGCGTCGACCTCCAGCTGCTCGGCATCGGCTCCGACGGGCACGTCGGGTTCAACGAGCCCGGCTCGTCGCTGCGGTCGCGCACGCGGGTCAAGACGCTGACGAAAGCGACGCGGCGGGACAACGCCCGGTTCTTCGCCTCCGCCGAGGAGGTGCCGCGTCACGTCGTCACCCAGGGTTTGGGGACGATCGGCGACGCCCGCCACGTCGTGCTGGTCGCCACGGGCGGGGCGAAAGCCGAGCCGGTGGCCCGGGCCCTGGAGGGGCCGCTCGCCGCGGTGTGTCCGGCGTCGGTGCTGCAGCTCCATCCGCACGCGACCGTCGTGCTCGACGAGGCCGCCGCCGGTGAATTGCGGCTCGCGGACTACTACCGCGAGGCCTACGCCGGCAAGCCGTCGTGGCAAGGGTTGTGAGTGCTCCGCTGCGGCTGGACGCCGTCTACCAGCCTGCCGTCGGGAGCGCGGGGACGATGCGGCTCCGACTGGTCAACGCCGGCCGTTCGGCGCTCGGCGACTTCCGCCTCGCCTTCACCAGTGTGGTCCAACTGACGCCCGGCGCGGGGAGCGAGGTCGCGCTGGTCGCCAGGATGTCCGGCTATCACGAGTTGGCGCCGCCCGCCGGGTTCGAGCTTGGGCTGGGTCAGGTCTGGGAGCTCGGGCCCCTGAGGTGCGGGCACCGGCCCGGTCACGCCAACGACGGCCCGGCGAGCGCGTTCGTCATCCTGGCCGACAACTCGACGCGGCCGGTGTCCGTGGGCCGGACGCGGGCGGCCGAACCGGTCCGGGTCGGCCGGTCGGCGCCGCCGCCGCTGTCGCTCGGCATCGACTCCGACGTCGCGGCTCGGGCGTGGGTGGCGGCGAGCGCGTGCGAGCGCCGGCTGTTCCCCGACGACGCGGGCGTACTGGGCGAGGGCGGCGAGCCGGTCACCGCCTCGATCGACGAGACGATCGCGACAGAGGCGTTCACGATCGATGGCCGTGACGTCACAGCCGGTTCAGACGCCGCGTTGCGGTCGGCGTTCCTGACCCTCGCGGGGGCTCGACGGCGGGGTGACGATCCGACCGGATCGCACACACCGGTGCACTCGTGGCGCGGGCTGCACATCGACTTGGCGCGCCAGTTCGTGTCCGCAGCCGACGTCGCGTGGCTGCTCGACGTCGCCGCGTGGCGGCGGCTCAACCGCGTGCACCTGCACCTCACCGACGACGAAGCGTGGCGCGTGCCGATCTCGGCGTACCCGGCGCTCACCGAGGTGGGCGCGTGGCGGGGGCACGGGCTGGCCGTCCCACCGCTGCTCGGGTCCGGGGCCGCCACGTTCGGCGGGGCCTACCGGGTCGAGGACATCCGCCGCTGGGTGCGGCATGCCGCCGACCTCGGGATCGAGCTCGTGCCGGAGGTCGACCTGCCCGGACACTGCTTCGCCGCCCTCGCCGCGGTCCCCGAACTGCGCGACCCCGAGGACACCAGCGGCGCGGTCAGCGTGCAGTACTTCGTCGACAACGTCCTCGTGCCGGGCCTGGCGTCGACCCGCCCGTTCCTGGAGGCGGTCTTCGGTGAGCTCGCCGATCTGTTCCCCGGCCCGTGGATCCACCTCGGCGGCGACGAGGTGCCGGCAGGCGCGTGGGCGGGATCGCCCGCCGCCCAGCGCTACGCGGCGGAGCGCGGCCTGGACGGGACCGAGGCGATCGCCTCGGCGTTCATGGCCGACGTCATCGACCTGGTGAAGTCGGCGACCGGCCGCCGCATCGGCGTGTGGCAGGAGGCGGCGGAGTCGGGCGCGCTGGATCCCGATGACGGCTACGTCGTCGGCTGGAAGTCGGGGGCCGACTGCCGTCGTCTCGCCGCCGCCGGCTACCAGGTCGTCGCCGCGCCGGCCGAGGTCTACTACCTCGACATGGCGGCGGACACCGACTGGGACTCGCCGGGCGCGAGCTGGGCCGGGAGCAGCTCGGTCGCCGACATCGAGGCCTACGACGTCGCGGCCGGATGGACCGACAGCGAGCGGGCCAACCTCTTCGGCATCCAGGCCTGCCTCTGGACCGAGCACGTCCACGACCACGCCACCCTCCACTCCCTCCTGATCCCCCGCCTCGACGCGATCGCCGCCTCCGCGTGGAGGTCCGAATCCCGGTTCTGACGAAGTCTGGGATCGCTCAGCGATCCCAGACTTCGTCAGAATCGCGACGGGGTAGCGTCGACGCATGCTCCCAACCGCACCGTTCGGGCGGACCGGACACCACTCCACCCGCGTCATCTTCGGCGCCGCCGGGCTCGGCGCGGCGAGTCAGGACACCGCAGACGAGGTCCTGGCCCAGGTCGACGCCGCCGGCATCAACCACATCGACACCGCCGCGTCCTACGGCGACGCCGAGGACCGCTTGAAGCCCTGGCTCGCCGACCATCGCCACGAGGTGTTCCTCGCCACCAAGACCGGCGACCGCGAAGGCGACGCCGCTCGCGCCTCGCTCGAGCGGTCGCTCGACCGCATGGGCATCGACCACGTCGACCTGATCCAGCTGCACAACCTCGTCGAACCGCACGAGTGGGAGGTCGCCCACCGGCCGGGCGGCGCCGTCGAGGCCCTCGCCCGCGCCCGGGACGAGGGTCTTACCCGCTACATCGGCCTCACCGGTCACGGCATCCGCATCGCCCGCATGCACCTGCTCTCACTCGAGCAGTTCCCATTCGACTCGGTGCTGCTACCGGTCAACTTCACGCTGCTCAAGGACCCCGGCTACGCCGGAGACGTGCAAGAACTGCTCGCCGTGTGCGAGCGCGAGCAGGTGGCGGTGCAGGCGATCAAGGCGATCGCCCGCCGGCGCTGGAGCGACGACAACACCGACCCGAAGTTCAGCTGGTACGAACCACTCGCCGACCAGGCGGCGATCGGCAGGGCGGCGCGCTACGTGCTCAGTGACCCCCGGCTGTTCCTGATCACGTCGAGCGACTATCGCCACCTACCGACGGTCGTCAACGCCGCATCCGGCCCGCTCGACCGCCCGACCGACGGCGAGCTCGCCGCCGACGTCGAGGCGTTCGACATCGAGCCGCTGTTCGACGGCGGCACCCTCGAACGCATCTGAGCGCCTCGACCGCCGGATTCTCAGGTGAATTGGGATCGCTGAGCGATCCGCCGCAGGCTCAGAACCCTTATGCGGCGGCCTTCTCGAGGATGTGGACGCCGCAGGCCGAGCCGAGGCCGATGACGTGCGCCATGCCGACGGTGGCGCCTTCGATCTGGCGGTCGCCCGCTTCGCCCCGGAGGTGGTGGCACACCTCCCAGATGTTGGCGATTCCGGTGGCGGAGATGGGGTGGCCCTTGGACTGCAGGCCGCCGGACACGTTCACCGGGGTCTTGCCGTCCCGCCACGGCGCCCCGGACTCGAAGAAGTCGACCGCCCCGCCCTCCTCGCACAGCTGCAGGTTGTCGTAGTGCACCAGCTCGGCGGTCGCGAAGCAGTCGTGCAGCTCGACGAGGTCGAGGTCCTCCGGACCGACCCCCGCCTGCTCGTACGCTTGCGTGGCGGCGTTGCGGGTGAGCGTGTTGACGTTGGGCAGGATCTGGCACGCCTGCTCCCACGGATCGGTGGTCAGCACCGACGCCGACACCTTGACCGCCCGTCGCTGCTGCTCGCCGGACAGCGTCTTCAGCTTGGCCCCGTTGACCACGACCGCCGCCGCCGCCCCGTCGCAGTTCGCCGAGCACATCGGCCGGGTGTTCGGGTAGGCGATCATCACGTCGTTCATGATCTCGTCGACCGTGAACTTCTTCTGGTAGGCGGCCAGTGGGTTGAGCGTCGAGTGGGCGTGGTTCTTCTCGCTGATCCGGGCGAACAGCTCGAAGCTGGTGCCGCCGTAGCGGTGGCCGTACTCCATCCCGATCTGGGCGAAGACACCGGGCATCGTGTCGGTGCCGATGCGGCCGTCGGTCGGGGCGACCGCGCCGTAGCGGCCGTGCGGTTCCCACTGCTTGGCGTCGGACTTCGCCCGACCCCCGCCTCCGAGCAGTCCGGCGCCGGCCAACTTCTCGACGCCGACAGCCATCCCGACGTCGACCTCGCCGGCCTTCACCGCCATGATCGCGGTGCGCAACGCCGTCGCCCCGGTCGCACAGGCGTTGGCGACGTTGTAGACGGGAATGCCGGTCTGGCCGACCTGCTTCTGCAGCTGCTGGCCGATCCCGGCCGACGCGTTCATCAGGTTCCCGGCGGCGAGCACGCCGACGTCGCGCATCGACAGCCCGGCGTCGGCGAGCGCGGCCATCGCCGCCTCGGCCGCCAGGTCGACGGTGTCCTTGTCGGGGTGCTTGCCGAACTTGGTCATGTGGATCCCGAGGATCCAGATGTCGTCGTCGCTGCTCATGACTTCCTCCTCACGCTGCCGGCTCGTAACCGAACCCGACCGCCTCGACGCCGTTGTCGTCCGTGCCCAGCGAGTACGTCGCCAGACGCACCTTCATCCCGGTCGAGACGTGCTCGGGGTCGGGCTCGGTGTTGATGATGTTGGCCCGCACCGGCGTGCCGTCGCAGTCGACGACGGCGGCCACGAACGGCACCGGGATCCCGGGCGCGGCCTGGGCGACGATCGTGAACGTCTCCACCGTGCCCTCCGTGGCCACGGGGACCGTGCGGAAGTCGGTGGCGAAGCACGCCGCGCACGCGTTGCGGCGGTCGAAGTAGCGGGCGCCGCACGACGTGCACTCCTGCGCTTCGAGGTGGGGTGCATCGCCGAGCACGAGATAGTCGACGAGCGGGATCTGCTGGGTCATCGGGCCCAACGGTACGGGGATCGGGGGGCGGGCGCCGCATCGAGGTCGTACCATCGCCGCCCGTGGCCGCCGGTCGTCTCTACCACGTCGGGTTCGGGCCCGAGGACCTGCCCGAGGGCGCCTCCATCGCCCTGCTCAGCGGCGATCCGGGACGCTCCGAACTGATCGCCACGTCACGCCTCACCGATGGCGCCGAGCTGGCCCGCAACCGCGGCCTGGATTCGTTCCTCGCCCGGCTGCCCGGCGGTGCGCCGGTCGTCTGCGCAACGAGCGGGATGGGTGCCCCGTCGATGAGCATCGTCGCCAACGAGCTCGTCCAGGCCGGCATCCGCACGATCATCCGCGTCGGCACCTCCGGCTCGATCCAGGAACACGTGCGGATCGGGTCGATCGTGATCGGATCGGGCGCCCTCACCAACCAGGGTGCGGCGGACGACGTCGCCCCCCGTGAGTTCCCCGCCGTCGCCGACCCGTTCCTCACCGTCGCCCTCGCCCACGCCGCTCGCCGGCTCGGCGTCGATCACCACGTCGGCGTGATGGCGTCGACGGACACGTTCTTCGAGGGGCAGGAACGCTCGGAGTCGTCGGCGAACCCGCATCTACTCCGCCGCCTGCGCGGGATGGTCGACGAGTACCAGCGCCTCGGCGTGCTCAACTTCGAGATGGAGGCGGGCACGCTGTTCAAGATGGGCGCGGTCTACGGCTTCGCCGCCGGCTGCGTGTGCGCCATCATCGCCCAGCGCACGGAGGACGAGCAGCCCCGGCTCGCCGAGAAGGACGCCGCCGTGGACCGGGCCATCGACGTCGCCGTCACCGCCGCCGACGCGTGGAGCCAGCGCCACCGGTCTCGCGATTCTCAGGTGAGTTCGGATCGTTGAGCGTGCCTGCGGAGGCTCAGAACCGAATTACGGGCCGTAGCGGGCGGTGACGTCGCCGTTGTCGGACCGGATCGTGATCTGCCGGGAACTGGTCGGATCGGTGCGGATGTCGCGGGACACTTCGCCGTGGTCAGTCGCGATGTCGAGGCTGTAGAAGTCCTCGGTGTCCGGCAGCACCACCTCGACACGGCCGTTGTCGGAGCGGGCGTCCACCGTCGTGGGCGGCTCGACGAAGTCGAGGGTGATCGACCCGTTGTCGGTCTCGGCCGTTACGGTGTCCGACGCCAACTGGCGGCCGGTGATCGACCCGTTGCCGGCCGTGATCGTCAGGCGGCCCGGCACGTCCGCCACGTCGATCGATCCGTTGTCGGCGTGCAGGTCGATCGGCCCGTCGACCCGGCGCACGGTCAGCCGCCCACTGTCGCTGTCGGCGCGGACCTCCACGTCCGCCGGTGTTTCGATCGTGTACTTCACGTTGCACCAGTCGGACCCGATCGCCGGGCACGAGGCCCGGAGCTCCAGGCGCCCGTCGACCAGCTCCTGACGCTCTCCGGTCTTGCGCAGGCCGTCGCTGATCCGTGCCGTGACCGTGACCTTGTCGCGCCCGGGCGCGCCTTCGATCGTCACCGCGCCGGCCGCGTTGTCGACGTCGATCACCCGGACGTCGGCCGCGTCGTACGTCGTGACTTCGGTGCGCTCCTCGTGGGCGACGAGCGTCACGACGTTGAACGCGCCCCATCCCACGGTGCCGATGGCCAGCAACCCGCCGACCGCCTTCCAACCCAAACCGCTCATCGCGTCACCCCTTCACCCATTGCAAGACCGCGAGCACGCGGCGGTGGTCGTCTTCGGCCGGCGGCAGATCCAGCTTCAAGAAGATGTTGCTGACGTGCTTCTCGACCGCCTTGTCGGTCACCACGAGTGTGCGGGCGATCGCCGGATTGGTCCGCCCCTCGGCCATCAGCGACAGCACCTCCCGCTCGCGCGGCGACAGCCGCTCGAGGGGATCACGCCGGCGCGACCGGGCCAGGAGCTGGGCCACGACCTCGGGGTCGAGGGCGGTGCCACCGTCGCCGACCCGGCGCACCGCGGCGAGGAACTCGTCGACGTCGGCGACGCGGTCCTTGAGCAGGTACCCGACGGCGCGGGTCTCGCCGGCAAGCAGCTCGGTCGCGTAGCGCTCCTCCACGTACTGCGACAGGACGAGGATGCCAACCTGCGGCCACCGCGCGCGGATCGCGATCGCCGCCCGCAACCCGTCGTCGGTGTGGGTCGGCGGCATGCGCACGTCGACGATCGACAGGTCGGGTTGGTGGCGCTCGACCGTGGTCATCAGCTCGTCGGCCGAGCCGACCGTGGCGACGACCTCCTCGCCGGCGTCGGCGAGGATCCGGGTGAGGCCGGCCCGGAGCAGCACCGAGTCCTCGGCGATCACGACCCGCATGGCAGCTCCACCGAGATCGTGCTGGGTCCTCCGGGCGGGCTGATCACGTACATCGATCCTCCGAGTCCGGCGACGCGGTCGTGCAACCCCTGCAGGCCAGAGCCGCGGGTGAGGTCGGCGCCGCCGATCCCGTCGTCGCGGACCTCGACCACGAGGCGGTCGCCGGCCCGGGCGATCGACACGTGGGCCCGGGTCGCGCTGGCGTGACGGGCGACGTTGGTCAACGCCTCGTTGACCACGAAGTAGGCCGCGCTCTCGACCGCCGGCGGAGGCCGCTTGGCCACCTGCACGTCGAGCGACACCGGCACCGGTGAACGGGCGACGACCGCCGAGAGCGCGGCGTCGAGCCCGCGGTCCTCGAGGATCACCGGGTGGATGCCCCGCACGAGGTCACGGATCTCGGCCAGCGCGGCCTTCGCCTCCTCGTGGGCGACGGCGACCATTTCGCGGCCCTCCTCCGGGTCCTGCTCCAACTTCTCCTTCGCCGCACCGAGGTTGGCGGCGAGGGCGACGAGCCGCTGTTGGGCGCCGTCGTGCAGGTCCCGCTCGATCCGCCGGCGTTCGGCCTCGGCCGAGTCGACCGCCGCCGTGCGGCCGGTCTCGGCCCTGGTGACCTGGGCGGCCAGCTCGGCCTCGTGGGTGGGGCCGAGCAGCGACCGGGCCATCCCGCCCTGCAGCCGGGCGATGCCGACCGTCAGCCACGGCGCGATCAAGAGCAGGCCGGCGACGCCGACGGCGGCGGCGAGCCAGACCCCTCCGTCCTTGCCGATCTCGAAGAAGTAGAACTTCGCCGTGTCGCCGGGCAGGACGTCGAGGTATGCCGGCATCGCGGCGAGGGCCAGTGATCCGCCCCACGCGGTGGCGGCGAGCACATAGCCGATCACGCCAGCGGGCAGCAGGGCGACGTGGTAGCCGATCTCCCGCCAGCGCGGCTTGGAGTGGAGCCGCTCGCTGATCCGGCCCAGCCACGTCGGACGGGTGAGCGGCGGGATCGGATCGGCGATCCGCCGGTTGTCGAACGCCGACGCCCGGGACCGCTCGATCCGGCCGAGCAGGCGGGACACCATCAACGCCAACCACGACATCGGGACGCCCAGCAGGAACAGCGGCAGCAGCCCGACGCTCAGCACGCCCAGCGTCACGATCAGGGTGAACGTGATGATGCCCATCGGCAGGCTGAGGGCGATCCGGGCGCCGGCCCCCAACAGCCGGACAGGGTGCCGCCACGGTGCGAACGGATTCATCGGAGGTCTCAGTCTGCTCAGTCGGTGGAGATTGCGTCGAGGATGTCGAGGCGGGCGGCTCGGCGGGCCGGCCGCACGGCGGCGATCACGCCGGCCACCGCGGCGAGCACGAGGATGATCGCGAGCGGCGCGACGGGGACGGCGAAGAGGCCGAAACCTTCCTGCGAGTGGATCGCCCGCATCAGGCCCCAACCGAGGAACGTCCCCACGGCGACGCCGCCCAGGGTGCCGAAGACGGCGACGATCACCGACTCCCATCTCACCGTCGAGCGCATCTGCCGGCGGCTCTGCCCGACGGCGCGGAGCAGGCCGAGCTCACGGGTGCGCTCGTGGATCGAGAGGGCCAGCGTGTTGCCGACTCCCATCAGCCCGATCAGCACGGCGACCCCCAGCAGGCCGTAGACGAGGGTCAGCATCTGGTCGACCTCATCGCCGAACGAGTCCACGTACTCGTCGCGGGTCTGGGGATCCGGCGCCGAGAAACGCTGCGTCACCGCCGTCACCGCGGCCTGGCCGTCCGCCTCCGCAACCCCGTCGGCGAGGTCGACGAAGACGACGAAATCGCCGCCCTGGCGGGCATGGGGAGCCCAGTCGGCGGGATTCATGATGAGATCGCCGAACGACATCCGCTCGGAGAAGATCACGCCCACCTTCAGGTCGGCCGTGGCGCCGTCGACGAACGTCATCGCGACCCGGTCGCCGAGGCTGAGGTGGTGCCGTTCGGCGTACTGCTCGCTGATCGCGAGCTGTCCGGGTGCGAAGGCGGCGGCCGATCCCTGGGTGATGCCGAGGTCGAGAACCTTGTCGAGCTGGCCCAGATCGGCGACCGTCGGCTCGACGTCGTGCCCGTTGATCGTGGCCAGGGCATCCCCGGCGCCGACGGCACCGGCGACCTCAGGGAGGTCGTCGATCGCGGGGGCGAGCTCGGGACTCATCGCGGCGCCGCTGAAGTCGTCCTGCACGATGACCAGGTCACCGGAGAAGGACGTGTCGACAGCGTCGTCGATCGTCACCTGGAGGGAGGCACCGAAGGTGGTGAACAACGCCACCACCCCGGTGCCCACCATCAACGCCGAGGCGCTGGCCGCGATACGCCGGGGGTTGCGCATCGCGTTGCGCCGGGCGAGGCGACCGGTGAAGCCACGGGTGAGCGCGGCGCCGGTGCCGAGCACCGCCGCCGCCGGCCGGGCGACCACCGGTCCGAGCACGACTGCGCCGGCCAGCATGGCGAGCGCACCGAGTCCAACCCGATTGACGGCGCCGTCGCCGGTCGACGTGGCGATCACGAGGGCCAGGCCGGCTCCTGCGGTGAGGATGCCGGCGATGACCCGCGCCTTCGACACGGCCGAGCGGTCGACGGCGACGTCGCGCAGGGCGGCGAGCGGCGCGACCCGCGACGCCTTGACGGCCGGGGCGACGCTGGCGAGGACCGTCGTGACGATGCCCACCGCGGCGGCGATGATCACCGTGTCGACGCCGACGACGAGACCGGCATCCGGAAGGGCGAGGCCGGACAGCATGGCGTCGAGGCCGACGGCGAGCCCGAGTCCGGCGGCGAAACCAACCGCTGAGGCGAGGATTCCGACAACGATCGCCTCCATCGTCACGCCGGCGACCACCTGGCGCCGCGACGCGCCGAGCGCCCGCAGCAGGGCCGACTCCCGGGTGCGCTGGGCGACGACGATCGAGAACGTGTTGTAGATGCTGAAGGCGGCGACGACCATGGCGATGCCGGCGAAGGCGAGCAGAAGGACCTCGAGCATCCCGAGGAAGTCGCTCCGGATGTCGGCCTCCTGCTCGGAGGTGAGCTCGTCTTGCGTCAGCGCCTCGATGCGGGCGGGCATCAGCTGCGTGATCTCGTCGCGGACGGTCTCCTGGCTGACGCCATCCTCGGCCGCGACGAGCACGGACGAGATGACGTCGGGTCGTCCGGCGATGAGCTCCTGCGCCTCCGCCAGCGTGAACGCGGTGTACGTCGTCGGACCGAGGCTGTCCTCGTCGCCGAACGTGGCGATGCCGACGACCGTCATCTCGACCGGTGCGGGGGTGAGCACCGTCGTGCGGTCGCCGACGTGCAGGTCGCCGTCCTTCGCCGCCCCGCGGTCGATCACGATCTCGTCGGCCGCGGCGGGGGCCAGACCTTCGGCCAGGTGATAGGGGTTCAGCGTCGGGTCGTCGATCCAGTTGGTGGCGACGGCGGGCGGCCCGTCGCCGCCGATGCGCTTGCCGTCCGATCCGATGATCGTGCCGACACCGTCGATCGTGGGGACCGCCTTGGCGACGCCGTCGGCCCGGGCGATCTTGTCGACGAGTCCGGCATCGATGAAGCCGCGGACGGAGTCTTCGCCACCGACCTCGCGGGCGCTCCGGACGATGACGTCGGTGCCCGCGTTGGCCTGGGTGAAGGCGCTGCGGAAGCCGGCTCGCATCGAGTCGCCGAGGACGAGCGTGGCGGTGAGGAAGGCGATGCCGAGAACGACCGCCGTGGTCGTCCCGAGCAGGCGGCGTTTGTGGGCCCACAGCCCACTGAGC
>JBKOUV010000344.1:0-38439 GCA_046723555.1 Actinomycetota bacterium | reverse complement strand
GCGGCCGCCCGGGCCGGCCGCGTCTGCTTCCTCCTCGGCCGGTTTGTCGAGCTCGCCGATCCCCACCACATCCGGATCGGCCTTCAACGGCGCGATGAGCGGATCCGGAGACTCCTCGGGATCGAGCTCGACCTCGGCGTTCCAGTTGGCGCCGTACAGGCGCGGTGTGGACGTCAACCGTCCGGCCGAACGGTCGACGGCAGTCACAGCGAGAAACCCGGTCACCGCGATCATCACGGCGATGACACCGGCGCGCCCGGCTCGCGCCCGCCGCGACCCGCAGAGCGCGATCCGCAGACCAAGTCCGGCGGTGGGCCGGAGCGCCCCGGCGACTCGTCCCACTCCCGAACGCGCCGAGCGGTCGATCGCTCGACGCCGGATCACCCAGCCGGAACCCGCCGCGAGGGCGGCGCCCCCGAGGAGGATCGCCACGGCGCCAACCGCCAGGACCACCGGATCGGCGAGAACACCCGGCTCCGGCTCGGCTCGCCTCGCGATCCCGCGTGGAAACAATCCCGAGAGCACGATCGCGAGCGCCAGGGAGCCGACCAGACCGAGCACGATCGCGGGGACGAGCCGGACGACCGACGCGAGGAGGTCGAGCCGCCGGGTGAACCCGAGGGCTCGCCGAGTCGAGCGCTCGGCGGCGAGCGACGAGCCGGCACGGCTCATCACCTGATAGATGACGACGAGGCCCGCGATCGCCGCGGCGACCGAGAAGGTCCAGAGCGACGTGACCTCGACCGAGACCGACTCGTCGATCCGGCCAGCGAAGTCCTCGTCGGGCAGGTGGGCGTCGAAGTCCTCGCCGGCGGCCTCTCCGAGATCGGCCACGAGGCCGTCGATACGGTCGGCGACCACCATCGCCGTGCCGGGAAACATCGCGACCTCGGCAGCGAACCGATTGGCGAAGGCCGGCGTCGCGATGAGGATCGGCTCCGGCACGTCGGTGATCTCCTCGATCCCGCGCACGACACCGACGACCCGCACCCCGATAGTCGGCCCGGCCGGCCGTCCCTCTTCGACGCCCGCCATCACTCGCAGCTGACCGGGATCAAGTGTGTGCAACGTGAGCACCGAGCCCACCCCACCCCATTCCTCCGCCGCGGTCTCGTTCACGACGACCTCGTAGGGGTCGTCAGGGTCGAACGGCCGACCTTCGATCAGCAGATCGCTGGGTGCCCGGCCCCGCTGCGCGCCCAGCGCGGCGTTGAAGAACCCGCCGTCGGGATCGGGCGTGGCGGCGATGAAGCTGATGACCGTCACGCCGTCGACGCCCTCCACCGAGGCCAGCCGATCCGCCAACTCGGTCGGCGACGGGAGCCGAGGCATGATCACCTGCAGCTCCTCGACGTCGGTGGATGCCAACTCGACCCCGGCCTGTGAATCTTTGGTAGCCGTTTGGAATCTCGCGATCGCGCTGTCCGCCCGTCGCGCTCCGGCTGCGGCGGCCATCGTCACCCCGCCCGCCAGCGCGGTCAGCAGTCCGACGACGACAACACCGCCCCACCCCCGACGCCATTCGCTGCGCACCCACAGCCACGCTGCGACCATCTCGGACCTCGACCCACCGGCTCGTAACGGGTGGTCAGCCCGTCTCGACCCGACCGTCGCGCATGTGCACGACGCGGTCGGCGCCGGAGGCGACCTCGTCACTGTGGGTGACCATGATGATCGTCTGGCCGTCGTTGTGCAGCCGGCGGAACAGTTCGAGTACCTCGAGGCCGCCTTCGGTGTCGAGGGCACCGGTCGGCTCGTCGGCAAGCAGCAACGTCGGTTGGTTGGCAAGAGCGCGGGCGATGGCGAGGCGCTGGCGCTGGCCGCCGGACAGCACCGCGGGCATCGCGTTGGCCTTGTCGCCCACCCCGAGCAGGTCGAGCAGCCCCCGCGCTCGGCTCTCCGCGGCCTTCCGCTTGGAGCCAGCGAGCACCGCCGGCAGGACCACGTTCTCCGATGCGGTCATGCCCTCGAGCAGGTTGAAGAACTGGAACACGATACCGATCCGGCGCCGGCGCATGCGGGCCAGCCAGTCCTCGTCGCGGCCGGTGATCTCCTCGCCGGCGATCACGATCGTGCCCTCGTCGGCGAGGTCGAGACCGGCGATGAGGTTGAGCAGCGTCGACTTGCCGCAGCCCGATGGTCCCATGACCGCCACGAACTCTCCCGGGAACACGTCGATGTCGACGCCGCGCAGAGCCCGCACTGGAGCGAGCTCGGCTTCGAACGTTCGCCGGACGCCGCGCACCGTCAGCACCGCGCCGGGTGCTTCGGGGGCGCCTTCCGCCCGGCCGGCCACGACCGCCGCCTCAGTCATGATCATTCTCCCTCATTCCGCTCGCCCTCATTTCAACCGGTGCCCTGGTGTCACCGGTCAGATCGCCCGCTGCCAACAGTCGGTGCGCCGTCACCGGCGCCTCCCGTCCCTTGACGAGTCGGGCGCCGAGTGTATCGACCTCGATCGTGACACCCGCCGCGACCACCGCCTCCCGAGTCGCCTCGCTGAGCACGGTCGACCCGGCCGGCCGCGCGAGGTCCTGGAGTCGTTGGGCGAGGTTGACCGTGTCACCGACGACCGTGTACTCGAGTCGCTCGTCGCTTCCCAGCAACGCGGCGGCGACCTCGCCGGTCGACACCCCGATGCCGAGACCGAACGGTTCGAGGCCCCGCTGTTCCCAGCAGTGGTCGAGCTGCGCCTGGCTGCGGTGCATCGCCTCCGCGGCACGCAGCGCCCGGACCGCGTGGTCGTCCTGCGGGAACGGCGCGCCGAACACCGCCATCACCGCATCGCCGACGTACTGCATCAGCGTGCCCTCCTCGGCGAGCACCGCCGCGTTCATCGCCCGACGGTGCTCGTCGAGCTGGGCGGCGAGCGCCGTGAGCTCAGCGCGCTCAGCGATCGCCGAATAACCGCGGACGTCGGACATCAACACCGTGACGGTCATCCGCTCGGTGCGCCGGCACGCCTCGGGATCGGCCCGCAGCTTCTCGGCCACTCCGCCGGGAAGGAACCGGCTCAAGGTCTCCCCCTGCTCCTCCCGTTCGAGGATCGCCTGCTGGAGCAGGCGCAGGCGGCGAAGCGCGCCCTCCTGCCCGTCGGTCGCCCCGCGGGCGAGCTTGAGGAAGAGATCCTCCGTGGCGCTGTTGACAGCCTCGGGGGTGATGCGGCGAGACGCTGCGATCGCTTTCACCGGTCGTCCTTCGGCGATGTCGTGAAGGAGTCCCTCCTCGTCCGCGGTGAGGTCGGCGCTCGAGCGCACCGGTGTCACGAGCGCGCTGACGATCTCCGGGTCGAGCATCGAGCCACCGGTGGCGACCTCCCTGATCGCGCGGGACAGGCGGTCGCCGTCGGCGACCCGGTCCTTGAGGAGGTAGGCGTAGCCGGCCGCCCCCTCGCGGAGCAGCGAGATCGCGTACTCCGGCTCGTCGTACTGCGACAGCACCACGATCCCCGTGCCGGGATACCGCTTGCGCACCAGCTTGGCCGCCTCGATGCCCTCGTCCTGGAACGTCGGGGGCATGCGAATGTCCGTCACGAGCACGTGCGGTCGCACCGCGTCGGCCGCGGCGACGAGCTCGTCGAAGTCGGACGCGGTTCCGACGACGCGCAGGTCAGGCTCGAGATTGAGCAGGGCCCGCACGCCTTCGCGCACGAGCAGGTTGTCGTCGGCGAGCAGCACCGTGATCGCCCGTTCGGTTTCGACCTCTCCCACCCCGCCATTGATGTCCGACGGCAGTGCGAACGACAAGGGGGCGGCCCTCCGACGGGCGGTGATGCCAGCATCCCCAGCGGATGCCGGTCACCATGATGGCTTCGGACCGGGGGCTCGCCGATGGTGTCGGCATGCACATTTCCATTCCACGCAAGGTGGCCATCGCCGGCGCGGCGGCCATGCTCTGCCTGGGCGCGGCGGCGTGCGGTGACGACGACAACACGGCGGAACCGGCAACGACGGCGGACCAGGCCCCAGCAACGACGGCACCCGAGACCACGGCGGCACCCGAGACCACGGCGGCACCCGAGACCACGGCGGCGCCGGTCGACTTCACCGCGTTCTGCGAGGCCGAGATCGCCGCCGAGACGGCGACCAACTCCGAGGATGCCGAGGCGATCAGCCCGGCTTTCGAGGCCCTGAGCGCGGCGGCCCCCGCCGACGTCAAGGGAACGGTCGACACGGTCATCGCGGAAGCACAGAAGTTCATCGCTTCTGGTGACGATCCAAGTCCCGAGTTCAACGCGGCCTACGCCGAGATGATCGGCTTCGTCAAGGACAACTGCGGGTTCACCGATCTCTCGGTGAAGGCCAGCAACTACCAGTTCAACGGCTTGCCCCGTGAGGTGACCGCGGGACCAACAGTGATCACGTTCGAGAACACAGCGAACGAGTTCCACGAGATGATCCTGTTCCGGATCAACGACGACGTGACCGAGAACCTCGGCCAGCTCCTCGCCCTCCCCGAGGAGGAGGCGATGAGCAAAGTCACGCCAGCGGGCGCGGTGTTCGTCGCCCCCGGAGACACGGGCTACACCGCCATCGACCTCGCCCCCGGACGGTACGGCGCGGCGTGCTTCCTCCCGAAGGGTGCGACTCCGAAGGCCATGGAGGAGATGGAACACAGCAGCGTCCCGCCGTCCGGCAAGCCGCACTTCATGCTCGGCATGGCGCAAGCGTTCGAGGTGGCGTGATCATGAGCACCCAACAACGATTCGAATCGCGGGCCACCGCGGTTTCCTGGATCCCGGTCGACGCCGTGAGTGGTCCCGCCAACAAGGCGGCGTTCGCCACCGTCGCCCACTACGACGACCCGCCGTCCGACCGCATCGAGGGTGACGACACGGCGCAGCAGGGCGCCACGCTCGACGCCTGGCGCGACGACGACCGGTTCCGCTTCGCCAACCAGCTCGGCGCGTGGATCGAGGTCGACGGCGGCGTGATCGTCGGCGCTGGCTATTGCGGTCAGAGCCGCATCGGGAGCACCCGAATGGCCGTCGGCTCGCGGTCCGTGTCGTTCCAGGCGGCCTTGATGCCGACGATCCAGGCCGACCCGGTGTACGGCGACGGTTGGGTCCGGTTCGAGCAGACCGCGGGCGGGCGCACGGGCGTGCCCGCCCCCCGACGAGTCAACCACTCGCCGTTCGTCCAGTTCCGGGCGCCGCTCGCCTGGTCCACGCTCCGGCTCACGTTGCACGCCGACGGGCGCAGCGAGTTCGAGCTCACCGGCGCGAGCCGGTTCCCCCGGCACTGGATTTACGGCTCGGACGGCCGGCTCGCCGCCAAAGTCGGGACCACCGACTTCAAGGACTGGTATCGCCATGCCTTCGGGCGGCACACTCCATGGGGTGATACGGATACCCCAGCCTTCGTGACGGCCGTGGAGACGGCTCTTGAACGCCAACTGTCGGCGACGATCATGCGCGCCCGCACCAAGCCCGAGCGCCGCCGGCTCAAACAGGGCGCGGTCCTGACCGAACAGGGCGCGCCCGGCGACGAGCTCTACCTGGTTCTCGACGGCGTGCTGGCGGTCGAGGTCGACGGCGCCGTCCTCGCCGAGGTCGGCCCGGGTGCCGTGATCGGCGAGCGGGCGATTCTCGAGGGCGGGCTCCGTACCTCGACGCTCCGGGCGGTGACCCCGTGCCGCATCGCCGTGGCCGTCGCCGACCAGCTCGAGCGGGACGCGCTGCACGAGCTGAGCGAAGGACACCGCCGAGAGGATCCCGTGCCGACGTGAACTGGCGGGAGGGAGTGCCGGCGGCCGGGCCGCGTCGTTCCGAGGTGATGACGACGCTCGGCCCGCCGGCGCTGCTGCTCCTTTCGGCGGGCCGATCGTGAAGGCGCTGCTGTGCGGCGTTCGCGGATCGACCCCGGCTCCCGGCGCCGAGTTCGTGCGGGTCGGCGGGAACACGTCGTGCGTCGCGATCCGGGCGCCCGGCGGGCGCTGGCTGATCCTCGACGCCGGGACCGGCATGCGCCGGCTCGGCAGCCTCCTCGACGGAGCCCCGCTGTGCGGGTCGATCCTGCTCACCCATCTGCACTGGGACCACACCCAGGGCCTGCCCTTCCTCCCCAACGCCGACCGTCCGGATGCCGAGGTCGCGCTGTGGCTACCCGCCCAGGCCGATGACCCATCGGGGACCGACCCGGTCGCCGTGCTCCGCCGATCGATGTCCCCGCCCCACTTCCCGATCGGACCCGACGCGCTGCTGGGATCGTGGCGCTTCGGAGCGCTCGACGCCGGCGTGCACACGATCGAGGGGTTCCGCGTCACCGCCGCCGAGGTCGAGCACAAGGGTGGTCGCACCTTCGGCTACCGCGTCGATGGCCCCGACGGGAGCCTCGCCTACCTGCCCGACCACGCCCCCCGATTGGCCGGTGCCGATCGCCGCGAGGCGGCGTTGAAGCTCGCCGGCGGGGTCGACATCCTGCTCCACGACGCCCAATACCTGGCCGACGAGCGGGCGATCGCCGACGCCTATGGCCACGCGACGATCGACGACGCCATCGCGATGGCTGCTCAGGCCGGGGTGCGACAGCTGACGTTGATCCACCACGCGCCCGACCGCACCGACCGCGACCTGGCCGGCGTCGAGGCGGCCCTCGCCGGTGCCTCGGTGCCCGCGTCGATCGGGCGGGAGGGTGATTGGCTCCATACTGAACCTCGTGCGTAGAGGGCCGGAGCGATCCGAGATCGAGCGGCGCCAGGCCGAGATCGAGGCGGCGCGCCCGTACCTCGAGCTGGCGCGGGAGATTCAGGCCGAGGTCGCCCGGATCGCTGCCGACCCGTCGGCGGGGAGCGAGCTGCTCGTCGAGCTGATCGACAACGCTCCACGCGAGGAACGGAT
This sequence comes from Actinomycetota bacterium, assembly GCA_046723555.1. Lineage (GTDB taxonomy): Bacteria > Actinomycetota > Acidimicrobiia > Acidimicrobiales > Ilumatobacteraceae > JALZMG01. Next base: position 31,601 of record JBKOUV010000344.1, on the reverse strand, counting down.
GAAGCTCGCCCGGCGGATCTTCGGCGAGCTCCCGCCCGAACGGCAGTGGGCCGTCATCGAACACGTCTACGGCGACGAGGAGATCCGCGAGTACCTCGGCGCCGCGCGGGCCGCCCACCTCGCCCGAGCCCGCGCTGCCGCGGCGCGCCTCGAGCTGGTGGAGCGGGCACGAGCGGAAGGCCGACTCGACACCCGGGACGTTCCGGCGGGTGAGCAGCTCACGCTCGGCCTGTTCCGAGAGCGGGAGGCCCGCGCGGCGGTGTCCCGCGGCCACTCCTCGTCGACGTGTGCCCGGCGGCTGGTGCTGCGCGCCGTCGGCGACGGGACGTTCCAGGTGATCGAGGACGTGTTCAACCCCGACGGTGGCTACTTCGTGACCGCCGAGTACTCCGAGGACACCTGGCGCACCGCCGACCGCCTCCCCGGACACGTCGTCGTCCGCATCGGGTCGATCGTCGAGCGGGGAACCGCCACCGGCCCGACGTTCGAGCCCGTTCTCTACCCGGGCGGTCGCGTCGATTTCGAGCTCGGCGACCAGGCGGCGAAAGGCCGGCTCCATCTCGGTTTCGGTATGTTGGGCGATGTTGGCATCTTCGCCAACTGACTGAGAGGTGTGGCCGTGGCCATCGTCATCGGCATTGTGGTCCTCGCCGTTCTGGTCGTCCTGGTGGTGCTCGCCAGCTTCCACTCGATCGGACCGTCCCAGGTCGGCCTCGTCACCAAGCGCGTCGGTCGCAAGCTCGACGCCGAACAGATCCTCGCCCTGCGCGGCGAAGCCGGATACCAGGCGGCGCTGCTGATGCCGGGCCTGCGATTCAAGATGTGGCCGCTGTACGGCGTGCAGCGGTTCGACTGGGTGCAGGTCCCACCGGGCCGCATCGGGCTGGTCATCGCCCAGGTGGGGAGCCCGCTGCCGACCGGCGCGAAGTCGGCGGTGTACAAGCCGGAGTTCGGCAACTTCGCCAACGTCCGGACGTTCCTCGACAACGGCGGCCAGAAAGGTGTCCAACGGCCGGTGCTCCCGCCCGGCACCACGGCGCCGATCCACCCGATCGGGTTCATCGTCGCCACCGGCGACGAGGTGTTCGGCAAGATCGTGTCGGACGCCGCCGAGACGTCGATCCACCAGGTCGACCCGGAAGTGCTCGGCGTCGTCCACATCACCCCGCAGGGCGATCGCGACATTGTCGGCGTGGTGACCACGCTGGAAGGACCGCCGTCGACTGGGATCGCCAGCCGCATCGGCGGCTTCGCCGACGTGGAGGAGATGGAGCGGTCGGGCACCGGGTCGTCCACCCAGATCATCCAGGCCGTGCTGCGGGCGAAGAACGACCTCCACGACAACTACCAGGACTACCAGGCGTTCCTCGACAATGGCGGTCGCATCGGCCTGCAGCACGACCCGCTGCTGTACGGCTCGTACCTGCTCAACCCGTTCCTCGTCAAGGTCGAGCTGCGGGAGATGTTGGTCGTCCGCCAGGGGGAGGTGGCGGTCATCAAGTCGTACGTCGGGCTGCCCACCGAGGACACGTCCGGCGAGGAGTTCAAGTTCGGTTCGATCGTCGAGCCCGGCCACCAGGGGATCTGGGCCGAGCCGCTGCGCACGGGCAAGTACACGCTGAACCCGCGCATCTACGAAGCCGAGATCGTGCCGACGTCGATCCTCACCCTCAACTGGTCTGCCGCGACGAGCGAGGCCCACAGCCTCGACGCCCGGCTGTCGCGGATCGACGCCAAGAGCAAGGAGGCGTTCACCTTCAGCATCGACCTGCAGGTGCAGATCCACGTGCCCGACACGCGGGCGCCGAAGGTCATCAGCATGGTCGGCACGATGCAGAACCTGGTCAACGAGGTCCTCCACTCGGCCGTCGGCAACTACTTCCGCAACAAGCTGCAGACGCTCGGCGCCACCGAGTTCATCGAGAAGCGCGACGAGGTGCAGGACGCCGCGGAGAGCTACATCCGGCAGTACCTCGCCCGCTACGAGGTCGAGACGCGGGGCGTGTACATCCAGGACGTCGTGTTCCCCGGCGACCTCGTCGAGGTGCTCACGAGCCGGGAGATCGCGGCCCAGGAGCGGGCCACGTTCGCCCAGCAGCGGGAAGCACAGCAGGCGCGAGTCAGCCTCGAGCAGCAGCGGGGCGTCGCCGACATGCAGGCGCAGCTGGCCCAGGCGAACGTCTCGATCGAAATCGAGACGGCCAACGCCGAGGCGGCGCGCGCCCGCGCCACGGGCGAGGCCGCCGTGATCACCACGACCGGTGACGCCGAAGCGACCAGGACCCGCGCCATCGGCGAGGCCTCGGCGGCCGCCGAACAGGCGCTCGGGCTCGCCCGGGCGAAGGGCTTCGCCGCCCAGACCGAGGCGATCGGCTCTTCCCAGACCGCGCTCGTCGCCGCCCTCCGTGAGGTGTCGTCGGGGCACGTCAAGATCGTGCCCGACATCCAGGTCGGCACCGAGGGCGGCGGGGTGATCGGTGGGCTCGGCGCTCTGCTGATGCGCTCGCTCGCCAACGGCGACGCGCCGCAACCCGTCGAGGAGGCCGAGCCGGACGGCCACCGCGAGCAGACCACGGACGCCTGAGTGCCGGACGTGGAGCGCGAGGTCGAGCTGACGATCGACGGGCAGCCGATCCGCGCGCCGGAGGGCTCGACGATCCTCCAAGCGTGCCGTGGCGAGGGGATCGAAGTCCCGACGCTGTGCTACGGCGACACGATCACCCCGAAGAACGCGTGCCGCGTGTGCATGGTCGAACTGGACGGGTCGCGCGTGCTCGTGCCGGCGTGCTCGCGGCGGGTCGAGCCCGGGATGGTCGTGCGCACCGACACCGAGCGGACGCGCCACAGCCGGCGGCTCGTGCTCGAGCTGCTCGGGTCGTCGGTGGACCTGTCGCTCACCGCCAACGTTGGCCGGTGGAACGAGGAGTACGGCGCCGAGCCCGGTCGGTTCGGTGACGGCGCGGCCACCGTCGAGCAGCCGGTGAAGGTCGACAACCCGCTCTACGTGCGCGACTACGCCAAGTGCATCCTCTGCTACCAGTGCGTCGACGCGTGTGGGGAGCAGTGGCAGCAGACGTTCGCCATCGGCGTCGCCGGCCGTGGGTTCGATGCCCGCATCGCCGCCGAGTACGACGTCGAGCTGCCCGACTCGGCGTGCGTCTACTGCGGCAACTGCATCCAGGTGTGCCCGACCGGCGCGCTGATGTTCACGTCCGAGCACGAGATGCGGGCCGCCGGGACGTGGGACGAGGAGCGGCAGACCCGGACCGACACGATCTGCCCGTACTGCGGCGTCGGTTGCACGCTCACCCTCCACGTCCAGGACAACGAGATCGTCAAGGTGACGTCTCCGCCCGACGCCCCGATCACCCACGGCAACCTCTGCATCAAGGGCCGCTTCGGCTTCCAGCACGTGCAAAACCGACCGTCCTAGGGGCATTCCCACATCTGGGCGGGATTCGTCCCGAGCCGTCATCTGGGCGGGATTTGTCTCACCTGTCGCGACGATTCCCGCCCAGTTCGACCGAGGCACGATCGCCCGCCTGAACTCACTCGGCTCAGCGCGGGCACGCACCGCTACGGTCGTTGCGCATGCGGCCGAAGTCGATGGTGCTCACCTTCGGCCTCCTCATGGCGATGCTGGGCGCCGGCTACGGCGTGCTGTTCACGATGCTCGACGACTATCGCGACCAGTACGGGATCAGCGAGTCGGCGCTCGGCGCGGTCATCGGGCTCGGGTTCCTCTCCGGTTTCCTCTCCCAGATCCTGATCGCCCCGCTCGCCGACCGTGGCTACGCCCGCCGGGTGGTGCTCACCGGGATGGCGTTCAACGTCAGCGGGCTGCTGGTGATGGCGTTCTCGAAGGCATTCGTTCCCTTGCTCGCCGGCCGGCTGGTGATGGGCATCGGCGTCGGTATGGCGTTCCCCGCGATCCGGCGGATCGTGATCCTCGCCGAGCCCGACCGCCTCGGCCACAACATCGGCCGACTGCTCGCCTTCGACGTCGCCGGCTTCGCCGCCGGCCCCGCGGTGTCCGCCGCGCTCGTCGGCCCGTTCGGGATCCCTGCTCCGTTCCTCGTCATCGCCGGGGCGACGGCGATCGCCCTGCCGTTCGTCGCCCGGGTCGAGGTCACCGAGGCCGTCGAGCCACCCGTGCAACGCTTCGCCTTCGACCTGTTGCGGATCCGAGCGTTCGCCGGGGCCGTGATCCTCGCCTCGGCCGTGTTCCTGATGATCGGGGCGTTCGATGCGCTGTGGGCGGTCGTGCTCGACGACCTCAACACCAACGAGTGGATCGCCAACCTCGGGATCACCTTGTTCGCCCTCCCGTTGATCCTGCTCGGCTCGACCGGCGGCCGGCTGGCCCAACGGGTCGGGCCGTTCCGGGTGGGGACCATCGGCCTGCTCGGCGGGGCGCTGTTCATGGCGCTCTACGGCGTCGTGCCGACGGGTGGGGCGATGTTCGCGGTCGCCATGGTCCACGCCGTCAACGACGGCCTGACCGTGTCGAGCACCGGCGTCGCCGTGGCGATGGTCGTACCGGCCGAGCGCCAGGCCGGCGCGCAAGGGGTCCTCGGTGGCTTCGAGACTCTGACCGCCGGCATCACCGCTCCCATCGCCGGCGTGCTGTACGAGCACGCGGGGCGCGCCGCGGCGTACGGCGTCGCCGCGGCGGCAATGGTCGTGCTCGTCGCCGTCGGCGCGACCCTTTGTCGCTCGGCCTGGAGCATCCGCGGCTCCGAGCCCCGACCGCTCGCGGTGGTGGCATCGTGACCTGTCGCTTTTTGACAACTCTTGCCACCAGGCGACACTTTTTGTCGTTTTGTGACAACAGTTGCGGATATGGGTGAGTTCGACGACTTCCGGGCCCTCAGCTTCGACTGTTACGGCACGCTGATCGACTGGGAGAGCGGGCTGTCGGCCGAGCTCGACCGGTGGGCGACCGCGCATGATCTGACGGTCGGCACGGCCGAGCTGCTCGACGCGGTCGGCCGGTGGGAGAACCAGATCGAGCGCGAGCACCCGACGGCGCTCTACCCCGACGTGCTAGCGATGACCCTCGACCGGATCGCCGCGGACCTCGGAGTCACCGCGACCGACGAAGAGCGGGCAGCGTTCGGCGGGTCCGTCGGGGCGTGGCCCGCCTTCCCCGATTCGCCGACCGCACTCGCCCGGCTCAAGGAGCGGTTCAAGCTGATCATCCTCTCCAACGTCGACCGCGATTCGTTCGCCGCCAGCAACGGACGGCTCGGGGTCGAGTTCGACCTGATCATCACCGCCCAGGACGTCGGCGCCTACAAGCCGAGCCGCAAGAACTTCGAGGCCCTGCTCGAGGCCATCGACGGCATCGGGATCGCGAGGGACGAGCTGCTCCACGTCGCCCAGTCGCTGTACCACGACCACGAACCGGCGGCCGCGTTCGGACTCCCGTCGGTGTGGATCGACCGCCGCCACGATCAGTCGGGCGCTGGCGCGACGCCACCGCCGTCGACGACAGTCCGCCCGCGGTGGACCTTCCCGACGCTCGCCGCGTTCGCCGACGCGGCGACCACCGGCTGATCGCACCCGAGGGTTTCGTGCACCGGAGGGTTTCCGTCCGGACAGGGTCGCAGCAGACCCTCCGATGGCAGGAAACCCTCGGATGTCAGGTCAGTCGGTGAATCCACCCACGGCGACGGTGCCATCGGCGTATCGCTTGATGACTTCGTCAAACCGGATCATGAACGTCGACCAATCTGGTCCGACACCCAGGTCGCGCTAGTGGGGTGTTCTCTGGACTCCGCCGGAGCAGAGCCATAAGCCCTGGTCAGGGTCGTCGCCCGATGAAGGCCAGCATGCGCGTCTGTACGTCGGCGTGGTCCGGGACCTCGACTCGCGGCCCGTACTGACCGCTGGACCGCATCGCCTCCTCGTACGGCACCATCCCGGCGAGCAGCTCGGCGCACTTGTCCGGATCGAGCGTCTCGTCCTGGCCCGTCGCCCGGGCGAGGTCCCACGTGTGCATGAAGACGTCGGCCGTGTAGAAGTCGTTGATCGCCCGATCCAACGGGACCTCACCGATGTGCCGGTTGGACAGCGTCTTGCCGGCGGTCGCCGGGTCGTCGAGCACCGCGTGCACCGCGTCGCTGTGCGTCACCCACGCGGCGGTTGGGTCGACGTCGACCGACGGTCCTGCGACGAGGTGCACGCCCGCGCCGGCCTCGAGGAACGGCGGGAACCACTCGACGAGGTGGCGCACCACGTCGCGCGCCACCCAGCCCTCGACTGGCGACGGGGCATCCCAGCCGCCGTCGGGAACCCCGCGCACAAGCTCGGTAAAGCGGCCGGCGATCCGGCGATGCTCCTCAGCCGCAGTGGTGGTGGCCATGCACCAGTAGACCGCGCGGCAACGAAGGACTCATCGCCGACCGGGGGTCAGGCGGCGGCGTCGTGGCCGGTGTCGTCGGGGTGGTCGTCGGTGTCCGGGCGGGCGGTGGCCAGAGCGGCGGCGACCTGTCCGAACGCGCGGAGCCGGGCGACCTCCGGCTCGCTGGGGTCGGCGAGGACGTCGACGAGGGTGCGGGAGACGCCGGCGGCCCGGGCGGAGCGGACCACCTGGCGCACGGCGACTTCGTGGCCCTCGAAGCCCCGGGACTCCAGGTCCCAGGCCAGATCGACGAGGTGGGGGGTGCTCATGAGGTCGACTGTAAGAAATCGACAGCTACAGCGCTAGCGATGATCGGTCATGATGTCGATCAGTTATGGTGATGTTCATGCCGTCGCTCCGCGAGCTCGAGCTGCGCCACCTGATCGCCCTCGACGCCGTCGCCAGTGAGGGAACGTTCGGCCGGGCGGCGATCCGGCTCGGCTACACCCAGTCGGCCGTGAGTCAGCAGATCGCCGCGCTCGAGCGCATCGTCGGCGGCCCGCTGTTCGACCGCCCGGGTGGGCCGCGGCCCGTCGCCCTCACCCCGCTCGGCAAGCTCGTGCTCGGCCACGCCCGCGACCTCATCGAGCGGGTCGACGCCGCGGGTGACGCGATCGACCGCTTCCTCGCCGGGTCCACCGGTCGCATCGACGTCGGCACCTTCCAGAGCGTGTCGAACGCGCTGTTACCGCCGATCGTCAGCCGGCTGCGCGAGGAGAACCCCAACGTCGACATCCGGCTGTTCGAGGACGAGGACAAGCTCCACGGGGCGGGCAAGGTCGTCAGCGGCGAGCTCGATGTGTCGTTCACCATCGGGCGACCGGCGGCGGCCGACCTCGAGTCGGTGGTGCTGCTCGACGATCCCTTCGTGCTGGTCACCAAGCGCGGCGACCTGCCCGAAGGCCCGTACCGCACGTCCCAACTCAACGGCGCCTCGCTCGTCGGCTACCCGCCGAGCAGCTGCCAGCAGGACATCGAGGACGGGCTGCGGGCGGCCGGGGCCGTGCCGACGTTCGTGTTCCGCACGTTGGACAACGGCGCCCAGCTGGCGATGGTGCGCGCCGGCATGGGATGGGCGGTGATGCCGGTGCTGTGCGTCGACATGCGCGACCCGGCGATCGAGATCCGGCCGCTGCGTCCAGCCATCCCACCCCGCCAGATCTGCCTCGTCTGGCGTCGCGACCGGACGCAGTCGCCGCTGGCCAACCGGCTGATCGACATCGCGGGCGAGGTCGCCGAGAACCTGGGCCGGCGCGACCTGGCCGCCATCGCCTGACCCGGCCGTGCGGTTCATCGTCTACGGCGCGGGGGCCGTCGGTGGTGTCGTCGGCGGACGGATGTTCCAGCACGGCCACGACGTCGTGCTCGTCGCCCGCGGCGCCCATCGCCAGGCGATCGCCGACAACGGGCTGACGGTCGAGTGGCCCGAGGGATCGGTGACCCTCCCCGTCCCGGTCGTCGGTCACGCGTCGGAGCTCACCTTCGGGGACGGTGACGTTGTGATCGTCGCCGTCAAGAGCCAGGACACCGACGGCGTGGTCGATGCGGTCGCCGCCGTCGCCCCACCGTCGACGCCGATCGTCTGCCTCCAGAATGGGGTCGCCAACGAGGTGACCGCCCTGCGGCGCTTCGCCAACGTGCACGGCGTGACGGTGATGGCGCCGACGTGGCACCAGGAGCCGGGCGTCGTGCAGACCTACACCCCGAATGCGGCGGCGATGCTCGACATCGGTCGGTGGCCCCACGGCACCGACGCCATCACGGAAGCGGTGGCGACCGCGTTCATCGCCTCCGGGTTCGAGTCGATCGCCCGCCCCGACATCGCCCGGTGGAAGTACACCAAGCTGCTGCTGAACCTCGGCAACCCGGTCGACGCCCTCTGCCAGCGGGACGCCGACGCCGCCGAGCTCGTGAACCGGGCCCGGCGCGAGGGTCAGGACGTGCTCGACTCGGCCGGGATCGAGCACGTGAGCGAGGAGGAGGACCGGGCCCGGCGCGGCGAGGTGCTGCGCATCGTGCCGATCGACCAGCGCCGCCGGCCTGGCGGGTCGACGTTCCAGAGCCTCGCCCGCGGCGGCACGGTTGAGGTTGACTACCTCAACGGCGAGATCGTCCTGCTCGGCCGGCTCCACGACGTCCCGACCCCGGTGAACGAACTGCTCCAGCGCGCCACCCACCGCGCCGTCGCCGACGGCACCCGACCGCAGACGATTCCGGCGGCCGACCTCCTCGCCGAGCTCGGGTGAGCTCACCCGAGTGTTTCGCGCCGGGACGTCCCCGCGGACGACCCTCGGGTGGCGCGAAACACTCGGATGAACCAGTCCAGTGAGGTCGGATCGGCCAGCGAGTCTCGCGAGGCCGCCTGGTCGGGGGGTGTGCCGGTGAGGATGCGCTTGACCGGGACCTCGAGCTTCTTGCCCGACAGCGTCCGCGGGACCGCCGGGACCGCCTCGATCGCGTCGGGGACGTGCCGCGGCGACAGCTCCCGCCGTAGGGCCGCGCCGATGCGGGCGGTGAGCTCGGCGTCGAGGACGGCTCCCGGGGCGAGGGCGACGAACAGCACGAGCCGGCCGGATCCGTCGTCGCCCTCACCCTCGAGATGGACGACGAGGCTGTCGGCAACTTCCTCAAATCCCTCGACGACGGCGTAGAAGTCGCTCGTCCCCAACCGCACACCGCCCCGGTTCAACGTGGCGTCGGACCGGCCGCTGATCACACAGGCCCCGTCCGCGGTGAACGTCACCCAGTCGCCGTGGCGCCACACGCCGGGGAACTCCTCGAAGTAGGCCGCGCGGTACCGGGACCCGTCGGCATCACCCCAGAACGCGACCGGCATCGACGGCATCGGCGCCGTCAGCACGAGCTCACCCGTCACGCCCGGTGGGCACGGCCGGCCGTCGGGCGTGAACGCCTCGACCGCGCACCCGAGCATCCGGCAACTGATCTCGCCGGCGCGCACCGGCACCAGCGGCGACGATCCGAGGAAGGCGGTGCACACGTCGGTGCCGCCGCTGATCGACGAGACCGGGACGCCGACGTGGTCGTGGACCCAGCGGAACCCGCTCGCCGGCAGCGGCGCTCCCGTCGACCCCACCCACCGCAGCCGCCCGCGACGAGGACGCACCGCAGCCTTCCGGCAGGCCATGAGGTACGGGGCGGACACGCCGAACACCGTGATCCCGGTGTCGGCGGCGACGTCCCACAGCGCGTCGAGCGACGGACTGGCGGGATCACCGTCGAACAGCACGACCGTCGCGCCGGTGAGGAGGCCGGACACGAGGTAGTTCCACATCATCCAACCGGTCGTGGTGAACCAGAAGAAGCGGTCACCCGGCCCGATGTCCTGATGCAGCTGCAGCACCTTCGAGTGCTCGGCGACGATTCCTCCGTGGCCGTGGACGATCGCTTTCGGCACACCCGTCGTCCCTGAGCTGAACAGGACGTACAACGGGTGGTCGGCGGCGACCGTGGCGAACTCGACCGACGATGACTCACCCTCGAGCAACTCGCTCCACGTCAGGGTGAGGGCGGCGCCGGGCAGGTCCGGCGGCCGTGAACCGGGATCCAGGTAATCGACGTGGACGACGTGACGCAGCGTCGGCAGGGCGGCCGCGATCTCGCTGACCTCGGCGCGGCGGTCGAGCGCCCGGGTGCCGTAGCGGTAGCCGTCGATCGTGACGAGCACGGAGGGTTCGATCTGCGCGAACCGGTCGATCACGGCCCGCACACCGAACTCGGGGGCGCAACTCGCCCACACCGCGCCGAGCGACGCCGCGGCGAGGAACGCGACGAGTGTCTCGGGAATGTTCGGTGCATACGCAACGACACGATCGCCGGCCGAGATCCCCAGCCTGCGCAGTCCAGCCGCCGCGGCGCGGACCTGACCGGTCAGCTCTGCCCACGTCAGCTCGACCGGATCTCTGGTCTGGCTACGGGCTACCACGGCGACCTCGCCCGGGTGGGTCGTAGCCGCGGCCAGGGCGTGCTCGGCGTAGTTCAGGGTCCCGCCCGGGAACCACCTCACGCCGGGCATCTCCCCACCGGTCCGCATCGCGTCGGGTGCGTCGTGCCACCGCACACCGGTGAACTCGGTGGCCTGCCCCCAGAACGCTTCCGGTTCGTTCACCGACCACGCATGCAGCGCGGCGTAGTCGTCGAACCCGGCGCGCGATGCGAACTGCCCGGCCGCGGTCGTGCGCCAGGCGTCCGGGTCGGGCGTCCAGAGGACCTCGCCGCGTTCGGCGTCAGTCACGGATGGCTCGGGCGCGCGGACACGTGCGAACCGGCCGCCGTCTCGACCTCGTTGCCCGCGGCGGCGAGGGCGTGCCCGGTCCGGGGCAACAGGGCGGCGAACACCAGGCCCGGTACGAGCGGGATCCAGAAGGCGAACACACGGTGGGCGATGACGGCGACGAGCGCGATCTCGAGCGGCACGCCGACGGCCGTGAGGGTGAACGTGGTCGCCGCGTCCATCCCGCCCGTGGCGACGAACGGGATCGGGACGGACTGGGCCAGATATCCGGTGGCGTAGACGAGCGTGATCGCGACGATCCCGGGGTTGGCGCCGAAGGCGTGGAGCGCCGCCCACAGGCTGGCGATGTCACCCGCCCAGTAGCAGAAGGCCCAGAACAACACGGGGCGCCCTTCCTCCCGGTCCTCGGTGGCGCGGCGCACCCACCACGCCGCGCTGATGCCGGTCGCGAGCGCTTGACGAATCCACCCTCCGCCCGGCGCGGCCCACCGCTCGACCCGACCCCGGGCGGTGAACCAGTTGGCCGCGAACAGGACGATCGGAATTCCGATGAGCCACGGGAGCGTCATCCCGAGTGGTGCCTTGGCGAGGATCAGGGCGAGCAGGGCGGCACACCAGCCGATCACCCCGAACACGAGGTAGACGGCCGTGGCGAGACCGATCAGGCGCACCGCGGCCGCCCGCCGGTGCATGCCGACCCGCCGCAGGGCCCAGTACGTCACCGCCAGCCCGGCGACGCCACCGGCGGCGAAGAGCTGCGAGAGGGCGAAGCTGGCGAGCACGACGCGTAGGGACAGCCCGGTGTCGATCCGGGGACCGCCCTCGAACGCGATCGCCCGCCGCAGCGCTCCGGCGTAGCCGGCGAAGACGACGATCTGGCCGACGGCGCACACCGCCAGCCACCCGGCGTCGCCCTCGCGAAGGGTGGCGGTGAGATTGGCGAACCCGGCGACGTGTCCGATCGTGACGATGAGCACGGCGCCGACGATGAGCGCGACGAGCAAGCCGAGGAGGATGCGGACCGCGGTGAACTGCGGCTCCCGAGGCTCCGCCGGTCCGGGTCCGGTCACCGGTGCGGTGACGTCTGTGACCTCCGTGACCTCATCGTCGAGCTCGCCTCGCTCCGTCATCGGGCCAACCGCCTGGCGAGCCCACCGAGCACTGCCCCGGCGCCGACGTCGAGGAGGAAGTGGTTGCCGGTCGCGAGCACCACGATCGCCACCAGTGGTGCATACCCCCGCCAGGCGGTTCGAGCCACTCGCCCACCCGCCCGCGCCGCCAGTCCCTCGCCGGTCACCACGGCGAACGCAACGTGGTGGCTGGGCATCGCGGCGATCGGGTTGTACAACCGCACCAGCCAAGGATGCCCGAGATCGATGCCGCGATCGGCGAGTGTGTCAACAAACCCCGGTTGCGTCCGCGGCGGGGCGGTGGGAAACACCAGGAACACGGGGAGGGCGGCGGTGAAGGCGATGAGGGCGGCCCGACGTTCCCGACCGAATCCGGAGTCGCCGCTCCAGAACAGGCGGAGCAGCCAGCCCACGCTCAAGGCGACGTTCCCGGCGGCATACCCGGCGTTGAGCACGTCGACGAGCCGGGGTGCCCGCAGCGCGCGCGCCTGGATCCGCGGCTCGACGAGCATGCCGAGCCGCCGCTCGAGCTCGATCAACCGACCGGCGTTGCGATGCGCCTTCGCCCGACCCCGCTCCGTCCACACCGCGCGGCGGACGCCGAGGTAGGCGGCATAGGCGCCGAGGCCGAGGGCGGCCTCGCGCCTCCCATTCACTCGCAATCCCGCCAGCGGATCCGGTACGCCGCGGCCCAGTGCTCGGGGTTGGCGCGGATCAGTTCGCTCCAGCGGTCGGCGAGGATCTGCAGCACCTTCTGTTCCTCGTCGGCACCACCGGTCCGCAAGGGAGGCCCGACCGGCTGATCGATGATCGCCCGCCACCGGCGGGGACCGGTCGGAAGCACGGCGAACCCGACGATGGGCGACTGGCACAGCCGGGACAAGGTGACCACACCCGCGGGGAGGTCGGCGCACGTGTCGAGGAAGCGCGTCGGGTAGGTGCGCGGCTCCGACCCCCAGCCGTCGTCGCCGAGCACCAGCAACGCCTCACCGGCCTGGAGCCGGCGGGCGGCCCGGAGGGCGTGCTCGGTGCGGTAGATCACGCGCAGCCCGGCCGTGATCCGCATGTGGGCGATGGCCCACGCCAGCCAGTCGTCGGCGACGATGACCGAGGCCGGGACGGTCACCGCCGCCCGCGGCACTGAGGTCGCCACCTCCCACCCGCCGAGATGGATCCCGGAGAGGATGACACCACTCCCGTGCGCCGCGGCCTCGTTGATGTTGTCGAAGCCGACGAGCTCCACCGTGGCGAGGAACTCGTCCGGGCGCCCGAGCGCCCACAGCAGGTCCGCCGACCGATGGGCCTCGTTGACGATCTCCCTTCGGACGGCGCGGTGTACCGCGCCTGCAGTCGGCCCGGTGCCGAGCGCGTGGGCGAGGTTCGTCGCCAGCCGCCGGCGCTTCCCCGGTCGCACGGCCCACTCGACGTGCCCGCCCACGGTCGCCAGCGTGTGGGCGAAACCCGCCGGCACCCGGCACCCGCCCCACACCGCGGCGTCGATCACCTTCGCCAGGACCCGCGCCGCCAGCGGCCCACGACCGAACGGGGCGTCCGGGCGAGGCGCGCCGTCCGGCGCCAGGCGGAGCTGACGCACCCGGGCGGCGAAGTCCTCACCCACCCGCTACAGGATGGTCGGCCGTGAGGTGCAGGAGAAAGCCTTTCCCCGGCATCAGCACCGGGAGCTGGATCCCGACCCGACCGAGGACGGCGCCGGAGGCGGCGAATCCGTCCGTCACCGCGGCGTCCCACCACGGCGGCGGCCGGCCGCGTGACGGCTCATCGAACCCACCGCGGACACGGACCCGATAGTTCCGGGCGTCGTCGAGGCCGGGTAGTCGGAACGGGCCGGGCGACATCTCGCTGGCGGTCGTGATCCGCACGACGGAGTAGAGCGCTTCCGAGCCGTCGGCGGCGGTAACTCCGTGGACGAGCAGCCCGTCGGGTTCGTCGTCGGCGCGCACGACGTCACCGCGGTGGAGCAGCGGACGGAGCTCCTTGTACAACTCGATCCACTCGGCGAGACGGGCGAGGTCGTTCTTGGTGGCGGTCCCGATGTCCCACTCGATGCCGGCGTGGGCGAACAGCGCGGTGAGGCAGCGGAACCCGAGGTCGACCGCCCGACCGGTGGTGTGGGCGACCGGCGGACCGACGTGGCTGCCGATGAGCTCGATCGGGAGCAGCACCGACGTCCACCGCTGGATCGGCTGGCGCTCGACGGCATCGACCGTGTCCGAGGCCCACACCCGGTCGGTGCGGCCGAGGATGCCAAGGTCGACGCGGGCACCGCCGGACGAGCACGACTCGATCTCCAGACCCGGGTGCACGGCGCGCAACCGGTCGAGAAGCGCGTACGTCGCCGCGGTCTGCCGGTGCGACGCCGCCACGCCGGTCGCCGGGGACACGGCCTCGCTCAGGTCGCGGTTGTGGTCCCACTTGAGGAAGTCGAGCCGGTACTCGGTGACGAGTGCATCGAGCCGAGTGAACAGGTAGTCCGCGACCTCGGGGTTGCCGACGTCGAGCACCTGCTGGTGGCGCCACTCCAAGGGGCGACGCCCGGCTGGTCCGAGCAGCCAGTCCGGATGGGCGCGGGCGACGTCGGAGTCGGGGCTCACCATCTCCGGCTCGACCCAGAGCCCGACCTCCATGCCGAGCTCGCGGACGGCGTCGAACAGCGGATCAAGACCGTCGGGCCACACCGTCTCGTCGACGTACCAGTCCCCGAGACCGGCGGTGTCGTCCCGGCGACCGCGGAACCAGCCGTCGTCGAGCACGAACCGCTCCACTCCGATCGCGGCCGCGGTCTTGGCGAGGCGCCGCAGCCGGTCGAGGTCGTGGTCGAAGTAGACGGCCTCCCACGTGTTGAGCACGACCGGTCGCGGTCGTCGGGGGTGGCTCGGGCGCGCTCGTACGTAGCGATGGATGCGCTGCGACGCACCGTCGAGTCCGTCGTCGGACCATGTGAACAGGACCCACGGCGTGGCGTATTGCTCGCCGGCACCGAGGCGCATCTCGCCGGGGCGCAGCAGCTCGCCGCCGCGCAGGAGCCCGGCCCCGGCCCCCGCACCCTCGGGTGGCCGCTCGGCGACGTAGACCTGGTCGCCGCTCCACTCGACGTGGACTCCCCACACCTCGCCGCGGCGGAAGCCGAAGCCGGCGGTGCCGACGACCATCAACAGCGGCGAGTCGTGACCGGTTCGGCCGCGGCGCGTCTCCCGCACCCGGGTGCCCAGACCGAGCGGGCCCCGGACGGGCGCTCGCTCGTGACTCCACCGCCCGCTGAAGTCGAGGACCTCGGAGACGACCGGAGGGAACGGGATCGACGCGTCGAGGGCGGTGATCTCGAGCCCGTCGTCGCCGGTGTTGGTCACCGTGTGCCGGACGCGCAGCACGCCGGCGGGCTCGAGCACGAGGTCGCTGACCAGGGTGAGCCCGGCGGTGCCGTCGCTCATCGCGATCGAGAGTCCCGAGTCCCCGTCTGCGGTCATCGAGTCGACCGTGAGGACCGGCAGGAGTTGGCGCCCCGACCGGTGCCCGGCCAGCCCGGGCCGGCCCAGCCAGCCCTCGGCCTCGAGCGGTAGCAGGCCCGGATGCAGGGGTCGGTCGAAGGACGCCGGCGGCGTCGGACGGCCGACGGCCGCGCCCAGCGCGGTGAGGTGCACGTCCGACCCGAGGTCGGCGCCGTAGTGCAGCAGGCGAGGCGGGCCGCCAACGGGCGCGTCGACGACGACGCACGCGCCTCCGGCCCGCAGGATCCGACCACTCACGACACGCTCCGGTCACGGAAAACCTGGTTCTGATCGCGATGGATGGTCACCGCTGAACCAGATCGCGGGGAAGAATCGCGAGCGTCATGGGCGCGTCGGTTTTCCGGCGCGAATTGGACCGCCGGTGACACCTGATCGCGATCAGAACCCATTTCACGCGATCCGGCCGCCGGGGCCGGCGGCGATGGCCCGGAGGAAGCGGGGTCGGCGGAAGCCGGCGGCGGCGAAGGCTTCGTCCACCGCCGATGCGACGGTGGTCACGTCGAGCGCCGGCAGGAGCGCGATCGCCGAGCCGCCGAAACCGCCGCCGGTCATCCGCGCTCCGATCGCACCGGCTGCGACGGATGCCTCGACGGCGAGGTCGAGCTCGGGACACGACACGCGGAAGTCGTCGCGGAGCGATCGGTGGGACGCGTCGAGCAGCGGGCCGAGGTTGTCGATGTGCCCGGCCAGGAGCTCCGCCGCGGTGGCGTCGACCCGGTGCATCTCGGTGACCACGTGGCGAGCGAGCGGCGCCGACTCGTCGCCGGCGAGCGGACGCAGCGTGTCATCGACGGCGTGGGGATCAGTGCCCGCCGTTGCGTCGGCGACGTCGCGCAGCGAGCACACGCCGAGCAGGCGGGCGGCCCGTTCGCAGCCGCTTCGACGCTCGCCGTAGCGGCCGTCCACGTTGCTGTGGCTCACCCGGGTGTCGATCACCAGCAGCGCCCGCTCCGCGCCCGCGACGTCGAACACGACGTGGTCGATGTGATCGTCGCGGCAGTCGAGCAGCAGCGCGTGACCGGCGCGCGTGCGCAGCGCGGCGGCCTGGTCCATCCCGCCCGTCGGGGCGCCGACGAAGCGTGTCTCCGCGTCGACGCACAGCTTGGTCAGCGCGTCGCGATCGTCCCAGCCGGACAGCTCGGCGGCGGCGAGGGCGGTGGCGCAGATCAGCGCCGCCGAGCTGGACAAGCCGGCGCCGATCGGCACATCACTCGCCACCGCGACGTCGAGGCCGGACACGGCGGCGCCGGCGCGACCGAGCGCCCACACGGCGCCGGCCACGTACCGGGCCCAGTCGACGACCCCGCTCGGGTCGAGGTCGGTCACCGGACCCGACCACGGCGGGTACCCCTGACCCGAGTGGACGTCGAGCACGCCGTCGCTGCGCCGGCGGACAGCACAGAACGTGCGGTGCGGCAGCGCGATCGGCAGGCAGCGGCCGGCGTTGTAGTCGACGTGCTCACCGATCAGGTTGACCCGTCCGGGCGCCGCCCACATTCCGTCCGGAGTGCCGCCGAATGCCTCCCGGAAGGTCGCCCTCAGCTGCTCGACGGCAACTGCGGTGTTCGTCGCGTCGTACCACTCCACGGTCAGGGAAGCTCCCGCAGGCGGGTGGCGATGCGCTCAGGCGTGGTGTCGTTGACCCACGCGCCCATCGCCGACTCCGACCCGGCGAGGTACTTGAGCTTCCGCGGCGCCCGCATGATCGAGAAGATGTGGAGGTGCAGACGGCAGAGGTCGCGACCTTCACCGACCGGCGCCTGGTGCCACGCCGCGATGTACGGGACGGCCGTGACCTTCGGGTAGAAGGCGTCGAACCGCCGCAGCAGCTCCGGATACAGCTCGGCCAGCTCGTCCCGCTCGCCGGTGTCCAGCGTGGCGAGGTCCGGCAGGTGGCGGTGCGGGACGACGCGGACCTCGACCGGCCAGCGGGCGGCAACAGGGACAAACGCCGTCCAGTGGTCGCCACGGCTGACGAGCCGGGTCCCGGCGGCGACCTCCTCGGCCAGCAGGTCACCGACGAGATCTCGACCGCGGCCGCGGTGCTGGGCGGCCTGCCGCAGCATCGCCTCGGTCCGCGGCACGACGAACGGGTAGGCGTAGATCTGGCCGTGCGGGTGGTGGAGGGTCACGCCGATCTCCCGGCCGCGGTTCTCGAACACCGACACCTGGGCGACGCCGGGCCGGCCGGACAGCTCGGCGGTCCGATCGGCCCACGCCTCGATCACCGTGCGTACCCGGTCGGACCCGAGCTCGCGGAAGTGGGTGTCGTGATCGCTCGTGAAGCACACCACCTCACAGCGACCGTAGGCCGGCACGTCGCCGGAGGGATTCGGGAGACCCGTCCCGTCCGGAAACCCTCCAGTGGCAGGAAACCCTCCGGTGGGAGTGCCGGCGAAGGACGGGAACCGGTTCTCGAACACGGCCACGTCGTAGTCGTCGGCGGGGATCTCCGTCGGTGCCCGGCCGGGGCGGGTGGGGCACAACGGGCACAGGTCGGCCGGGGGTAGATGCGTCCGGTCCATCCGGTGGGTGGCGAAGGCCACCCATTCGCCGGACATCTCGTCGAAGCGCATCCGGCTCTCGTCGGCGCGGGGCGCGAGCGGCCGGCGGTCGTCGAACGACCGCTGCGCCCGGCCGGACACATACGGCTCGGAGTCGTCGAAGTAGATCAACTCCCGCCCGTCAGCGAGGTGACCGCTCGTCCGCCGGACGCGGACCCGCCGGGCCCGGGTGTCAGTCACCGTCCCCACCGTCCACGCCGACGACGATCAGCCGGCCGACCTGACCCTCCAGCGCGCGGCGGGCCGGCTCGGGCAGCTTGTCGTCGGTGATGAGGATGTCGACCTCCGAGATCGGCGCGATCGCGGCCAGCCCGACGACGCTCCACTTCGAGTGATCGGCGACGACGACGAGGCGATGCGCGGATGCGATCATCGCCCTGTCGGTCTCGGCCTCGCTCATGTTCGGGCTGGTCAGGCCGGCGCGGAGGTCCATCCCGTGGACGCCGAGGAACAGCCAGTCGACGTGGAGGTCGCGCAGGACGGCGAGGGCGACCGGCCCGACGAGCGCGTCGGAACGGGTCCGCACGCCCCCGGTGAGCACGACCGACGTGTCCGGAGGCGCCGACGAGTGGAGCACGTCGGCGACCGGGAGCGAGTTGGTGATCACGGTGAGCCTGGGCACGTCGCCCAGCGCATGGGCGA
Organism: Actinomycetota bacterium; assembly: GCA_046723555.1. Taxonomy (GTDB): domain Bacteria; phylum Actinomycetota; class Acidimicrobiia; order Acidimicrobiales; family Ilumatobacteraceae; genus JALZMG01. The sequence continues at coordinate 13,080 of JBKOUV010000344.1, read as the reverse complement.
CGGCGTAGGTCGTGCTGCCGGCAGAGAGCGCCACCGAACTACCCGGCTCGACCAGATCGGCCGCGGCGCGGGCGATCGCCTGCTTCTCCGTCGGTTGGAGCGCCGACTTGACCTTGAACTCCGGCTCGTCGGCGGTGAATTGATCCGACACCGCGGCGGCGCCGCCGTGGACGCGCGCGACGAGGCCGCGCCCGGCGAGCGCCTGGATGTCGCGGCGGATCGTCATGTCCGACACGCCGAGGCGATCGACGAGGTCGGCGACCCGGGCCCCGCCCTCGCGGGCCACCTGCTCGAGGATCGCGTCCTGGCGCTGCCGGGCCAGCATCAGACCCGCTCTCTGATCACGGCACTGCCGCCCGCGGCGACCGTGACCCTGCCGTCCACCGGCTGATCACTGACCAGATCGTGCCCGATCGTGTCGACCTCGACGTCCTCGGTGCCGTGATTCAGCACGAACAACCACGAACCGTCGGCGCTTCGGCGCCTCGTGACGTCGGCCTCGGCCGACGAGCGCAGCGGGAGAACCGGCGCCACGCCGGCCTCCGCGGTGACCCGGGACAGCAGCGCGACGAGCGATGGGTGATCGAGCGAGACGGCGACGTACCACGCCTCGCCCGCTCCGGCGCGACGCCTCGTGATCGCCGGCACCCCGGCGAGCGGGGGTGCGACGTGGGTGGCGACGACCTCGGTGCCGGCGCCGTCGGCGAGCGTGAGCCGTTCGGTCCAGACGCCGGCCCGGCTGCCGTCGCTGAGCTCGACCACCTCGCCGGGCCCGAGCGGAAAGAACTCCTCGACCCGAACCCCGAGCAGGTCACGGAACGCGCCCGGGTAGCCGCCGAGTCGGATGTGGTCGTTCTCGTCGACGATCCCGGAGAAGTACGTGACGACGACGTGCGCGCCGGCCCCGGCGGCGTCGGCGACCGCAGCGGCGGTGTGGTCGTCGCACAGGTACAGGGTCGGCACGATCACGACCCGGTAGCCACTGAGATCGGCGTGCGGGCTGACGACGTCACTCGCGATGCCGAGCGTGCGCAGGGCGCGGTGGTAGTCGCGCGCCACCTCGGTCCCGCGGACGAGTGCGCTCGGGAGCGACGGGGAGTTGCCCGCCCAGACCGAAGGCCAGTCGTAGAGCAGGGTGACATCGGCGTCGACCACACTGCCGCACACTTCCCTCAGCCGGCGCACGACGGCGCCGAGCTCGGCGACCTCGCGGAACCGGTCGGTGTCCGCTCCGGCGTGGGGCACGAGCGCCGAGTGGAACTTCTCCGACCCCGCCTGCGACGCCCGCCACTGGAAGAAGGCGACTCCGTCGGCGCCCCGGGCGACGTGGGTAAGAGACGTGCGCATCATCTCGCCGGGCGCCTTGGCCCGGTTCACCGGCTGCCAGTTGACGGCGCTGGTCGAGTGCTCCATCAACAGCCACGGCTGCCCACCCGCGACGCCTCGTGTCAGGTCGGCGACGAACGCCAGCTGGGCGAGCGGGTCCGGCAAGGAGCCGAGCACGTAGTGGTCGTTGGCGATCAGGTCGAGCTCCGGCGCCCACGCGAAGCAGTCGACGCTGTCTTCGCGGCCGACGATGAGGTTCGTCGTCACCGGGATGTCCGGTGTCCGTTCCCGCAGCACTTCCCGCTCGGCGCGGTAGTGGGCGAGCAAGGCGTCCGAGCTGAAGCGAGCGAAGTCGAGGAGCTGCGTCGGGTTGGTGAACGTCGTGCTCCGGCCCGGCGGCTGGATCTCCTCCCAGTCGCCGTACACCTGGCTCCAGAAGCTCGTGCCCCACACCCGGTTGAGCTCGGCGACGTCGCCGTACCGCTCCTCCAGCCAGCGCTGGAAGTGCGCCGCCGTGACCGGGCAGTAGCAGCGGGCGTTGTGGCACCCGAGCTCGTTGCTGACGTGCCACATCGTCAGCGCCGGGTGGTCTCCGAACTCGGTCGCCAGCCGGTCGACGAGCTCGAGCGCGTGGTCGCGATACACCGGCGAGCTCGGGCACCACGTCTGCCGGCTGCCCAGGAAGTAGCGATCGCCCCGCTCGTCGACCGGCACGATCTCGGGGTGTCGATGGGCGAGCCACGGCGGGGGTGACGCGGTGGCGGTGGCGAGGTCGACGTTGATCCCGGCCGAGTGCATCAGATCGAGGACCCGGCCCAGCCAGGCACCGTCGAACGTGTCCGGTCGCGGTTGTAGCCGGCCCCACGCGAACACACCGACGGTCACGAAGTTGACGCCGGCGGCCTGCATCAACTCGACATCTTCGGCCCAGACCTGCTCGGGCCACTGCTCGGGGTTGTAGTCACCGCCGAAGGCCATCTCGCGCATCCCCCACGCCACCCGGCCAACGGTGGCAGTTTCGCTCGCCGAAATCAACACGACTCGCGCAGATTCCAACAATTTCTACCTTTCTGACCCTTGACAATTGTTCGGCCGCGTGGAAACTTGTCCTGAAACGGGGGAAACTGTTCGAACTCGCCGCTGGGGGCGGTGAGCGGGTGCCCCCTCCAAAGGAGCAGACCCATGTCTCGTCCGCGCACCCAGGCCGAGTACCTCGCCCGGCTCGTCCCGCCCTCGGTCCAGGCCCTCAGCCGGCGCGCCGTGATCACCCGCGCCCTCGGGGCCGGAGCTCTGCTCGGCCTCGGCGGTTCACTCGCCGCCTGCGGCGGGGACGACGATGACAGCACGTCGGCGACGACGAGCGGCGGAACGTCTGCCGGCACGACCAGCGCTCCGGGGACCACCGGCGCAGCCCCCGGGACGACGGCGACCGCCGGCACCGGTGGTGGCTCGATCCCCGCTGCCTCGGGCACGATCACCCTCGGGTCCAACGCCTCCGACGACGTCCCGAAGGACGTGCTGGCGAAGATGGTCGCCGCGTTCACCGACGCCAATCCGGACGCCGAGGTGCCGATCAACACGATCGAGCACGAAACGTTCCAGGAGAACATCTCCAACTACCTCCAGGGCAACCCCGACGACGTCTGGACATGGTTCGCCGGTTACCGCATGCAGTTCTTCGCCGAGCGGGGCCTCGCCGGCGACGTCAGCTCCGTGTGGGAGAACCTCACCGGCTTCACCGACGCCTTCAAGGCCGCGTCGACCAGTAGCGACGGCAAGCAGTACTTCGTCCCGCAGTCCTACTACCCGTGGGCGATCTTCTACCGGAAGTCGGTCTGGGAGGATGGCGGCTACGAGGTGCCGACGACCTTCGACGAGTTGACGACCCTCGCGCAGACGATGCAGGACGACGGGCTCGTCCCGTTCGCCTTCGCCGACATCGACGGCTGGCCGGCGATGGGCACCTTCGACATCTTGAACATGCGCATCAACGGCTACGACTTCCACGTCAGTTTGATGGCCGGCGACGAGTCGTGGGAGTCCGATCAGGTGAAGAAGGTGTTCGACACCTGGAAGGGCATCCTTCCCTACCACCAGCCCGACGCGCTCGGGCGGACGTGGCAGGAGGCTGCCCAGTCGCTGGTGGCCAAGGAGGCGGGGATGTACCTCCTCGGCCTGTTCGTGTCGCAGCAGTTCCCGGAGGCCGACATCGGCGACCTCGACTTCTTCAACTACCCGGAAATCGACTCCAACGTCGGCGCCGGCTCCATCGACGCCCCCATCGACGGGATGATGATGGCCGCCGACCCGAGCAACGAGGAGGGTGCGCAGGCGTTGTTGACCTGGTTCGGGTCGGCCGACTGCGGGACGATCATCAACACCAACGACCCCGGCCAGATCGCTGCCAACTCAGGTGCCGACACGAGCATGTTCACCGACCTCAAGAACCGTGCTGTCGAGCTGGTCGGGGGGGCGGAGTCGATCGCCCAGTTCCTTGACCGCGACACCCGGCCGGACTTCGCGTCCACGGTCATGATCCCTTCCCTCCAGGAATTCATCAAGAACCCCGATGACATCGACGGGCTGACCAAGAGCATCGAGGCCCAGAAGAAGTCCATCTTCACCGACTGATGCCTCGCCTTGGTCGTGCGATCATGACGCCATGAGCCGGCGCGGTTTCGGATCACTGTCCGGCCGCGACCGGTGGACGGTCGGGTGGATGATCGGCATCCCCACCTTCCTCGTCCTCGCCCTCGTCTGGCTCCCGGCGCTGAGTTCCGTACTGCTGTCGTTCACCCGGTGGGACGGCTACGGGGGGTTCTCCGACATCCAGTGGATCGGGACGCGGAACTACCACGACATCGTCAACATCTATCCGCCCTTCGATCCGGCGATCCGGCACAACCTGATCTGGTTCGCCGTGTTCTTCTTCGTCGCCACGCCGCTGGGCATGTTCTTCGCCGTCCTGCTCGACCGCGAGCTGGCCGGGAGCCGCTTCTACCAGACCGCGTTCTACCTCCCGGTCGTGATCTCGCTGGCCCTCACCGGCTTCATCTGGCAGCTGATCTACTCGCGGGACCAGGGACTGTTGAACGAGGTGCTCAACCGGAAGACCGACTGGCTTGGCGACCCCAAGATCAACCTCTGGGCGGTGCTCGTCGCGGCGAGCTGGCGCCACATCGGCTACATCATGTTGCTCTACCTCGCCGGGCTGAAGAGCGTCGACCCGAACCTGCGTGAGGCCGCCGCCATCGACGGGGCCAACGAAGTGAAGACGTTCTTCAAGGTGGTCTTCCCGGTCATGCGCCCGGTGAACATCGTCATCCTCGTGATCACCGTCATCGAGTCGCTGCGGGCCTTCGACCTCGTATGGGTCATCAACCGCGGGCGCAACGGGCTCGAACTGATCTCCGCGCTCGTCCTGAGCAACATCATCGGTGAAGCGAGCCGCATCGGCTTTGGCTCGGCGCTGGCGACGATCATGCTGGTGATCTCATCGGTGTTCATCACGATCTACCTGATCGCCGTGTTCCGCGGAGACCAGAGACAGCGATGACGGCGGCGACGGCGACGGTGACGTTCAGTGAGGCGCCGCCGACGACGCGCCCGGTGACTGTCGGCAAGAGCAAGCGCCGCCGCAAACGCATCGTCCTCCAGGTCTTCCTGATCGTCGTGGCCGTCGGGTGGCTCTTCCCACTCCTGTGGGCCGTCTTCAACTCGTTCCGCGACTACGCCTACACCCAGGCCCACGGCTATGCCTCCCTCGGGGGGTTCACCCTGCAGAACTACGCCAATGCGTGGCGGCGCGGCGAGATGACGCAGCACTTCGTCAACTCGCTGATCATCGTGATTCCAGTTGTGGTCATGACCCTGGCCCTGGCGTCTGGCATCGGTTTCGTGGTGTCCCGGTTCTCGTTCCGGTTCAACCTGGCGATGCTCGGGTTCTTCACCGCCGCCAACCTGCTCCCGCCCCAGGCGTTGGTGATCCCCGTGTACCGGATGTTCCGCGAGATCCCGGTACCCTCGTTCATCAGCGAGTCGGGCACGCTCCTCGACAGCTTCCTCGGGCTGATCCTCGTCAACATCGCCTTCCAGACCGGGTTCTGCGCCTTCGTGCTGAGCAACTACATGAAGACACTGCCGCGAGAGTTGTACGAAGCGGCTCAGGTCGACGGGGCCAGCGTGTTCCGCCAGTACTGGAGCATCACGTTGCCGCTGTGCCGCCCGGCGCTCGGCGCCCTCGCCGCCCTCGAGGTCGTCTTCATCTACAACGAGTTCCTGCTGGCGACGGCGCTGCTCCAGACCGGCGACAAGTTCCCGATCACCAGCGCGCTCAACAACCTCCGGGGCGAGTTCTTCACCGACTACAACCTGCTCTCCGCCGGATCGGTGATCATCGCGATCCCGACGATCTTCGTGTTCCTCATCCTCCAACGACAGTTCGTACGGGGCCTCACCCTCGGGGCGACGAAGGGCTGAGGACCGAGCGAACGAAGTTGCGGGCGTCGAGCACGGCGCCGACGTCGAGCCCGGTGTCAAAGCCTTCGGCCCGCAACAGCTGCGCCAGCGCTTCGGTCGGCAGGTTGCCGCCGGCGTCGGGGGCAAACGGGGAGCCACCGAGCCCCGCGAGCGCGGTGTCGAAGCGGGTCACGCCTCGCCCGAGCGCGGTCCAGGCGTTGAGCAGGGCGGTGCCGCGGGTGTCGTGGAGGTGCAGCCCGACGTCGGTGCCCACCCGGTCGAGGACGGCGGCGAGCCGCGTCGGCGTGCCCACGCCGGTGGTGTCGGCCAGGGTGACCTGATCGACACCGGCGGCGCGGGCGTGGTCGACGAACGAGGCGACGTCGTCCGGCGTGACCTCCTCGCCGTCGAACGGCGACCCGAACGCGCACGAGATCACCTCATCGAGCACCGCGGTCGGGGCGGCGGCGCGGATCGCCTCCACCTGGGCGAGGGCCTCCTCGATCGTCATGTGGACGTTCTTCTCGCTGTACGCCGCCGACGCCGAGACGGTGATCGTGAGGTGGTCGACGCCTGCTGCCGTCGCCAGCTCGGCCCCCTTCACGTTGGGCACGAGCGCCCACGCGGTGGCGCCTTGCGGCAGGTCGGGCAGGACGGCAGCGACGACGTCGGCGCCACCCGCCATCGCCGGCACCGCCTTCGGCGAGACGAACGAGGCGACCTCGACGTCCCCGAAGCCCGCCGCCAAGAGCCGGCGGACGAGCTCGACCCGGTCCCTCACCTCCACTGGCCGCTCGCCTTGGAGCCCGTCGCGCGCCGTTACATCGCGGATCTGCACCCGAGGGTTTCGCGCCACCCTGTCCTGCATCAAACCCTCGGATGGCTCAGACCGGTGGGATTCCATGGCGGCGATCCGCGAAATCACGGTGTTTGCCGCGCGCGAGTGCGAGGCGGCGGATCAGCTCGGCCCGCAGCTGCGAGGGATCGACGACGGCGTCGATGACGAGCTCCGACGCCAGGCGCAGCAGGTCGACATCGGTCTCGTAGAGCGCCCGCTGCTCGGCGACGAACTGCTGCCGCTCGTCGGGGTCGTCGATCGCCGCGATCTTGTTGGCGTACACGGCGTTGATCGCGGCCTCCGGCCCCATCACGGCGATGCGGGCGGTGGGCAGGGCGATCGTGGCGTCGGGCTCGAACGCCGGACCCGACATCGCGTACAGCCCGGCGCCGTACGCCTTGCGCACGATCACCGAGAACTTCGGCACCGTCGCCTCGCTCACCGCCGTGACCATCTTCGCCCCGTGGCGGATGATCCCCTGCCGCTCGACGGCCGAGCCGATCATGAACCCGGGCACGTCGGCGAGGAAGATCAACGGGATGTTGAAGGCGTCGCAGCACCAGATGAAGCGGGCGGCCTTGTCGGCGGAGTCGACGAACAGCGTCCCGGCCAGGTGGGCCGAGTTGTTGGCCAGGACTCCCACCGGTTGACCGTCGAGCCGGCCGAGCCCGACGATCAGCTCCCGGGCGTACAGCGGCTTGATCTCGAAAAAGCTGTGCCGGTCGACGATCCCGTCGATCAACGCGTGCGTGTCGAACGGCACCCGCTCGTCCGCCGGCACGACGTCGTCGGACAGGTCGACCTCCGGCGGTTCGCTCTCGTACACCGGCGGGTCGTGGCGCCACGAGCGCGGGAAGTAGGTCAGGTACGCCCGGGCCTGGTCGATCGCGTCGTGGTCGTCGGTGGCGAGGTTGTCGGCGCACCCGGACTGCGACACGTGCATCCGAGCGCCGCCCATCTCCTCCAGCGTGGTGATCTCACCGACCACCATCTCGGCCATGCGCGGCGAGCCGAGGTACATCGAGGCGTTGCCGTCGACCATGAACACGACGTCGCAGAACGACGGGACGTACGCCCCGCCCGCCGCCGACGGTCCGAACAGACAGCACACCTGTGGCACCTGCCCCGACAGCCGCACCTGGTTGTAGAAGATCCGGCCGGCGCCGCGGCGCCCGGGGAACAGCTGCACCTGGTCGGTCAGCCGCGCGCCGGCCGAGTCGACGAGCCACACGATCGGGACCTGCTCGGCGAGCGCGGCCTCGGTCGCTCGCACCATCTTCTCCACCGTGCGGGCCCCCCACGACCCGGCCTTCACCATCGGGTCGTTGGCCACCACCACCGCCGGCGTTCCGTCGATCGTGCCCCGCCCGGTGACCACGCCGTCGGCCGGCAGGCCCGACGCCATCGCGTTGGCCAGCACGGCGTCCTCGACGAACGATCCCTCGTCGAGGAGCAGGTCGATGCGCTCGCGGGCGGTCAGCTTCCCCTGGCCGCGGATCTTCTCCAGTGCCCGCTCGTCGGGCGTGAAGGCGCGTTGCACGGCCGCTTGGATCTGCTCGCGCATCGCACCCCAGGGTACGTGGTCGTGCTCACCGCGCGACGTTGTTCACCAGCGTGCCGACGGGGTCGATGGTGATGCGGATCTCGTCGCCGACCTCGAGCGTGAAGTCGTCGGCCGGGACGATGCCAGTGCCGGTCAGCAGGTAGCAGCCGTGCGGGAACTCGTCCTCGCGGAACAGCCAGTCGACGAGCGACGCCAAGGGTCGGCGGATGCGCGCGACCTGCGTCGCCCCGTCGAACACCACGGCGCCGGCCCGCACGATCTCCATCGCGATCGTCGTATCGGGCGCCGGCAACGTGGCCGTAACGACAAGGCGCGGGCCGAGGGCGACCGATCCGGCGTAGATCTTCGCCTGCGGGAGGTACAGCGGGTTCTCGCCCTCGATGTCACGGCTCGACATGTCGTTGCCGATCGTGTACCCGAAGATCGCGCCGGCCGAGTTGACCGCCAGGGTCAGCTCGGGCTCGGGGACGTTCCACTTCGAGTCCCGGCGGATGCGGACGGCGCCACCCGGGGCCGCGACCCGGTGCGGCGTCGACTTGAGGAACAGCTCCGGCCGGTCGGCGTCGTACACCCGGTCGTAGAACGACCCGCCGCCGGCGTCGCTCGACTCCTCGATGCGGGCCTCCTTGCTGCGCTCGTAGGTGACGCCGGCCGCCCACACCTCCTGCGACCCGATCGGGGCGAGCACGGACGCCGGCCCGCCGGCCACTTCGTCGCCCGCAGCGAACGCCTCCTCCGCGGCGCTCACCGGATCCGCGGACTGGAACAGCTCGTCGATGGTGAAACCGGACGCGGCCCGGACGACCCGTCCCGCGTCCTCGAGCAGGATTCCGTCCGTGGTCACGGTGAGCGCGGTCAACCCCGGACCGCCCCGGCGGCGAGTCCGCTCACGATCTGGCGCTCGGCGAAGACGTAGAAGACCAGCGCGGGCACCATCGAGAGCGACGTGAACGCGAGCACTCGGGCGGTGTCGGACGAGTACTGCGTCGAGAAGTTGGTCACGCCGAGGGGAAGCGTCCAGAGGTGGGGGTCGCTCAACACGATCAACGGGAGGAGGAACGCGTTCCAGCTGGCGACGATCACGATCACCGAGACCGTAGCGAGCACCGGTCGCGACAGCGGCAGCAGGATCTTCCAGAAGAAGCGGAACGGACCGCACCCGTCGATCGCCGCCGCCTCCTCGAGTTCCGCCGGCACGCTGCGGAAGAACGGTCGCAGCACGATGATCGTCGTCGGCAGGGCGAACGCGGCCTGGGGCAGGGCGACGCCGAACCAGCTGTTGATCAGCCCGAACGTGCGCAACGAGATGAACAGCGGCAGGATCGCCACCGCCACCGGGAACAGCAGCCCGAAGGTGAAGAAGATGTACACCGCTTCCCGACCCCGGAACGAGAACCGGGCGAGGACGAACGCGGCCAGCGACGCGCACGGCACGACCACCGCCATCGTGATCGCCGCGATCAGGACGCTGTTGCCGACCTGCCGCCAGAACGAGCCGGACGCGAGGATCTCGCGGTAGTTGTCGAACACCCACGGGTCGGGCAGGTCCACCGGACGGGCCGAGATCTGGCCGGTGGTGCGGAACCCGCCCAGCACGGCGTAGATGATCGGGACGAGCACGACCAGCACGACCCCGATGGCGATCGCGTACATCGCGCCCCGCGACAGCGTGCGCCGCAGCGGACGGCGCGGCCTCACCAGTGCCGGAGCAGCCACGACCATCACACCGCTCCCATCCGGGTCAGCGCCCCGTGGACGTCCCGGCGGAGCACGAAGCGCTGGTACAGGAGCGCGATCACGAAGCAGAGCAGGAACATCAACACGGCGACGGCGCTGCCGTATCCGAACCGCGAGCGCTCGAAGCCGCGGTCGATCATGTACACCGCCGGCGTGTTGGAGGCGTTGACCGGTCCTCCGCCGGTCATCACCCACACCAGGTCGAACAGTTGCAGCGACCCGATCATCGACAGGAACGCCGAGATCCGGATGGTCGGTCCGAGCAGCGGCAACGTCACGTGGCGGAACGTCTTCCACTTGGTGGCGCCGTCGAGCGCCGCCGCCTCCTCGAGCTCGCGCGGGATCTGCTGCAGCCCGGCGAGGTAGAGGATCATGTGGAACCCGAAGTACTTCCACGTGACCACGACGAAGACCGTGTAGAGGACGACGTCGGGATTGGCGAGCCACTCCTGCACGAAGCCACCGAGGCCGACGACGTCGAACGAGCGGTCGGCCAGGCCACCCGGCTGCAGCAGCAGCCGCCAGACGACCGCGGTGATGACCTCCGACAGCACGAACGGGAGGAAGAACAGCAGGCGCAGGATCGCCCGCCCCTTGATCCGCTGGTTGAGCAGCACGGCGAGGCCGAGAGCAAACGGGAGCTGCAGGCACAGGGACAGCAGGAGGATGACGAAGACGTGCCGGACCGACGCCAGGAACACGGGGTCGGCCAGCGCCTCGCGGTAGTTGTCGAGCCCGATGAAGTCGGTAAGCGGGGCGAGGCCGTTCCAGTCGAAGCCGCTGTAGTACGCCCCTTGGACGATCGGCACGAGGACGAACAGGACGTACAGCGCGACCGCCGGGAGCAGGAAGAGGACGATCGTGCTGCGCTTGCGCCACGCCGAGCCGACGACGCGACGCCCGGTGACCCGCGGCGGTACGGCAGCAGGTTGCCGCCCAGTGGTGACGAGCGGCGGGCCGTCGGGGCCGACCCGCCGCTCGAGTGAAGCCGTCGCGCCGCTAGGTCTGAGCGGCATCCGCGATCGTCTGGGCAACCTTCTCGGGAGAGGACTGCCCGGCGAACAGCTCCGCCACCGCGTCGTTGATCACGCCGCCGAGCTCGGGGGTGGTGGCCTGGTCGAGGTACAGCTGCACGAACGTCGCATCCGCCCTGGCCTTCAGCACGCCAGTCAGGTTCGGGTCGGTGATCGAGGCGTCGGCGCCGATCGTCACGGGAAGGATCCCGCTGTTGGTCTCGCCCCACCGCTTGGCGACATCGAGGCTCGTCGCGTACTTCAGGAAGTCGACGGCCTCGGGCGGGGCGTCCTTGCCGACGGCGAAGCCGTTGCCGCCGCCGAAGGCGTCGGTCGGCTCACCGGCGCCCCCCTCGACGGTCGGGAACGGGAACCAGCCGAGGTTGTCGCCGAGCCCCTTGTTGTCGGGCGAGTTGGCGTTGATCGTGCCGGGCGCCCACTGCCCCATCAGCATCATCGCCGCGTCATCGGTGGCCATCGTGGCCGCCTGCCCGCCGGCGCCGTCCCACACCGCGGCGAGGTAGCCCTTCTGGAACGGGTCCATGTCGGTCAGTCGCTCGAGCTCGGTACCAGCCTTGACGAACGGTTCAGCGTCCCACGCCCCCTCGTCGGCAGCTTTCTGCATCGGCTCGGCCCCACCGATCCGCAGGGCGAGGTACGCCCACCAGAACATGCCCGGCCACTTGTCGCCCTCACCGAGGGCGAGCGGCGTGATGCCGGCGTCCTTCAGCGTCTGCACGTCGTCCAGGAACTCCTCCCACGTCGTCGGCGGCGCGGTGATCCCCGCCTGCTCGAACAGCGCCTTGTTGTACCAGAACCCGACCATCCCGAGATCGAACGGGATGCCGTACTGCTTGCCGTCGACCTGGTACATGCCGACCGCGGCCTCGTTGAGATCGCCGATCCACGGCTGGACGTCGGCGGTGATGTCCTTGACCAGGCCGGCGTCGACCTGCTCTTGCAGACCGCCGCCGCCCCACGACTGGAACAGATCGGGCGGGTCGCCGGCCTGGAGGCGGGGCGCGATGGCGGTCTTGAACGCCTCGTTCTCGTAGACGGTGATGTCGATCTTGACGTTCGGGTGATCGGCCATGTACTCGTCGGCGACGTCCTGCCACAGCGAGAGCCCGGGGTCGTTGTTCTGGATGTGCCACCACTCGATGTCGACCGGTTCACCGGAGCCCGCCGCGGCGGAGGTCGCCGGAGCAGTGCCCGGCTCCGATCCCGTCGCGGTCGCCGCGGGCGGCGACGTCGAGCCGGACGGACCGCCGGCGGCATCGTCGTCATCGTCGCCGCCGCACGAGGCGGCGACGAGGGCGACGGCGCCGGCGAGCAGAGCGGTGCGAGAAAGCAACGCGGACCTTGCGGACCTGCAACGCATGGTCGATCCCCCTTTTGAGCGTGCGAGAGCTGTCCCGGCGGCGAAGCGTGCCACAGCTCAGCCAGGTTTGTCAAACGTTATCGATACCGTTATCGACACCGTTTGACGAACTTGACTATGCTCGCCCCGTGCCGACCAGGAGGGTGACGATCGGGGACGTCGCGGCCGAGGCGGGCGTGTCCATCGCCACCGTGTCGAAGGTGATCAACGACCGCTACGGCGTCGCCGCGGACACCCTCACCAAGGTCAAGGCGGTGATCGCCGAGCTCGGCTACGAGTCCAGCCTCGTCGCCCGCAGCATGCGCAGCCGGCGGACCAACGTGATCGGCATCCTCGTCGCCGACATCGAGCCGTTCAGCGCCGAGCTCTTGAAGGGGGCGGCGACGGCGATCCGTGAGACCGACTACGAGCTGATCGTGTACTCCGGCAGCGGACACGGCAAGGAGCACTCGGGCTGGGAGCGGCGCAACGTCTCCCGGCTGAGCGGCACGCTCACCGACGGGATCATCCTCGTGACGCCCACCGTGGTGGACGTGAGCGACGCGGCCCCCATCGTCACCGTCGACCCGCACGCCGGCCCGCCGAGCCTGCCGAGCGTGCACTCCGAGAACCTCGCCGGGGCGATGACCGCGACCGAGTACCTCATCGGCCTCGGTCACCGGCAGATCGGGTTCCTCGCCGGCCGACCCGACCTCGAGTCCGCCCGCCTCCGTGAGCAGGGGTTCCGCGGCGCCATGGCGGCCGCCGGTCTCACCGTCGACCC
>JBKOUV010000054.1:0-3483 GCA_046723555.1 Actinomycetota bacterium | reverse complement strand
GCACCTCCCGGCGCGGCGACTCGCCGGCCTCCAACACGAGCGCCGCCGGGGCCCGCTCGCACACCCCGAGGCACGGCGCCGGATGCGCACCTCCAGGGAGGTCGGCCTCGCCGAGCCCGCCCGCCGCCCGGCAGACGAGATCGGTGCACACGTGCACCTGCCGGGCCGGGCGCTCGACCGTCGAGAACAGCGCGTAGAACGTCGCCACCCCGTAGATCTCGGCCGGGGCCACGTCGAGCCGTTCGGCGACGTAGTTGATCGCGCCCCGGCTGAACCAGCCGATCCGGTCGTTGATCGCGTGCAACGCCGGCAAGAGCAGATGCCGCTCCGCCCGCCGTTCGCGCCCGCCGCGGGCGAGGTGGTGTCCCGCCGGGTCCCGATCACCGCGTCGGGCGCCGACCGGTTGCGCGCCGAGCACCGAGTCCACCGCTGCGCGCTCGTTAGCGGTGGCGGACGCGCTGGCGATCCGGAGGTCCATCGGATTCGCTCAGTCGGCCGCCGCGGTCGCCTCGATCCGGTCGATCCGCACGGCGGTGGCCTTGAACTCCGCCGTGCCCGACTTCGGATCGGCCGCGTCGATCGTGAGCCGGTTGGTGTCGACCTCGTCCGGAAAGTGCAACGTCATGAACACGAGACCCGGACGCAGCTGGTGGTCGATGCGCACGGGAGCCAGGACCGTACCCCGCCGTGACGACACCCGGACCACCTCGCCGTCGCCGACGCCCAGCCGGGACGCGTCCTCGGGCGCGACATCGACGGTCTCGCCGATCCGGTTGGGGCTGCGGTAGCCACCGGACTGCACGCCGGTGTTGAACGAGTCGAGGCGGCGTCCCGTGGTGAGCCGCAACGGGAAGTCGTCGTCGAGCTGGTCGACCGGGGGCTCCTGCACGACCACGCTGAACGGCGCCAGCCGTCCCCGGTCGGCGGGGTCGTCCGCCCACAGCCGTCCGTGCAGCCATGACGGTTCCAGCCGATCCACGTGGTAGCACGGCCACTGGATCCCGCCCAGCTTCTCCAGCCGGCTGTAGCTCATCCCGGCGTGCATCGGTGAGAGCCGGCGGAGCTCGTTCCACACGTGCTCGGGGAGCTCGTCGGACTTGCCGTAATCCCAGTCGTGGCCGAGGGCGCGGGCCATGTCGATCAGGATCTCGATGTCGTCGCGCGCCTCGCCCGGCGGATCCAGCGCCTTGCGGCACCGCTGAACGCGGCGCTCGGAGTTGGTGACCGTGCCGCTGGACTCGCACCACGACGCCGACCCGGGCAGCACGACATCGGCTCGCTCCGCCGTCTTGGTCAGGAAGAGGTCCTGCACGACGAGGTGGTCGAGGTTGTCGAGGGCGGCGGCCGCGTGATGGCCGTCGGCCTCGGACTGGGCCGGGTTCTCGCCGATCACGTAAAGCGCCTTGAGGTCGCCGCGATGCATCGCCTCGAACATCTCGGTGAGGTGCCAGCCGTCGTGGCCGGGGATCGAGCACCCCCACTCGGCCTCGAACTTGGCGCGGGCCTCGGCGTCCGTGACGTCCTGGAACCCCGGCAGCTTGTTCGGTAGGGCACCCATGTCGCCGCCGCCCTGGACGTTGTTCTGACCGCGCAACGGGTTGAGACCCGAGCCGTAGCGGCCGACGTGGCCGCACAGCAGGGCCAGGTTGATGAGGCAGAGCACGTTGTCGACGGCGTTGTGGTGCTCGGTGATCCCGAGCGTCCAGCACAGTTGGGCCCGATCGGCGCGGGCGTAGGCGTGGGCCAGCTCGCGGATCGCCTCGGCCGGCACGCCGGTGACCTCGGCCCCGCGCTCGAGCGTCCACTCTTCGACCGAGGCGGCGTACTCGGCGAAGCCGGTCGTGCCCCGCTCGACGAACTCGGTGTTGACGAGCCCGGCGTGGATGATCTCACGGGCGACCGTGTTCGACAGGGCGATGTCGGTGCCGACGTGCAGGCCGAGCCAGACGTCGGCGAACTGGGCGGTCGAGCTGCGGCGGGGATCGACCACGTACAGCGTGGCGCCGTTGCGGACGCCGGCGAGGACGTGGTGGAAGAAGATCGGGTGGGCGTCACGGGCGTTCGAACCCCACATCACGATCACGTCGGTGTCCTCGATCTCGGCGTACGACGAGGTGCCGCCGCCGGCTCCGAAGACTGTGGCCAGACCGACCACGGAGGGCGCGTGTCAAGTGCGGTTGCAGGAGTCGATGTTGTTGGTGCCGATCACCGACCGGGCGAACTTCTGGGCGATGAAGTTCATCTCGTTGGTCGACTTGGAGCACGAGAAAAAGCCGACCGCGTCGGGCCCGGCCTCGTCCTTCGTCGCGCGCAACCCGTCGGCCGCCCGCTGGATGGCCTCCGCCCAGGACGCCGGGCGCAGCTCGCCACCGTCGCGCACCAGCGGCTGGGTCAGCCGGGCATACGGCGCGTAGCGATGCGCGTTCACGCGTCCAAACTACATTGCCGTCGTGCCTGACTTCGAGTGCACACCGGGTGGAGCGGTCCTCATGGACGGGGCGCGCCTGCGCGACGAGATCGTCGCCGACCTCCGGGCGACGGTCGAAGCGGCCGGATCGCCGCCGGTATGCCTGGCGACCGTGCTGGTCGGCGAGGACCGTCCGAGCCAGATGTACGTGCGGATCAAGCAGCGCAAGGCCGCCGAGGCGGGGATGGAGTCGCGGGCGGTCGAGCTGCCGGCCACGATCTCCCAGTCCGAACTCGAGGATCGGGTCGCCGCCCTCGCCGCCGACCCGGCGGTGAACGGGATCCTCGTCCAGCTGCCGCTGCCGGCGGGCCTCGATCCCGAGCGGGCGCTCGCCCTGCTCCCGCCGGACAAGGACGTCGACGGGCTCACCCCGCTGTCGCTCGGGCGGTTGGTGCGGGGCCAGCCGGGACTGGTCCCGTGCACCCCGCTCGGGGTGATGCGCCTGCTCGAGCGCTACGACGTGCCGACGGCGGGCTCGCGGGCCGTCGTCGTGGGGCGCTCGACGTTGGTCGGACTGCCGCTGTCGCTGCTCCTCGCCCGCAAGGGTGTCGACGCCACGGTCACCATTGCCCACAGCCGCACGCCCGAGCTCGCCGAAGTGTGCCGGGAGGCCGACATCCTCGTCGGCGCCGCCGGGTCGGCGCGGATGATCACGGCTCACCACGTCCGGCCGGGGGCGGCGGTGATCGACGTTGGCGTGTCGCGGACCGAGGAGGGCAACGTCGGCGACGTCGACTTCGACGCCGTGCAGGCGATCGCGGGAGCGATCACCCCGATGCCGGGCGGTACCGGCCCGATGACCGTCGCCTGCCTCCTCGAGAACACGCTCGCCGCGGCGCGCATGCAGGGCGTGTTCCCGGCATGACCACCACCACCACCACTACCACCACCACCGACGCGGTCGTGATCGGCGCCGGGGTCATCGGCTCCGCGGTCGCCCTCGAGCTGGCGCGGGGTGGGCGGACGGTCCTGTGCGTCGACAAGGGTCCGGCCGCGGGCGCCGGCTCGACCAGCGC
>JBKOUV010000225.1:0-11173 GCA_046723555.1 Actinomycetota bacterium | reverse complement strand
GCGTCGATCGTCTCGTCACCGAAAGCGGCCGTTGGGGAACCAACTTCGATCTGCTGCTCGGCAACGGGTGGCTTCCCGCGGGATCGGACCTGCGGGTCGGCCTCGACGGCGACGATGACGTCGAGGGCCTGATGCTCCTCGGCGCCGGAGCGGCGCGTGCCGGCGAGACCACCGTCGAGCTGGTGGGGTTCGACGCCGTTCGAGGCGGTCTGGCGCCGCGCCTCATCGACGGTCGCCTGCCTGCCGGGGCCGACGAGCTGGCGCTCGGTCGCCTGACCGCCGACCAGTTGGACGTCGCGGTAGGCGACGAGTTGACCCTCCAGGGGGACGCGCCGGCGACGTTCCGCGTTGTCGGTCTCGCCGTGCTGCCGACATTGGGGAGCAACAACGGCGTCGGGGTCGGAGCGCTGCTCACCTTCGACGGGATGCAACAGGTCGCGCCCGAGGTGACCAGGAGCGCGGCGGCGATCGGGTTGCGCCCCGACGCGCCACCCGACGTCGGCCGGCGCTTGGGCGAGCTCACCTCCACCCCGCAGGGCGATCTGGTGGTTCCTGCTCCCATCCGCAACGTCGCCCGCGTGGATCTGGTCCCGGTTCTGCTCGCCGCGTTCCTCGCCGTGCTCGCCGCCGCCCTGCTCGCCCATACCCTTGTGCAATCGGTGCGCGCCCGTCGCAGCGACCACGCCATCCTCCGTGCTCTCGGCGCCGACCGGCGTTGCATCGGCCGAGCCGTGCACTTCCAGGCAACCGCACTCGTCGCGGTGCCGCTCCTGATCGGTATTCCGCTCGGGCTGGTGGTCGGTCGATTGGTCTACGCTGCGTTCGTCAACCGCACCGGTGCGATCCCCGACCCGACCACCCCGGCACTCCTGGCCATCGGCGTGGCCGGAGGCCTCCTGTTCCTCGCCAACGTGGTCGCCGCCCAACCGGCCCGGTGGGCCCGAAAGGCCGCCCCGGCCGCGCTCCTGCGCGCCGAATGAGATCACCGAGGCCAGCTCGACCGGCTCGCCACCTTGGTGATGGACTCGACCGTACGGTCGGCTGCCACTACCCTTGAGCAGGCGAAACCCATGAGTACACGCGTTGTTACGATCACGGGCGCGAACATCGCTTCGGACCGCGAGCAGATGCTGCTCGACGACGCGTTGTGTACCGACCGCGACGCCGCGGCCTTGATCCCTGACCAAATGCTTCAGTCGATCGGGCCCGAGGCGCACGAGTCGCTCCTTGAGCGCCAATGTCGCTGACCGATCCTCAATGCAGAACGCAGCCTCGGGACCATCCGAATACCGCGTCCGAATAACCCAGTGGCAACCGTCATCTAACGCCGGGTCCATGGCGTTCGCGACGGTTCGGAAATCGCGTGGCGTCCTGCCCGACGACAGCGCAGCATTCGGCGCGGCGAGCACGTCCCGGTACCGCTCGACGAGGCGGACGTCCTGCGAACGGGCGGACGACACCGCGCCCTCGACGCGGGACACGGCCGTGAAACGCGCCGCCGCCCCGGCTCAACGGCCAAGCGGGCGGACGGGTGACCGGGGCCAGGGCGGCGGGGTTAGTCAATCAGCGCTCGGCGGTTGTCACTCGGCGAGCGTCGGCACGCCAGGCCACCGGTCGACGCCGCGGCCAGAGCAACGGTCAGCTGGCGTTCTGCGGCGCTACGCGTGTCACGGTCCTGGTTCGGAATTATCGCCTGGGCACTCGGGCCGTTCCCGACCGCCGCCCGAGCAGGCGTAGACGGATTACGGCTCGCGCATTATCGAGTGGCCGCCCGGAGGGAGTCCTCGATGACTGGCTCGTCGGCTGGCGGCGGCTCGGTGTCGGCGTCGGCAGGGGGCCTGGCTGCGAGCGCACCGAGGCGTTGGAGGTCGGCGGTGAGTGCTTGGGTGCGATCGCGGTGGCTGGGGATGATGGTGGCGTAGATCGGTTCGAGGAGTCGTGGGGCGTTGAGGACTCGGAAGGTCTGCTCGATGCGGGTGCCTTTGTCGGTGGGGTGGAGCTTGATCCGCCATTCGCTGCTGTCGGGGTAGAGGCGGGTCGGGACGGTTCGCCAGACGAGTTCGTTCGGTTGTACGTCGACGATCTCGCACAACCGTCCCCACCGCCAGATGCCGTTGCGGTTGCGGCCGCGGAATCGGACGCCGGGCACGGCTTTGGTTGCGCCGTCGAGCCATTCGGCGCCGACGCACTCGTGGCTCCACTCGCCGATGCGGGTGACGTCGCGTACGACCTCCCACACCGCGTCTGGCGCGGCGTTGACGTCCACCTCGATGTGGCCGTGCTTCTGCACCTGCCGGCGCGATGGCGACACGTGCCCCCAGCACGCAGTGGAGTGCCGTCGATAGCTGTGAGCGAAGCCGTGGAGCAGGATGAACCGGGGCACTGGGGGGACGAGGTGGAGCACGAGGTCGCGGTCGTCGGGGCCGGCGCTGTCGATGATCCAGTGGCCTTCGCGTCCTAGCTGGCGCAGCGACTTGGGTTTGATGTTGGCTGCTTCGTCCCAGCGGCGCAGCTCACCGTCGGTGATCGCGGCGGCGACGACGGGCATGACCTCGTCCTCCTCGCGGCGTAGGTGTGGCAGCAGCACGTCTTGGAGCTGCTCGATGGCGGCGAGCAGGCGCAGCCGCCGGTCGGGGTCGCGGCGATAGTCCAGTGCGCAGCGCTCGACCATCGCGATAGCCGGGCTGATCGTTGTGTGGTCGGCGTGCATCTGGTCCAGCAGGTCTGCGGCCTGTGGGTTCCGCTGGCGGACCAGCGGGTAGAGGCCGTCGTCCTCGGTGGCGTGGTGGGCATGGAGGAACTGCATCATCCAGCCGAGGTGCCCGGCGAGCGCCTCACGCTGTCGCCTGGCGGGGAGCGGGGTGGCGGTGAGCGCCTCGTGGGTGCGGCGGAGATCGCGGCGCAGGGCCTCGTGGATGATCCCCATCAGGCGGGTGTCCGCCGGTGCGTTGGGGTCGGTGTTGGTCATCGTGCTCCGTCTTCAATCACGTGGGTTACGAACTGGGCAGGATGAGTTCGAGGGTCTCGGCTATCCACCTCTGGTACTGCGCCGGGGTCCACCGGCTGAACTCGGTGAGCAGCAGGTAGACCTCGACGCTGACCACGGCGACGATCCCCTCCAGCTCGGTGACGGTGGGTTTGCGGCCGATCAGCAGCTTCAGCGCCCGCTCGACGTCGCTGCGCTGTCGCTGCCGGGTGCCCGCCAGCTCTTCGGCCATCGCCTCGTCGGTGTGAGCGGCCTCCCGGATCACCTTGGCGAACCCGGCCGTGCGCACGTGGACGTCGGTGATCAGACGCGCCGCCGCGGCGATCCGCTCGCTGCGGGACCCGGCCCCCAAGGCGGCGAACTCCGGCCGCTGCGCCAAGGGCACGGCTTCCTCGTCGCCGACCACCGCAATGTCGATAACGTGGCGTAGCAGCGCGGTCTTCGACGCGTAGTGGGCGTACACCGTCTCCGCCGCGACACCCGCCTCGCGGGCGATGTCCCGCACGCCGGTCGCCGTCCAGCCACGGCTGGTGAACAGCCGGCTTGCTGCTTCGAGCACGGCGTCCCGGGTCTGCTGCGCCCGCTGTTCCCGCAGCGGCGAGCGGTAGCGCCGCCGCGACGACCGCTGATCGTCGATCCCAGGCTGCTCGGGTGACGCGTGCACGCTCACGCCTCAATCAGTAGCACAGAATTCTATTCGATACAAGCTTGTTCACTCCACTCGTGCGCACGATCGCGATCGTGGTTGCTGAGCACGCCGCTAACTGACGAACGCGGATCCGAGGGCCGCCCTCGGCCCGACCGGGCCTGCCAGCAGCGCGGCCGTCAAGATCCGTGATTACCGAGCGGGCGCGGTCGGGCCGTTCCCGCGCAGTCCTCGCCGCCTCGAGGCCGGAGTTATGCCCGCGCGTTTCCGCGCACGCTCGCCTCGCGGGTGTGTTGCGGGGCGCTCTCGACGGCGCCGGGACGACTTATTCGGCTACCCGTGACGATTGGCCGGGGGCGCCAGGACCGGATCACTTATCCTCGGTCCACCGATCGGGTAGGGCTCTGAGCGGCTGATGGTCCGCGAAATATGTCTCCTGACCTGGGAGAATGACGGTTACGACGCCGGCCATTCGGCCCAGATCGAGGAGGCACATTCGGTGAAACGCAACATCGCACACGATCGACCGGATCGACGTGCGCTTCGACGACCCGAGCCTGGTGGCCAAGGCCGGGCTGGTGCTGGTGAGCACACTGGTGATGCGCCTGGAGTTGGAGCGGCTCATCAACGCGATGGTGCGGCTGGTCGGCCGGGTCGGCGGGGCCCAGCCGGGCCGCAAGGTGCTCACGTTGGTCCACGCCATGGCCGCCGGCGCCTCACACATCGATCACGTCGACGTGCTGCGAGCGGGGAACACCGCCGCAGTGCTGCCGCACCGGATGATGGCCCCCTCGACGCTGGGCACGTTCTTGCGGGCGTTCACTTCGGCCATGTCCGCCAGCTCGGGCGGGGGCAACCATTCGGTTTCTCAACTACTTGAGCTCGAGCTCGGGGTCCTCGATGAGCATGGTATGCGGGTTGGATCTGCACCGTCAGTATGTGACCTTCGACGCGTTGGAGACCGAGACTGGGGAGGTGTGGAGGGGCCGGTTGTAGCAGCCCTCCCGAAACCCGGGCTCTCAGATCGCCTCAGAGCCCCGACGGCCGGGCTGGTGGTACCACAGGTGCGGGCAATACGGACCCCGAAGCCCACCACTCGAGGGGACGCCTCCGACGCGCGCGTGTTATGCGTCCCGTGCGGGTCCTCGCTGCTCGGTGAAGCCGAGCGCCGCCATGGCCCTGGCCGGTCCCGACGAGGGCGCGTGCTTCGCACATCCGATGAGGTTCGGCAGATACGCGTGGCTCCGCCTCCAGCGAAGGCCGAGGCGACGCGCGTGACCGGTTCGCTGGACGGCGCGGCCGCTCGCGGATTGGCGTTCTGCGGTTTGCGGATCGGTGAGACGTCGCCGTTCTTGTCGCAGGGGTCAGGGTGTGACGATCGGGAAATCGGGATCCACGGGAGCCAGCAGGCCGACGAGCCGCCCGAGGTCGGTGGGTTCGCCGTCGACGTCGATGTCGCCGTCGCGGACTGCATCGCCCAGGTCGACGGCGCCGGTGATGAGGCCTATCAGCATCGGACGGGTGAGGGTCAAGGTGGTGCTGCCTGAGGCAGGTGACGGCGAGGTTCGGTGGTGCAGGACGCCGTTGCGCAGCTCGGCGATGTGTGTGGCGCCGGTGTCGGTGACGACGAACGAGAGCGTGAGCCGCTCGTGCCAAGCCTTGGGTCCGTCGATCCGTATGGCGATGCTGTCGAGGACCTGGTCGACCGACAGCGCGCTGACCAGCTCGGCGGACGCGGTGGTCGGGGAGCCGAACCTTCCGTGGCGCAGCTCGTGGGCACCGGACAGGAAGGCGTTGCGCCACGTGCCGTTCTCGGCGCCGAAGCCGAGCTGCTCAAGGGCGTCGGCCTGCAGGGCTTGGGCGGCGGCGTCGGTGTCGTCGGCGAACAGGAGATGCTTGCAAACCTCGACCGCCCACCGGTAGTCACCGTCGTCGTAGGCCCGGCGGGCCGTCTCCAGTGCGCCCGCGGCGCCGCCCATGGCGGCGACGTATCGGTTGGCCACCTCGACCGGCGGGTACCCCCACAAGTTGGCCGGGTTGCCGTCGTACCACCCCATGTACCGCTGGTAGACGGCCTTGAGGTTGTGGCTGACCGAGCCGTAGTAGCCGTGGGTGTGCCAGGCGGCCTGCAGCGCCGGCGGCATCTCCAGCATTTCGGCGATCTCGGCGCCGACGTAGCCCTGGTTGATCAGCCGTAGCGCCTGGTCGTGAAGATAGAGGTACATGTCCCGCTGCATGGCGAGGAACTCGACCGCTCGCTCGCGGCCCCAGGTCGGCCAGTGATGCGACGCGAACACGACGTCGAGTTCGTCGCCCCACAGGTCGATCGTCTCGGTGAGGTAGTGCGCCCACGCGTGTGCGTCGCGGACAACGGCCCCGCGGATGGTGAGCACGTTGTGCAGCGTGTGCGTTGTGTTCTCCGCCGCGCACAACGCGCCGTGACCGGGGAAGTAGAAGTTCATCTCCGCCGGGGCCTCGGTTCCTGGTGTCACTTGGAACGCGATCGACACCCCGTCCACGATCAACTCCTGACCGGTGTGGGTGATGTCAATCGTCGGCGCGATCAGCGTCAGCGTGCCGGTCGGAATGGTCTGCCCGAGCCCGGCGCCGATCTGGCCGCCGGGACCCTTGTCCAGGGCGGCGCCGTACATGTAGGCGGCGCGCCGTGCCATCGCCGTGCCGGCGAACACGTTCTCGGAGATCGCGTGGTGCATGAAGCCCTCCGGCGCGATCACCGGCACATCACCGGCGTCAACCTGGTCCTGGGTGATGATGCCTTTGACCCCACCGAAGTGATCGACGTGGGAGTGGGTGTAGATCATCGCTCGCACCGGTCGCGGCCCGCGATGCGCCGTGTAGAGCGCGAACGCCGCGGCGGCGGTCTCCCGACAGGTCAACGGATCGATCACGATCACGCCGGTGTCGCCTTCGATCACGCTCATCACCGACAGGTCGAAGCCGCGCAGCTGGTAGATGCCCGGCACCACCTTGAACAAGCCGTCCTTGGCGCACAGCTGCGCCTGGCGCCACAAGCTCGGGTTGGTCGTCTCCGGCGGAGGACCATCGAGGAAGCCATAGGCGTCCAGGTCCCACACCGCCCGTCCGTCGGCCGCCCTCACCTGACGGGACTCGGCTCGGCCGATGAATCCTCGGTCGGCGTCGTCGAAGTCCTGGGTGTCATCGATCGGCAGCGACGCCACCGCCTGCGAGATGGCGCGACGCGTCGCCTCAGAGGCGCTGACGTCGGGCCGATCCGTCGTCATCCGAGGATCTTCGCCTTCTGGGCGGCGAACTCTTCGTCGGTGAGCACGCCCTGCTCGTGCAATGCCGCGAGCTTCGTTAGCTGGTCGAGGGACTGGTCCGACAGCCCCGCCGGAGCCGCATGGGGCGACGGCACCGGCGGAGGCGGTGCAACGGGTGCCTGCTGCATCTCGGAGGCCTGCGCCTCGGCGGCCTGCTGCGCCTTCGCGTTCTGGCGACGGGCTACGCGGCCGGACACGGCAGTCGCCGTCCCGGCCACGACAGCGGTGGTGGCGGCCGTTCGCATCAGCGGCCGGCGACGCATCAACATGGTCGTTCTCCTTCTCGGTTCAGCTGGCCGACGCCGCCAAGGCTTCGGCTTCGTCGATGAGCTCGCGCGGGATCCTCGCCCCTTCGATGACGACGCCGCCGGCGTTGCGGACCGCGTCGGCGAGCGACGTGGCCCAGCAGTCCTCCCAGATCAGCAACGCGGCCGATGTGCCCGGTTCGATGCCGGCCGCTGCATGCTCGATGTCCTCGGGACCGATGTAGTCGCCCACCTCACCGTCGAGCGTGTTGAACACGGCGAAGTCGGCATGCTCGTCGATCTCCGGGACGACGACGTCGCCTTGGTCGTCCTTGCCCACGAAGACCAGGTCCAGAATGCGGATCACGCCGCGCTCGACGAGGTCGACGAGAGCGGGGACGATCTCACCAGTGAACTGGTTCCCGGGGAACCCGATGATGATGTACTCGACCGGTCCGTTGGGCATTGCCTTCCTCCGTGACGATCTCGATGCATGGCGGTATCCGAAGTCACAGTGCGGATCAGTGGCGCCGGTGTCATCGCCCGGTTCGGATGATGCGACCGGCCGCCCTAGCCACGTTCTGTCGTTTAGAAGCGGGGGCCGGTCGCCACTCGTCTATGTCACGTTCGGGACCGTCCTGGGTCACATGTCCATCGCCGCCATCGTGTACCGGGCAGCGCTGTGTGCGGTCGAGGGACTGGGGGTTCGCGTGCTGCTGACCGTCGGGTGTCGGGTTCGATCCGGCGATGCTCGACCCGCTGCCAGCCGGTGTGCACGCCGAGCGCTGGGTCGATCAGGAGCGAGTGCAGGCTGCCGCCGGCGTCGTTGTCTGCCACGGCGGTTCGGGCACGGTCTTCGGGGCGCTGGCGGCCGTCGTCCCGGTGGTCGTCGTCCCGGTGTTCGCTGACCAGTTCGAGAACGGCCGCCGCGTCGCGGCCGCCGGGGCGGGCGTGGTCGTCGAGGTGGACGGCGGCTCGCGGGCCCGGGTTGTCGACGAACGGGACGCACCGCGCATCCAGGACGCGGTCCAAACTTGTCCTCGCGACAGCTCACTACCGAGAGCGGACACAGGCAATCGCCGCCGCCATCGTCTTGGCCCCGTCTGTGGACGAGGTGCTCGACGCGCCGGTCGACCCGTGACCCGCCGCCAGCAACAAGCCGTCAGCGGTCACCCATCGGCGCGCCCTTGTCAAGGTGCGGCCGTGCGCCACCGATCAGACGGCTCGGGCGCAACACGGCGTCGTCGACGAGCACCTTCCACATGGTGTCGCTCTCGACCTCGTCGTAGGGCTTGGCGCACACGTCTATGGCGATCTTTGTGCATTGCGACGACGACTTCGCCGTCGTTCGGTGCCGCAGTCCGGTCGTGGTGTCGGTCCGCGGGTGCGACGGTGCGTCAGCCACCGAGTCTCTGGGGTCCCGTGTGCGTGCAATCCCGTCGATCTGTTCGAGCAGGTCCCGCGGGAGGACTCGTGGCCGATGGTGCTGGAGCGCAGCGTGATGTCAAATGTTGCGGACTGCGGCCCGCGGTCCCGTTGCCGTCGCCCTGGTGGAGACGAGGCGGTCCGTGTCGAGTCTGGGCGCTGGTCCGGTAGGCGAGCACTTCGGTTCGGGTGTCCCAGACGGGTCAGCGGACCTCGATGGCGGAGACGTCGAGGTTGCCGGCCTCGCCGGTGTATGCGATCGACGAGGTACGAAAGTCGAGGCCGCGTTGGCTCGCGCTGTTGGTCGTCGTGAACGGCGGGGTGCCGGGTGCCTCGCCGAGGGTCGTCGCAAGCGCTTCAGATTCGGCGGTTGGTGTGCCGGGACTCACCGCCTGGACGAGTACGCCGAACGCCTCCCAGTAGAAGTCGGACGACGACTCGTCGGGACCGGGAATCCAGACGAGCAGCAGCTTCTCGAGCTGGCCGGAACCGGGTGACGTCGCCGTGCCGACCAGGCCGACCTGTGGTGGGAACGAGTCGTCGTCGGTCGGCGAGAGCGGAGCTAGGTAGTACCCGGCGTAATCGCCCGTGAGCTCCTCGAGTTGCGCGCCGCTGATCGTGGGCACGTCGGTGCCGGCGGTGGCCTCGTTCCACTGGTCGAAGAAGGCCGCCACGGTCGGGAGCGACGGGCTCGGCTCGACCGTCGTCGGCGGTGCGTCGGTGGTGTCGGGTGCGTCGGTGGTGTCGGGTACCTCGGTGCTGTCCGGTGTCTCGGTCGTGTCAGGCGGAGCGCTCGTGGCAGGTGGGTTGGTCGTCAATCCCTGCGTCGTCGGTACCGCCGTTGATGGCGCGGCAGTCGTTGGTGGCGGGACGGCGGTTGTCGGTGTGACCGGACCGGCCGGTGCGGTGCTCGCCGGGTGGGTTGAGCTCGTGGTCGTCGCGGGACTCGTCGTCGCAGAGGCAGACGAGATCGTTGACTCTGGGGAAGTGCTCGCCGGCGCGTTTGTCGTCGACACGCTCGAGTCGTCGTCGAGCGCACCGGAGACGATGAGCCCCTTCACGACCAACTCCAGTTGGCCACCACTCGCCGTGGTCGTCCCGCTGCTCGCCGTCTCGCCGTCAGAGGCGCTCGTCGCCCAGACGACGCCTCCGACGATCACGGCGATCACCACGAGCGGGGCGACGATCTGCACCCACAGCGGCCAGGACCGGTAGCGCCGCCACAGCCCCTCGGACTCCGGCGCGGAGTCGGACTCTGGCACCGGGACGTCGTCGGGCGGTCCCGGCGAGCCATTGTCATTCATGACCGTGTCCCGGGTCATCCTGGTGGCGGAGCCCCATAGGTTCACCCAAGCCGATGCGCTGCTGGCCGGCATCGTCCAGGCTGGGTGATCCGAACCCGGTGCTCCCCGACGCCCAGTTCGGTGGCGGCCCGCCTTCCAGAACGTGTCGATCGCGACACACGCCGGGTTGCCGACCTCTTTCTGCGTCCGCACGGTCGCGGTGGTCGCGTTGGCAGGGATGCGTTGAACCGCCGCATCGCACGGCGGATGCGTGACGTTGGCTGGCCCCCCGGCGGTGACCGACCTGCACGCGTCGCGGACGTCATCGCTGCTGCTGGCACACGTGTCTGACTCTCAGACTCGAGCCCAGTACGTGTCCATACCCGGGTGGGGGGTTGCGCCACGCGGCTTGACGACCGCGGACATGATGCCGATGTGAGCCAGTGCCTGACCGTCGGTTGCCGCCACTCCACCGGGTCAGCGTCAGCATTTGGTCATTGACCGTGACAGGATGGGGCCGCTACACGGACGGGCGTCAGCGGCTGGGTCGCGTCTTGGGGCGGTCGCGAGTTGAGCGTGGCGTTCGGCGCTACCGGAGCGTTCCGGGCGATCGGCTCACCACCGAGTGGCCACGGGGAGGGGATCCCTCGCGCCCGATGCCCCGACTGCGAGAGTGAACTTGGTGTTCTTTCGCATGAGCACTCTGGTGCTCGTCGTCGTTCTCGTGGTCATCGTCGGCGGGTCGGCGGCGGTGGGCACCGTGATCGGACGGCAGCTGCGCGCCCGACTCGATGCCCACCGTGAGTCGGTCGGGGTGGTGCAAGCCACGCTGCTCGGACTGATCGGCCTGCTGCTCGCGTTCGGCCTCACGATGGCAGTCGGCCGCTACGACAGTCGTCGCGCCGTGGTCGTGCAGGAGGCGAACGACATCGGGACCACGTTCCTTCGCGCCCAGCTGTTGGCCGAACCCAGCCGCACCACGTCGCTCGATCTGCTTCGGCAATACGCCCAGATTGCCGTCGACTTGGCCAACCAGGTCCCCGACTCCGCAGGCTTCAACGTCGACGTGACTGAGATCGGGAACCTCCAGCGACAGCTGTGGAGCGCTGCGGGCGATGCCGTGCGGGCCGACCCGCAGGGGACCCCGCCGCGGCTCTACATCGAAACGCTCAACGCGATGATCGACTCACACACTGACCGGGTGACGTCGCTCCGCAACCGCGTGCCGGGAACGGTGCTGCTCTTGCAAGTGAGCGTGAGCGCCATCGCAATCGGTGTGCTCGCGT
>JBKOUV010000110.1:0-15970 GCA_046723555.1 Actinomycetota bacterium | reverse complement strand
TGGAGGCGGGCAAGGAGCTCGCCGCCGCGTTCCCCAGCGGCAAGGCCGCGATCCACCAGAACCACGGCCTGTTCACGGTCGGCGAGACCGTCGACGAGGCGGTGTTCTGGTTCGTCTCGATGGAGCGTTCGTGCCACGCCCAGCTGCTGGCGATGGCGGCCGGCGAGCCGACGAAGATCAACCACGAGTACGCCTCCTACACGAAAGCGCAGACGGGCTTCCCGCTCGCCGGCTGGTTCAGCTTCCAGCCGCTCTGGCAGGAGATCTGCCGCACCGACCCCGAGCTGTTCGACTGACCTCGGACACCGCACCGACCCGTCCTCCGGGAGCCGTCACCCGGTTCCTCGACACCGCCTCGCCCGAGGCGCTGTTCGTCCTCTCCGCCGTCGCCCAGTACGTCGGGGCGACGATCGCGGTCCTGTTGTTCGACGAGGTCGACCCGACTACCGTCGCCTGGCTCCGGATCATCGGCGCCACCCTGGTGCTCCTCGCCGTCTCCCGGGCGCCGTTCTCCGGCTGGACCCGGCGCCAGCTCGGAGTCGCGGCCGTTCTCGGCATCGCCACCGCGGCGATGAACACGTTCTTCTACCTCGGGATCGACCGCACCGATCTCGGCAAGAGCGTCGCCATCGAGTTCATCGGGCCGATCGCCGTTGCCGCCGCGCTGACCCGCACCCGCCGCAACGCCGGCGCCCTCGCCCTCGCCGCGATCGGCGTCGTCGTGCTCGGGGGCGCCGAGCTCGACGGCAACACCGAAGGCCTGCTCTGGATCCTGGCGGCCTCGGGGTTGTGGGCGGTGTACATCCTGTTCGCCTCGCGGGTCGCCCTGATCGGCCGCGGCGTCGCCGGTCTCGGCATCGGGCTCGCCATCGGCGCCGTCGTCCTCACCCCGTTCGGTGCGCCCGGCAGTGGGCCGGTGTGGACGTCGGCCCGGCTGCTGTTCGCCTGCCTGCTCGTCGGCGTGTTCTCCAATGCGATCGGATACGGCATCGACCAGCACGTGCTGCGGCGGATCCCGGTCCGCCGGTTCTCGGTGCTCCTCGCCCTGCTCCCGGTGACCGCCGTCATCCTCGGCTGGGTCGCCCTGGACCAACAGCCCGCGGGCCTCGACGTCGTCGGGATCGCGCTGGTGCTCGTCGGGGTCATGCTGCAGGAGCGGGATGAGGTTCTGCGCGAATTGGCGTCCCCAGACCCCGGCTGACAGCGTGCGACAGGACAGGACAGGACAACGCATGACAGAACACCACGGCCACCGCGTCGCGATGCTCGGCACCGGGCTGATCGGCGACTTCTACACGATGACGTTGCACGGCGGCCGCGGCCGCGACCGGGTCGAGGTGGTGTACTCACGCACCGCCGAGCGGGGCGAGGCGTTCTGCCGGCGGTGGGACGTCCCGCACGCGACGACGAGCGTGGACGACGCGGCCAACCATCGCGACGTCGACGCGGTGGTCGTCGGCGTGCCCAACCACCTCCACGAGGAGGCGATCGCCACCGCCGTCGCCGCGGGCAAGCCGGTGCTGTGCACGAAGCCGCTCGGGCGCACCGGCGCCGAGGCCAAGCGGATGCTCGACCTCGTCGAGTCGTCCGGGGTGTTCGGGGGCTACCTCGAGGACCTCGTCTACACCCCGAAGACGATCAAGGCGCTGGCCGCCGTCGGCGGCGGGGCGATCGGCGAGGTCACCTGGGTGCGCAGTCGCGAGACCCATCCCGGCCCGCACAGCGCATGGTTCTGGGACGCCGGCCAGGCGGGTGGCGGGGCGATCGTCGACCTCGGGTGCCACTGCATCGAGATCATCCGCAGCTACGTCGGCAAGGGCAACCGGCCGCTCGAGGTGATGTGCTGGAGCGGCACGCTCGTGCACCCGATCGAGGCCGGGGACAACGCGATCGCCCTGATCCGCTTCGAGAGCGGGGCGATCGGCCAGTTCGAGGTGAGCTGGACGTTCCGCGGCGGGATGGACCTGCGCGACGAGGTCGCCGGCACCGAGGGCACGATCTGGACCAACCACTTCCTGCGCACCGGGTTCGAGATGTACTCCAGCGGCGACGGCGGCTACGTCGCCGAGAAGGCGGAAACCGAGCGGGGCTGGCTGTTCCCCGTCGGCGACGAGGTCGGCGAGCTCGGCTACGTCGAGATGTTCACCGACATGTTCGACGCCATCGATCAGGGCCGGCAGCCGGTCGAGTCGTTCTACGACGGCTACGTCGTCAACGCCGTGATGGACGCGTGCTACCGGTCGGCGGCGAGCCGACAATGGGAGGCGGTCGACGTGGAGTGGCGCGGCGGCACCGCACCGCGGATCGCCAAGCAGACCCGCCGCGAGGAGGGACTCACCGTGATCAAGGAGGAACACCTCCCCGACGGCCGGCGCAAGCTGATCCTCAAGGACCCGACGAGCGGCGAGTTCGTCGACCGGGTCGTCTGACCTGATGGCGGCGATCACGGCCGTCGAGACGTTCGACGTCCGCTTCCCGACGTCCCGGCAGCTCGACGGGTCGGATGCGATGAACCCGGATCCCGACTACTCCGCCGCGTACGTCACCATCGGTACCGACGTTGACGGTCTCGCCGGGCACGGGTTCGCGTTCACGATCGGACGCGGCAACGAGATCCAGTGCCGCGCCATCGAGTCCCTCGGCACCGCGCTCATCGGACGTGACCTCGACCGCACCCTCGAAGACCTCGCCGGCGTGTGGGAGACGCTGGTCCGCGATTCACAGTTCCGCTGGCTCGGCCCGGAGAAGGGAATCATCCACATGGGGGCGG
The DNA here is from genome assembly GCA_046723555.1 of Actinomycetota bacterium. GTDB lineage: Bacteria > Actinomycetota > Acidimicrobiia > Acidimicrobiales > Ilumatobacteraceae > JALZMG01. The sequence goes on along the minus strand of JBKOUV010000110.1, from coordinate 13,200 downwards.
GAGCGATCCTCAACGCCCTGTGGGATCTTCGGGCGCGCCGCGCCGGTAAGCCGCTGTGGCTGCTCCTCGCCGAGCTCGACCCCGAGGAGATCGTCGCGCTGATCGACTTCCGGCACATCGACGACGCCCTGTCGCCGGACGACGCCATCGCCATCCTGCGGGCGGCCGCGCCCCGCCGCGGCGACCGCATCGCCACGCTCGTCGCCGACGGCTATCCCGCCTACACGACCAGCTCCGGATGGCTCGGGTACGACGACGAGAAGGTGACCCGACTGTCCGCCGCGGCTATCACCGCCGGCTTCGACCAGATCAAGCTGAAGGTCGGTGCCGACCTCGACGACGATCTCCGCCGGCTCGAGCTCGCCCGTGCCGCGATCGGCCCCGACGCCGGCCTGGCCGTGGACGCCAACCAGACGTGGGGCGTCGACCAGGCGATCGAGTGGATCGAGGCCCTGCGACCCTTCGACCTCGCCTGGGTCGAGGAGCCGACGAGCCCCGACGACGTGCTCGGCCACGCCCGCATCCGCCGCGCCGTCGCCCCGGTCCCGATCGCCACGGGGGAGCACATCCACAACCGGGTGATGTTCAAGCAGTTCCTGCAGGCCGAGGCCCTCGATGTCGTCCAGGTCGACGCCACCCGCGTCGGCGGGGTCAACGAGAACCTGGCGATCCTGCTGCTGGCCGCCGCCTTCGGCAAGCCGGTGTGCCCGCACGCCGGCGGCGTCGGGCTCTGTGAGCTCGTCCAGCACCTGGCGATGTTCGACTTCGTCGCCATCAGTGGGTCGCTCGACGGGCGACGCATCGAGTACGTCGACCACCTCCACGAGCACTTCGTCGACCCGGTCCGCATCCGCGACGGCCGGTACCTCGCCCCGACCGCGCCCGGCATGTCCGCCGAACTGAGGCGCGAGTCGATCCGTGATCACCACTTCCCGGCCGGGCCGGTCTGGCGGGACGAACCGTCGCCGTGGTGACCCGCCGGGACCTCGACGACCGCGAGTCGACGACGCTCGATGCCGTGCTGGCGGTGCTGCTGCCGTCGACGTCCGGCGCGGGCGCGACCGAGGCGGGCGCGGGCGACTACGTGCGATCGCGGCTCGCTGGCCCCGATGGGCAGTGGCTCGAGAAGCTGCGCCCGTGGCTGCGGGCCGCGGCGGGACGGGAACAGGAGGCGGTCGCCGGCTGGGCGGACGCGGCGCGCGACGATCCGGCCGGGGAGGTGTTCGAGCAGCTGCGCAGCTGGGCGTGGGAGGGGTTCCTCTGCGACCCGGCGCGCGGCGGAAACCGGGATCAGGTCGGCTGGCGCCGGTTCGGGTGGGCGCCCCCGGCCGGCCGGATCGTGGCGAGCTCCGATGATCACCGACGACCGAGCTGACGTCTGCGTCGTCGGCGCCGGACTCTCCGGCAGCATCGTCGCGGCCGATCTCGCCCGACTCGGGTTCCGGGTCGTGGTCCTCGAGGCCGGTCCCGGCCATCACGGTTCGTTCACCGGCGACGAGGTCGCCCACGTCGTCGACGGGCGCCTGCTGCACGCCGAGCCCGAGGTGTTCGTGCTGGATGGTGGCGCGCCGCGGGTCGGCACGTTCCTCGCCCGCAACCTCGGCGTCGGCGGTCCGTTCGTGTGGAGCGGCTTCGCCTACCGGTTCCATCCGTCCGACTTCCGGGTGGCGACGGAATCGGGGGCGCCCGAGGGATCCTCGGTGGCCGACTGGCCGTTGACGTACGACGAGCTCGCGCCGTGGTACGAGGAGGCGGAGGCGCTGCTCGCGGTCGGTGGTGTCACCGGGGAGAACCCCTACGAGGGGCCGCGTCGGGCGCCATATCCAGAGGCACCTGTCCCGCAGGGCCCCAGCGCCGAGCGTCTCGCCGCCGCGGCTCGGGCGCTCGACTGGCATCCGTACCACCCGCCCGCCGCGGTGCTGGTACGGCCGCGCCCCGACCTCGGCCGCGGGGCGTGCACGGGCTGCGGTCTGTGCACCTTCTACGGGTGCCCGTGGGGCGCCAAGGCGTCCATCGGGGCGACCGAGCTCGGAACGGCACTGCGTGACCGGGTCGAGGCGCGGTCCGGGTGCACGGCGACCGAGGTGCGGTGCGATCGAAGTGGGCGACCGATCGCGGTGCGGTACGCCGACGGGCCGGGCGGCTTCGCGGAGCAACCGGCTGCGGTCGTCGTGCTCGCCCTCAACGCCCCGTACGTCGCCCGGCTGATGCTCCTCAGCCGCAGCGCGGCGCACCCGCGTGGGTTGGGCAACGACCACGACCTCGTCGGCCGACACCTCACGTTCCACACCGGATTCGTGACCTACGGCGTCTACGCGGACGTCATCCACAGCGATCGAGGCCCCGCCCCTCAAGTCGGCATCGACGACCACAACGAGAACCGCCCCTGGCGGGCGGGCGCCGGCTTCCGCCGCGGGGGCGTGCTCCACGGCGGGGTCCCCGCCGCGTTCACCGGCGGCCCGCTGGCGTTCGCCCGGGGGCTCGATCGAACGATCCCCCTCCCCGACGGCGTGCCCCGCTACGGCGACGGCCTGTTGCGGTTCGCCTCGTGGGCCTACCCCCATCACCAAGCCGTCTACGGGCTCGGTGAGGACCTCCCGCAGCCCGGCAACCGGGTCACCCTCGATCCGCGGGTCCGCGACTCGCTCGGCTTGCCGGCGCTGCGGATCGAGTACACACCGCACCCCGAGGACCTCGCCCAGCAGCACTATCTGCGGGAACGCGCCCTCGAGTTGCTGACCGCGTCGGGCGCGGAGACGACCGCCGGCGCGCTCCCGTCGCTGCCGGGCGGGATGTTCGCCGGCCACGCCCACGGCACGACGCGCATGGGTGCGGACGCCGCCACCTCGGTCACCGACGACCACGGGCGGGTGCACGGAACGGACAACCTCTTCGTCACCGGAGCCGGGCCGTTCGTGACCAGCGCCGGGCTCAACCCCGCCCTCACCATTGCCGCGCTGGCGCGGCGTTCGGTCGACGAGGTCGCGAGCGCGGCCTCCGCAGCCCGGGGCTGAGCTCGCGCGTCATCACGTGGGATGCTGAGCGCGGGATGGATCGGTACGACTGGCTCGTCGTCGGCGCCGGGTCGGCGGGCGCGGTCGTCGCATCGCGGTTGTCGGAGGATCCGGACACGTCCGTGCTGCTGCTGGAGGCCGGGCCCGACCATCGCCGCGCCGACACCCCGCCCGGCATCGCCGGGGTGAACTTCTTCAGCGCGGTGGCGACGCCGGGGCGACTGTGGCCCCACCTCACGGCAGTGCGCCGTCCGGGCCAGGCCCCGACGATGTACGTGCGCGGCCGGGGGGTCGGCGGATCCTCGGCCGTGAACGCGATGATGGCGCTGCGCGGGGAGCCGGACGACTACGACCGCTGGGCCGGCGAGCTGGGCTGCGACGGCTGGGGGTGGGCCGAGATGTTGCCCGCCTTCTGCGCGGTGGAGGACGACGCCGACTACGGCGGTGACGGGTGGCACGGCGCCGGTGGGCCGATCCCGCTCACCCGCCTCCCGTCGGAGCAGCGCTCGCCGCTCGACCGGGCGCTGCGCCTCGCCGCCACCGATCTCGGCTATCCGAGCTGCGACGACTACCACTCGCCGGGAGCGACCGGCATGAGTCGAATTGCGATGACGATCCGCGACGGCCGGCGGGTCTCGACCAACGACGGCTACCTCGAACCGGCCCGGGAGCGACCGAACCTGAGCGTGCGGGGCGACACCCTCGTCGACCGGGTCGTCTTCGACGGCCACCGGGCGGTTGGTGTGCTGACCGCGAGCGGTGACGAGATCGCCGCCGGCGAGATCGTGCTGTGCGCCGGGGCGATCCATTCACCCGCCGTCCTTCTCCGCTCCGGGATCGGCCCCGAGTCCGGACGACCCGTCGGTGACAACCTCGTCGATCACGCCTGCCCTCCTGGCTTCGAGCTGCGGTTGAAAGACCGGGCTCGGACGATGTCGTCTGCCCATCCGGTGACCGATTCGGTGCTCCGCTTCTCGTCCGGTCTCGCTGACGCAGGTGCCAACGATCTCCAGATCACCTGGTTCCGCGCGATCGGCGACACGCCCGAGTCGACGGCTGGAGCGCGGCTCCTCGGCGGCGTGATGAGAGTGTTCTCACGCGGCTCTGTCCGGCTGGCGTCCGCGGACCCGAACGACGATCCCCTCGTCGAGTTCAACATGCTCACCGATCAACGGGATGCCGACCGGGCCCGCTACCTCGTCGCGCGGATGCTCGAGCTGATCCGGCACACCGCAGTCGCGCCCTTGCTCGACGACGTGCTGGCGCTCGACCGGCCCCTCGACGCGCTTACCACGGACGCCGACATCGACGCCTGGCTCGCCGCCAACATCGACGACTACGTGCACGCCGCCGGAACGTGCCGGATGGGCCGGCCGGACGACCCGGCCGCCGTCGTCGACACCCACTGCCGGGTCATCGGGACCCGGCACCTACGGGTCTGCGACGCGTCGATCATGCCCGACGTGCCCCGCGCCAACACCCACCTCACCACCGTCGCCGTCGCCGAGCGCGCCAGCCGCATCTTCCGCGCCGACACGCAGCCCGTCACGCCCGGTTGACCCGGACGAACCGCCCTTCCGACGGCACCCGGTTCTGATTGACGACGAACAGGAGGTAGTAGCCCGGTGGGGCGACGGCGCTCGTCGGGGGAGCGGTCACCGTCAGCCGGTTCGCGCCGGACGGCTCGAACCGGCAGGCGACGTAGCGCTGGTCGGAGTTGAACCCGTGAGTGACCGACCCGGTACGGATCAGGGCGACCCGACGGATCGAGCTCGACTGCGACGTCTCCAGCGTGAACGGCGCGCCACACGTGATCGTGGTCGGGACATCCGTGATCTCCGGTCGCGACTGCCCGACGTACGTGGGCGTGTAGAGCTCGAACCGGAGCTCGCGGTTGTCCACGTTGGGCTCCGGGAAGCTCTGCATGCCGTTGCGGTTCGAGCCGGCCGTCCAGACCCGCCCGTCCGGCATGAGCTGGGCCACCGAGTGGTAGTTGCGGACGACCGTGGCCGGTTCGAGGGCGAACCAGCGGTTGCTCGCCGGCCGGTAGAGCTCGGCTCGCATCACCGCCTTGCTGTCCGAGTCGTCGCCGGTCGCGGTGACTCCTCCGCACACGAAGACTTCACCCGTCGGCAGGAGCACGGCGTTGGCGTGGATCCGGCGCGGGGCTCCGGCGAGCTGGCGAGGACCGGTCGGCGTCCAGCTCGGCGAGGCCGCCCCCAGGTCGACGACGAGGGGCTGCTTCCCGCCGAGCAAGAGCACGCGCGGTCGGTGGTTGCGCGACGGGAGCAGTGGGAGGAGCACGGACGTGTACTGGAAGCCTCGGTAAAAGGCGTCCGACGGCGGTGCGCACACCTCGGCCCACGCCGCGGTCTCGGTGTTCAGTCGCCGGTTCCCGGCCCCCTTGGTCGGCGTCGCCGAAAAGACTCGACCGTCGGGGAGTAGGTGCAGCCGCGGGTAGTTGGCGACCTCGTTGGCCGGGTCGTCCGGCCCGATCAGCTCCCATCGGCCCTGGGGCGCCGGGTTCGGGCGGAACCGCTCCGGGGAGTTGTTGACCATCCGCGAGTCGATCTGCATCGGGATCCCGCCGGCGGCCATGACCCGCCCGTCGGGCAGGGTCACGAGGGTCGGATACCAGCGTCCTCCGCCCGTGTTCTTCCCCGGCTCCGGGCACAGCTTCGCCGCGTGCACCCACGTCTTGGCTCCCGGCCGGAAGATCCACGTGTCGCGCAGCCCGGTGAAGCCCTCGTGCATCGTCTCCATCTCGTGGGGGAAGGACTCGGTTCCGCCCGCCACCAACACCCTGCCGTCGGCGAGCATCGCGTGGCCGGCGCAGAAGACGTCCGTCGTCGGGGACGGAGCCGGCTCGACCTTCAGCGTGGTGCAGTTGAACAGACGCGTGTGGTCCAGGTCCCCGTCCATGTGCTGCTTCCGGTCGTGCTCGTCGCCGCTGAAGTACAGGATCCTTCCGGTGTGGAGCATCGCCGCATGGACGGCGAGCACCTCGGAACCGTTCGGCAGCACCTGCCAACCCGTGGACATCTGAACCCCCTCGCTCGTCGTCTCGGGACCCAATCCACGCGGCGCCACAGGCCGGCGCAGTTCTTGCCCGCGCACCCAACCTACGTGGTCGAGGTGCGACGCGCGTGCTATGCGGACGTCGGCGCGGCGGCGACGATCTCGCGGTCGAACTCGAACTCGCCGGCGAAGGACTCGTCGGTGGTCAGGCGGAGGATCTTGAACTGCCCGTCGGCGCGCCCGCCCTCGACCATCCGGCGGCGGTAGCCGTCGAACGCTCCCGGAGGGACGAGGCGCAACGCGGGTGGGCCGTACCGCGCCGACGCCCGCTTGGACTCGTACTCGCGGTTCTGCCGGCCGAGGGAGGCGTCGAGCCCGGCGACGAGCTTGGCGCCGTCCTCGTCGTCGACCGGGTCATCGAACTCGACCAGAAAGGTCAACGCCGGGATCGTCGCCCCCGCCTTGATACCGGCGACGGCAGCGATGAAGTGGTAGCGGCCGTGGCGGGCGGCCAGTGCCTCGTCGACCGCGGCGAGCACCTGTGACTCGTAGAGCTTCTCGCCGGTGAACGACACGACACCTTTGCCCTTCTGCACGAACCGGACGAGCGGCGTACGGGCGAGGAAACCGACGACCTCGACGATGTCGTTCATGTCGTACCGATACAGCCCGGCGGCGTTGGTGACGAAGAGGAAGTACCGCTCCCCCGCGTTCAGTTGGTCGAGCCGTAAGAGGTCGCGCCCGTCGGAATCCGGTGGGTCTTCGGCGGGGCGGAACTCGAAGACGTTGGTGAGCACGGTCAGCGCCCCGGCGTCGCCGGTGTCGCTGAGCGGGATCGATCCGTGCAGCTCGGTGGCTAGATAGCCGAGGTCGCGCACCGGTGGCCGCTGGGGGAAGTAGGCGTCGAACTTGGCCAGGTAGGAACCGACCGTGCCGCCCTTCCAGCATCCGATCGCGGCGAGACGAGGCCACACCAGCCCGGGGAGCAACGTGCCGCCTCCGGCGGCCGCGATCGCCTCCAGCTGCCGAGCGCGCTGCGGATCCGGACGGAGGGGCAGGTGGTTCTGGACGAGCGGTGGCACCGCGGCGCGGATGGTGCCGTCGTTGACGTCGCGCAGGATCGACTCGGTGTGCCGGCCGAGCCGGTCGGCGAGCAAAAGGATCGTGCTCGGGTTGGGTGTGACGATCCCGGTGACGTCCTGGCCGGCGGCCAGCCGGACGAGGGTGTAGTACTTCGCCTCGTAGTCGTCGATCGTGAACACGTCGTACGGCGCGGCGTGGAGCGAGCGGACGGTCCGCGGCATGTTGCGATACGTGTGGCCCGATTCGGCGCCGCACGGGACGCCGTTGGGCGCCCGTGACTCGATCTCGGGGCTCACCACGCTGAGCACCTTGCCGTGGTCCGCTCGAGGGTGATCGTGGAGGAGCGCCGCCAGCCACAGACGCATCGCCTTGCCCTTGGCCCGCCGGCCATCCGGAGTCATCGGGATGTACTTGCTGGCCCCGGTGGTCCCGCTGGTCGTCGTGAACAGCACCGGTGTCTGGGTGGTGAGTTGGTTGGGCCGGCCGTCCATCGCCGCCCGGACGTACGGCTCGAGCTGGTCGTACGTCGACAACGGCACCCGCTCCTGGAACTGATCGAACGTAGAGATCTGGGCGAAGTCGTGGCGCCGGCCGTATTCGGTGTCGGCGTTGCGGGCGAGCAGTTCAGCCAGCAGCCGGTGCTGGGCGTCAGCCGGTGCGGCGCACCGGTGCTGGAAGCTGCGGACGGCGAACGGGGCCGTCATCCGCAGCGCCCACGTCCCCACCCGCGACATCAGACGCTCCGCGACCCGGTGTGCTCGACTCGCGCCCGATCCACCGTCCAGCGCTGCAGGATCGCCTCGTCGACGGTGACGCCGAGACCGGTCCCGATCCGTCGACGGGGTGGCCGGCCGCCGTAACGGAACTGCACCCGCGGTGTCACCGGATCGGCGCGCAGCAGGTGGCGTCCGTAGCAGCCTTCGGAGTACCGCACGCCCGGCGTCGCGGCCGCCATCGCCACCATCAGCGTGTCGTGGGCCGCCGACAGCAGTGACGACTCCCCGACCTGGCACCCGACCTGGAGGAGGAGCCCGGCCTCGAGAGCCTGCCGGCAGCGGGCGTGGGCGGCCACCAGCCCGCCGCACTTGGAGATCCGCACGTTGACGCCCGTACACGCCCGTCGGTCGATCAGCGTGCGCAGCGACTCCTGATCGGTGAACCCTTCGTCGACGATGACATCGGCGGGCGACTCGGCGACCAGCCGGGCCAATCCGTCCAGGTCGGACGACGGAACGGGCTGCTCGATCGAACGGACGCCGAACCGCGCGAGCTCGGCGATGTGAGCCGACGACTCGTCGATGGACCACGACATGTTGGCGTCCACCCGGAGGTCGACGCGTTTGCCGAGCAGGCGCCGTGCTGTTCTCGCCGAGGCGGCCACGCCGTCGCGCTCGACTTTGAGCTTGACGGCCGGGAAGCCGAACGCCCGCATCTTCAGCAGTGTCGTCGTGAACTGCCACCCGTGGCCGGACGAGACGACTCCGCTGTACCGCCAGTCCCGTCGCGTGATGGGCGGAGCCGGCAACTCGACCCGGACCCCGTCGGAGCGGCCGAAGCCGTCGAGCAGGGCGAGGTCGATCGCGCACCACGCCGACGAGTGAGGCGTTCCCGCGGCGAGCCATTCGGCGGGAGCCGCTCCGTCGCACCGGGCGAGGAACGCCATCACCTCGCCGACGGACGAGAACGACCGTCCGACGAGCGCGGGCAGCAGCTCATCGCGGAGGACCGCGAACGCGCCGGCCCGAGTCTCCCCGGACACGTAGCGACGAGGCAGGGACTCACCCCAGCCCGCAGCCCCGTCGTCGAGGCACACCCTGACGAACAGGCTCTCGGAGCTCTCCCGTGACGCCGCCGCGTGCCGGAACGGGGCCCGGAAGGGCAGCTCGACCGCGTGGACGTCGAACCCGGTGATCGTGACCACGGCCGGTCACTCACCGTCGGGCGCGGGCCCACGGTGCGCCGAGATCCAGTCGAGCAGGTCACGCCGGTACCGGCTGAGATTCGGCTCGGGTTCGAAGTCGAGGGTGTGCCCGGCGGCCGGGTAGGCCCGGTACGTCACGTCGGCGGACGGCACGTCAGCGATCCAACGCCGCGTCGCGGCGACGTCCATCATCGCGTCCGCGTCGCCTTGGAGCATCAGGACCGGCAGCTGCAATCGGGCGGTGGCCGGCCGGCGCCGGCGGTCGAGCCGAGCGGTCTCCCAGAAGAACCGGGTCGTCGCCGAATGGAGCCGCAACGGGTCCGTCCGGATGTAACGGCGGTAGCCCTCCTCCGCCGTGTACAGCTCCGGCGAGAGCGGGATCGCCACCCGGCTCGTCGGCGCGAGGAGGTGCCCGAGCAGGACCCAGACGCGGCGGGCGACCGACAGCTTCACCGTCGGCAGCAGTCCCGGGCCGAGCAGCAGCAGCCCGTCGAGCGGCCGCCCTTGTGCCGCGTACACGACGGCGAGCTTCGCCGACCAGCTCGAGGCGGCGACGAACATCGGACGCCCGACGTGCTCGGCACCTGCGGCGCGGACGATCTCCTCGACGTCGCTGAGCGCCCACTCGTACCGTCGGAGGTGCCCGCGCCGCCCGCCGCTGCGGCCGGACCCCCGACGATCCGGTGCGTACACGCCGACGCCATGGTCCGCCAACCACGTCGCGGTGTCAGCGAACCAGGCTCCGTGACTGGCGATGCCGTGAAGGAACACGACGATCGCCACCGCCGGCCGCTTGGCGGGGGGCCAGACGAGGCAGTGGAGCTCCGTGCCGTCGCTCATCCCGAGCCGCCGGACCTCGGCGGCGCCCGGCGAGATCGTGCCCGGGCCGGCGGTCACCGCGTCGGGCTGCGCGTTGGCTGGGTGCATCGAGTGGCCGTCTCCCTCCGGACGTGGTCGAAGCGAGTTGCAGCGTAACCCCCGTCAACTAGTCGGCCGGCGGAGGTGGCGTCGGCCCACGGAACGCGTCATCCCGCGGGCTCATCAGCCCGACCGAGTTCCCGTCCGGATCGGCGACGACCGCGAACCGCGATCCCCAGAACGCGTCGTACGGCTCCTGCTGGCTCGCGTAGCCGGCCGCCGTGAGCTCGTCGTACAGCCGATCGACGGTCGGCCGGTCAGGTACCCGGAAGCCCAACAGGATCCCCGAGCCGCCAGGCCAGCCCCGGTTCCACACCGCGGCGAACGGCTGGCTGTCGAGGTCGAGGTCGGCGCCGTCCCCGGACTCGGCGTTGCGGTGGTGCGGCGCCCACTCGGGCGGGCCGTCCGGGATCTTGATACCGAGGCGTCGGTAGAAGTCCGCCGTCGCGCCCATGTCGCCGACGACGAGGTTGACCTGATCGAGCTTGGCCATCCCGTCATACTGCCGTTGGACGAGCGACGAATCGAGGGAACCGAATGCCGGGCGAAGACGTCAAACCAGTTGTGAGGTCGTGGCTCAAGGGGCGCGCCCTGCTGATCGCCGGTGCGCTCGTGCTGGTCCCGGCTTGCCGCGTCAGCGAACACGGCACGATCGCCAGCCCGGCGTCGACCGCCTCCAGTGCCTCCAGTGCCTCGAGTGCCTCCAGTGCGGAGTGCACGCTGGCGCGGGTTGTCTCCCACTGGCGGTTGCGGCGGCTGGCGTGGCAGACGGTGGTGGTGCCGGTGCAGGAGACCGACGTGGCCGCCGTCGGTGACCAGGTTGCGGCCGGCGCGGGCGGAGTGATCCTCTTCGGCAGCACCGCGCCGACGAACCTGGGATCGGCCCTGCGGCAGCTGACGGCCCGGGCGCCGCACGGGATCCGCCCGCTCGTCATGACCGACGAGGAAGGTGGATTCGTCCAGCGAATGGCGAACCTCGTCGGCTCGATGCCATCGGCTCGCACGATGGGTGCGACGATGACGCCCCTCCAGATCCGACATCTGGCCCACGACGTGGGCACCCGGATGGCCGGCGCCGCGGTCACGATGAATCTCGCGCCGGTGCTCGATCTCGACGGCGGTTCGGGTCCCAACTCGACCGACGCCATCGGCACTCGCTCGTTCAGCACGAACGCCAGCATCGCCACCGCCGACGGGCTGGCCTTTGCCCGGGGGATGCGCAACGCGGGCGTCGTGCCGGTCGTCAAGCACTTCCCCGGACTGGGCGGCGCGACCGCGAACACCGACCTCGAGGCGGCGTGGACCCGGCCGTGGGACGTGCTGAAGGCCAACGACCTGAAGCCGTTCCGGTCGGCGGTCGCGGCCGGGATGCCCGCGGTGATGACGTCCAACGCCCGCGTCCCCGGACTGACGACGATGCCGGCGAGCCTCTCGTTCGCCGCCAACCGGGTCCTCCGCAAGCAGCTCGGTTTCCAGCGTCTCGTGATCACCGACTCACTGTCCGCCGGCGCGATCAGGGACGCCGGTTACGACGTACGACACGCGACGGTGCGGGCGCTGAAGGTGGGGGCTGACATGGTGCTGTTCAACGCCGATGCAGCTCACGTCGCCGGCGTCGCCGGTGCGACCGTGCACAGGATCGTCGCCGCGGTGCGGGCCGGCCGGCTGGCCCGATCCCGGCTGGAACATGCGGTCGTGCACGTGCTCCGAGCCAAGCACCTCAACCTCTGCGGCTGACGCGGCCGGCCTGATCTGGTCCGCGTGAGCGGTCAGCGCCCGGCGGCGGCGAGCTGTCGCCGCAGCGCATCGACGTCGCCGAGGACCCACGCCGCGGTGAGCTGCCCGGAGCCGCTACGGAAGAAGGCCGCTCCCTCGTACCGGATTCGTGCGCCATCGCCGCGGTGCCCCAGCAGGACGCCGTGGTGGTGGCCGGTGTAGACGAGCCGGGCCGCGGCCCGCCCGACCGATGCCACCAGCTCGATGATCTCGTTGTGAAAGTCGGGGACCGCGGCCCGAATGTCGTCGCGGTAGCCGCGCCACTCGTCGCGCCCCCGGGTGACCGTGCCGAGTGAACCGCGGAACTCGAAGTCGGCGGCGAGGACCTCGTCGACGGCGCCGTCGTCCCACCGGTTCCACAGCTGCTCGTAGAACCGTCGAACGAGTGCCTCGGTCTCGTCTGGTGACATTCCCCGGTCAGTCAAGCACTGTCCACCAGGGCACGACTGAGCGGTCGCACGACGGCACCCCGAACGCGTCCCCGGACCCCGCGGTGCGGCTCCGTACGCTGCTCACCGTGCCCGCCGAGATCGAACCGCCTGCCCTCGCCCAACTCGTCGACTTCGCCGAGCGTCCACACGTGGAGGACTGGAGCCTGCGCGCCGCGCTCGTCCGCTACGCCCAACCGCAGCCCCAGCGCGTCAACGACGTCCTGGATCTCGTCCGGCGGACCGAGTGGGCACTCGGTCAGCATGCGAGCCTGCTCCAGCGCGACGGCGCCGCCCTGTGGCAGGCGCTCGAGGACGGCACCAGCCCCGCTGATGCCCGCGAGGCGCACGTGGTCGACCTCCTCCGCGTGGCGGAAGAGCTCGACCGGCTCGGCGACGTCCTCGCCGAGTGGGCGGTCGACATCTCTGGCCCGCGTCCGGACGCCGAGGTCGACGCGGCCATCCAGGCGGTCGGCGCGCACCTCGACCGGCTCGGCGTCCCCCACGAGCAGCGACGACCATCCCCTCGCCAGCGTTCTTGAGCGTCAACCGTGTGTTCGCCGTCGACGGCTGACCGATGCCGGGACTCCGTACCAGAGCGGTGCGTACGTGGCGTCCAACACGATCTGGGGCGCGTGCAGCACCGCTCTGCCGGCGTGCGGCAACGGATCACCGAACGCCCAGGAGTGGCTCGAGGTCGACCTCGGGCAGCCCCAGCCGCTCGACACGGTGAAGCTGTACTTCTGGAGCGACAAGGACTACCAGCCGCGCGGCAAGCCCACCCCGAGGGGAAACACGTACCGCCAGCCGGCCGCGTACACGATCCAGACCTTCGACGGCACCAACTGGGTCGACGTGCCGGGTCAGGACACCTGACACGCCGCAGGCCAACTACAACCTGGTCACCTTCCCCGAGGTCGACGCCCAGCGGGTGCGGGTGCTGATGACCCGCACCGGCAGCTTCGGCATCGGCGTCAAGGAGATCCAGATCTTCGACACCGCCGCCTGATCCCGGCGCGGTGAGCGGTGAGCGCGCATAGGG
>JBKOUV010000336.1:0-7986 GCA_046723555.1 Actinomycetota bacterium | reverse complement strand
TTGGCGACGGGGACCGACGGGCGGCTGACCGACTTCTCGAAACGTGGAAGCTCGGTCGGTTGCGGCGATCGAGCTTCGCCTCGCTGTCGGGTGGTCAGCGCCAGCGACTGTTCATCGCCCTGGCGCTGCTCAACGAGCCCGAGGTCGCCTTCTTCGACGGAGCTCACCCAGGGCCTGGACCCGCTCGCGCGCGGCGACGTGTGGAGCGCGATCCGCGTCGTGCGCGAGCGGGGCACCACGGTCGTGCTCGTCACCCATTTCATGGACGACGTCGAAGCGCTGTGCGACCGGGTCGCGGTGATGCGAGGCCGCATCGTCGACACTGGGAGCCCGGTCGACCTGATCGCCCGTCACGCCCGCACGACCAAGGTCACGTTCACGCCGCCGGCGGCGTTCCATTCGATCGCCCTGGCCGATCTGCCCGGCGTCGACAGGGTGGAGCGACACGGCGACCGGATCAGAATCGCATGGTTCAAGGACCCATCCGGCAACGTGCTCTCCCTCCTCCGCGGTAGGTGAGCCGAGCAATGGCGTCCCGATCCGTATTCCGGGTGACCGTTCGACGCGAGCCTGGCCTGACGCTTGTGGGTGCGGCCGGGGTCGTATTGGCGCTGGTGTGCCTGGTCGCGGTGGCCGTGCGTGGCCGGTACATCCCGCCTGAAGGCAAGATGCTGGACGCAGCCATCTTTTGCTTCGGGGTCGGCGTGTTCACCCTCACCGTGATGCTGATGCTCCCGCTGGCCGGGTACACGCCTACGCACAGACGCCGATGGAGGCGGAGTTTCTACGTGTTCGCGGTCTATGGCCTCGCCGTCGAGTCGATCCAGGCGTTCCGCGGTCTCGACCCACGCTTCACCGAGGAAGGCAGCCAACTCGACGTCATCGCCGGCATCATCTTCGGTGTCACCGCCGGCTTGAACACCGTGCTGTTCGTCTTCCTTGGTCTGCGCTTCTTCCGCTCCGACGTGCTCGCCGATCGACCCGTGTTGCGGCTCGGGATCCGTTACGGCGTCGCCGCCGTGTGGATCTCGTTCGCCGTCGGCATCGTGATGAGCGTCAACTCGGGACGGGACATCGGAGACGAGGGCAACCTGCTGCTGTCTCACGGGCTGGGTGTGCACGGGATCCAGGCGATCCCCGTCGTCGCGCTACTGGTCGCAGCCGCACCGACCACACCACCGGCGACTTCGTGGCTGCATGCCGCCGGGATCGGCTGGCTCGTCGCCTGCACCGCCGCCCTCGTCCAGGCCTTGGTCGGCGACCCGCCGCTGGAGGCGTCGATCCTAACGACCGTCATCGTGGCCGGACTGGCCGTGTGGGCTGCCGGCGCCAGCCAAACCCTCCTGACCTGGCGCCGGACAGCCCACACCACGCCACCGGCGGCGTAGTCGACGGCCCGGAGCTCTCCGGCCACGATTCGATCCGGAGGAAAGAAACAGGAGACCAGACAATGAGGATCGGACTCGTCGACGTGTTCGTCGACGACCAGGACCGTGCCCGTGACTTCTACAGCGAGATGCTCGGTCTAAAGGTCAAAGACGACGCCCCCCCACGGCCCGGGCGGACGCTGGCTGACCGTGGTCTCGCCGGAGGATCCCAAGGGCACAGAGTTGCTGTTGGCGCCGCTCGACGACGCCGCCGAGGCGCTGCAGGCCGCCCGGCGAGAACGCGGAACACCCGCGGTGTCGTTCACCACCGACGACTGCCAGCGCAGCTACGCAGAGCTACGCAGAGCTCCGGGACCGAGGGGGTCGTGTTCGTGTCCGAGCCCCAGGTGATGGGTTACGGGGGAGTCGACGCCGTGTTCGAAGACGGCTGCGGCAACCTGCTCAACCTGCACCAAGAAACTCTTGGCGCAGGCCACGGTTGAGCCAGGCACGGCCGACCATCCCCTCCAATCTGGCGCGGCGCGCCCCACCGACTCGTCTACTCGCTTACCTCGGCGCGATCAACTTGGATCACGATGCGCCCAACTTGTTTCTGATCCACCCGCCAATCAGAACGGAGCACGCGTTGGAAGATCCCTCCCACCGCTCCGCGGCCCTGAATTAAGGGCCCGACCCCATGTCGAACCCGGATAACAACCCGGCCGACAGCAGACTGTGGACGGTCGCCGGACACTGGACGACGCACGGCTTCGTCGTCGGTGAGCCGGAGGTCCCCATCGTGGGGACCGACAACTACGACGTGCTGCCCGGCGGACACTTCCTCGTCCACCACGTCGACGTGACGGTCGGCTCTCACGAGGTCCGGGCGATCGAGATCATCGGAGAACGGGACCCGGGCGGCGGCGGGTACCTGGCCCGAAGCGTCGACAACGACGGCAACTCGGAAGTGATGCGCGTGTCGATCGACGACGACGGCGTCTTTCACTTCGTCGGCGGCGCGGACATCGCGCCCACCGCGCAACCGACGGGCGCGCCGACGGCCCGAGTGCGGTCGACCCTCACCGTCGCCGAGGACCGACAGACGATGAACGCCCGGTGGGAACGATCCCAGGACGGATCCAGCTGGCAGCACTGGATGGAGGTGACGTTCACCCGCTCCGAGCGGCACGAGCACGGGTGATGGCTGGCGCTCAGCAGAGTCATTGGCGCGTAGCGGCGAACACCGATCCGTAGCGCAACCGGCCAACAAGGGGCGCGCCGGCCGACCAAGCGCCAGAAGGACGGATTCGGACTCCCCGAGAGGCGGTCATCCCGCCGGACCGCGCCCACGCGCCGACGCGGGGACGTGTCCGAGAACGACGCCGAATTTCGCCGGCGTCCGCGTCATCGAACGCCGGGTCGTGGGCGCTCTCCGTCGAGGCCTGGGCGGAAACGTGGCGACGGCTGCTACGACGCCATCTTGTCCGAGCCGGACTCGATCCTCGTGCCGATGCTTCGGGCACGGACCCCAACCATCCTTAGCAGGTCGCCGCCTGGCTCGCCGAGACCTTCCGCAGACCCAGGCACACCGACCAGCACGGCGGCTACGAGCGCATGCTCGCCAAGCACCGCAACCTCGGCGCGATCCTCCGAGCCGGTCGACCGCTCGGGGACCGCGAGTCCGGCCTTCTCCAGCCGGGTCAACGTGACGTAGACGTGGCCCGGGTTCATCGCCTCCCCGAGCGGGCCGAGCGCGTCGCGCAAACGTGCCCGCAGCTCGTAGTCGGACGACGGCTCTCTGGCGAGCATCGCCAGCACCAGTTCCTGCTGCATCGGCCTCTCCCGCACATCGTTCGTGGACCCATCATCGGCTGTCGCGGCGATCAGCCAGCGGCGCACTCGGTGCAGTGCACGTCGTCGAGCGGAACACCGGCGAGCAATGCTTCGACCCAGTCGACCAGGGTGACGCCGTTGACCTCGATCTCGTAGAACGCTTCGTACTCGAAGATCCCGTGGTCGTCGCCGGGTGCCGTGTAGCTGTGCTGGGTCACTCCGGCGGCCTCGATTGCCGCCTCGTTGGCGTCGATCAACTCGACCATCGTCGAGGGGTCAACACCTCTGGACTCCAGCTGCCGCGCCGCGTTCTGGTCGAAGGCGTAGTCGAAGCGGGCCATGACGATGTCGGGGTCGTGGAGACCGGCTTGGATCCAGAACCGAGTGGGACCCCAGTCGCGGGCGGTGAGCCCTTCGTTGACCTCCCAGTCGGGCATCGTGTCGTAGGCACCCCACAGGTCACCGAAGTATTCGGCGTTGAAGTCGGGGTCGTCGGGGAAGGCGCCGGATTGGCCGCCGAACACGGTGACCTGGGCGTCGGGGAGCAGGTCGGCGACGAGGCCGCCGTAGACGGGGGCGGCCACCGACCCGGAGGTCTTGCCGACGACGACGACCTGATTGGCGTCGGGATAGTGCTCGGCGAGGTAGCTGAGCGCCGCCGTACCGTTGACGAACCCGTTGTGCTCCACGGTGAGGTCGGGTGAGTACTCCCGGGTGACGTCGCCGAGATACGCGTCGCCGGTGCAGAGGGGCACGTAGAGGAACGAGTAGTCGGCGAAGGGGTTGTCGGCCCGCGCGAAGTCGAAGATGCCACTCCCCATCGGACGCTCGGTGGAGAGGTTGTAGTCGTAGTAGTCGTTCTCGCCGCCGGTGCCGGTGAACGCGCAGGTCGTGGCGTCGTAACAGGAGCCCCCGCCGTCGAGGAACAAGACGACCTTGGTGGGGTCGGCGCGACGCTCCCAGAAGGAGAACTCGCTGCCATCTGCACACATGCAGTCGCCGCTCGGCACGATCATCTCCCAGTCCGAGTCATCCGCTCCACCCGACCCGCCCGACCCGCCGCCGCCCATGTCTGGCATCAGGTGTTGGCACGCCTCCTCGGCGGCCTGGAACTGCGCGGAGGCGGGATCGATGTCGAGGCCGTCGAGGAAGAGTCCGTCGGGGCCGGGGTCGGGGAACTCGGCGATGCCATTGTCCCGCATGCATTGCGAGTAGGCCTGCATGTCCGGTTCGCCGGCCCCCGGCTGCGAGCCGGTGCTCGCCGAATCCGCCGGTGCCGATGCGTCGGCGGCCGCCGACTGTGTGGTCGACGTCGCCGTCGTGGTGGTGGTGGTGGTGGTGGTGGTGGTGGTTCCGTCGTCCTGACCGGCGGACGAGCCGCCGCCGTTCCCGCCGCCGCACGCCGCGAGCGGTCCCGCGGCGAGCATGATCGCGGCGGCGGCACCGGCCGCGCGGCGGCGGTAGCTGCGCTTCGTCGCTGACTGGTGCATGTTTCGTACCTTTCGCTCCTCGGCCGATGTGGGCTGGTGTGCCAGTTGTACGAAACGCGTGGTTGCATCAAGGTGACGCTGTAACCGTCCCGCAACCGCCGATTTGGCATCGTTGGGGCACCGGCGTAGGCGAGCCGGACGTCGGAGCGAGGAGACACGATGAGGGTGCTGGTGGTCGAGGACCACGCCAAGCTCGCCACGACGATCGCGACGGTGCTGCGCCGTGAGGGCATGGCCGTCGACGTGGTCTTCGACGGCAACGACGCCCTAGCCCACGCCGCGAGCACCGGCTACGACGTCATCGTGCTCGACCGCAACCTGCCGGGCCTGCACGGTGACGACGTCTGCCGCACACTGGTGGCCGATGGATGCGACAGCCGGGTACTGATGCTCACTGCCGCGGCCACGATCGAGGACCGGGTCGACGGTCTCGGGATCGGTGCCGACGACTACCTTCCCAAACCGTTCGATTTCGCCGAGTTGGTCGCTCGCATCCGCGCGCTCGCCCGGCGGTCCCGCCCGGCCTTGCCTCCGACGCTGGTGCACGGTGATCTCATCCTGGACTCGGCCCATCGGCGAGTCACGAGGACCGGCCAGACGCTGACCCTGAGCCCGAAGGAGTTCGCCGTCCTGGAACTGCTGCTCGGCGCCCGAGGTGTCGTCGTGTCCTCCGAGGAGATCCTGGAGCGGGTGTGGGACGAGGCGGCGGATCCGTTCAGCACGGCGGTCAAGACGACGATCAGCCGGCTGCGAGCCAAGCTCGGCGACCCGCCCGTCATCGAGACCGTCGCCAAGTCGGGCTATCGGATCTGACGATGCCGCGCCGCCACGCGCGTCGACCGGTCTTCGTTGCGCTACGGTCCCGCCTGCCGCGTCGCAGTGTGCGGCTCCGTCTCACCGTGCTCTATGGCGGTCTGTTCCTCGTCGCCGGCGCCGCCCTGCTCGCGATCACCTACCTCCTCGTGGAGCGAAACCAGGACGTCCCAGCCGGCTTCCTTTCCCCGGAAGAACCAAACTCGCCCCCGTCGGTACCCCTACCCGGAGACCGCGACTCCGCGTTCGCCACCCCTCCGCCGGACACCGACGAGATCGTGCGGGCCGTCGCCGTCCAGCAGAACGCCGACCAGATGCGCGAACTCCTCGTCCAGTCTGGTGTCGCGCTCGCCGGGATGGCGGTGCTGTCGATCGGGCTCGGATGGTTCGTCGCCGGTCGCGTTCTGCGACCGTTGCGGACAATCACCGCCACTGCCCGCAACATCTCCACCACCAACCTGCACCAACGACTGACGCTTGATGGACCGGACGACGAGCTCAAGGAGCTCGGCGACACCTTCGACGATCTCCTCGATCGTCTCCAGGCCGCCTTCGACGCCCAACGGCACTTCGTCGCCAACGCCTCCCACGAACTGCGCACCCCACTCACAGTGAGCCGGGCCCTGCTGCAGATGACCCTCACCGACCCACACGCCACCGTCGAGTCCTTTCGCACTACGTGCCAGGACGTGATCGCGGTCGGTGAGGACCAGGAGCGGTTGATCGAAGCGCTCCTCGTCCTCGCCCGCAGCGAGCGCGGTCTCGACCACCGCGAGCCGCTCGACCTGGGCACCGTCGCCGACGACGTGCTGCTCACCCGTCACCCCGAGCTCGAGCGTCTGCATCTGGAGCTTTCGACGACGCTCGACCGGGCACCAATCGAAGGCGACAGCCGTCTCGCCGAGCGACTCATCGTCAACCTCGTGGACAACGCGCTGCGCCACAACGTCCCAAACGGTCGAATCGAGGCGGCGACCGGCACCAGGGCAGGCCGATCCTACGTGTCAGTCTCCAACACCGGCCCGGTGATCCCACCAGAACAGCTCGACAGGCTCTTCCAACCGTTCCAACGACTGAACAACGATTCCACATCGAACGCGAACGGCGTCGGCCTCGGACTCGCCATCGTGCGGGCGATCGCCGACGCTCACGGCGCCGACATCTCCGTCGCCGCCAACGTCGACGGCGGACTGCACATCGGGGTCTCATTTCCGGAGACACAAGGGGCGGCGGCCACATTGGTGAACACGCCGTGGACGGACAGGGCCACCGGCCCTCCGCCCACGTCGAGGTAGGAGATCACGCGCGCTCGATTCGGCGGAGCGGGTCGTGAGACACGATCTCATCGTCAGCACGACCGTCGGTCCGGGACGATCGCAAGGCGGCGGCGATGTCCGCGGGTGAGCCACACGAGCCGTGGCAGGTGTCACCCCAGTTGAAACTGGCACTCTCGTATCGAGAGTGTTACTATCACTTCGACACAACGCACCGCTGGCTACAGGAGGACCCATGGCCACCACCACGAACACCAGGAAGGACAAGGCATCCTCGGGCTTCACGGCTGAGGAACGCGCAGCGATGCGAGAGCGAGCCCGAGAGATCAAGGCGCAGGGCGAGAAGGCGGACGGCGAGCGCGACCTGCTCGCCAAGATCGCCGAGATGCCCCCGGCGGACCGCGCCATCGCCGAGCGGCTCCACGAGATCGTTACTGGTGAAGCGCCCGCCCTTGTGCCGAAGACCTGGTACGGGATGCCGGCGTACGCGAAGGACGGCAAGATCGTCTGCTTCTTCAAGAGCGCCGACAAGTTCAAGTCGCGGTACGCGACCCTCGGCTTCGAAGAGGCCGCCAACCTCGACGATGGACCCATGTGGCCGACCTCGTTCGCACTCAGGGAACTGACCGCCGCCTGCGAGACCAAGATCCGCGCCCTGGTGAAGCAGGCGGTGAGCTGACCGATGCTGGCCCTCGCCACCGCGCGTCGACCACGGTCTCGCCGTGCGGTGGGGGGAGTTCGCCGCGCACGCGCCCGAGATTGCCGCGTTCGGCGCCCAGCGGGCTCGCCGCCGTACCGCCTACCTGGCCACCGTCGACGATGCGGACGTTCCGCGGGCGGTCGCGGCCCAGGCCGCGAGCTACACACCGCAAGATCGGTACGTGCTGTTCGAGCGGCGCGTCACCGAGGCTCGATGCAACGGCTACGGCGATGTCGTGCTCCCCGAGCCACGGTCGTGGTAGTCCCACGGCACCTAAGGGCGGGGCCGATGCACGCCCAGACCTTCGGCGCCACGGTCGTCCCCGCCGGCAACGCAACGGGCGCGTAGGTACCGCCGAGGTAGTCGACGCACTCGATGACGGGAAGCGGCCTGCAGTCGCGATCACCATCAACGGCCACACCTGGCGCAGCCGCGTCGCCTCGAAGCGGGGGCGGTACCTGGTCGGCATCAGCGCGGCCAACCGCGCCGCAGCCGGCATCGTCGAGGGA
>JBKOUV010000099.1:0-15420 GCA_046723555.1 Actinomycetota bacterium | reverse complement strand
GAGCGGGCGAACAGGACGTCGTTGGACGGTACGCCGCGGCCGGTGCACACCACGGGGTCGCACCCGGCGGCGGGGCACGCGACCGGGTCACACGGCGCGATCGACATCATCCGCGCCCGGGACCCTCGGCGAACCAGCGAGCCAAGTAGGTGAGGATCATGTCGGCGCCGGCCCGCTTGATCGCGGCGAGGTGTTCGAGGGCGACCGCGTCGCCGTCGATCCATCCGTTGGCCGCGGCGGCTCGGATCATCGAGTACTCGCCGCTCACGTGGTAGGCGGCGAGCGGCACCGTGACGTGGTGCCGCGCCGCGTGGATCACGTCCAGGTAGGCGAGGGCCGGCTTCACCATCACCACGTCGGCGCCTTCGGCGATGTCGGCGTCGATTTCGCGCAACGCCTCCCGGGCGTTGCGCCAGTCCTGCTGGTAGCCCTTGCGGTCACCGCCACCGGCGATGGTGACGTCGACGGCGTCGCGGAACGGCCCGTAGAGCGCGCTGGCGTATTTCGCCGAGTAAGCGAGGATCGCCACCTCGCCGAAGTCGGCGTCGTCGAGGCCGCGCCGGATGCGACCCACCTGCCCGTCCATCATCCCGCTCGGGGCGACGACGTGGGCGCCGGCCGCGGCCTGGGCAATGGCCGCCTTGGCGTAGATCTCCAACGTGGCGTCGTTGTCGACGCGACCGCGGTCGTCGAGCACGCCACAGTGGCCGTGGTCGGTGTACTCGTCGATGCAAAGGTCGGCGATCAGCACCAAGTCGTCACCGACCTCGGCCCGTAGGTCGCCCAGCGCCAGTTGGACGATGCCTTCGGGATCGAACGCCGCGCTCCCAACGGCGTCCTTGGCCGCCGGGACGCCGAACAGCACGACCGCCTTGATCCCGAGCCCGGCGAGCTCGGACACCTCCTTGCGCAGGCTCTCCCGGCTGTGCTGGACCACGCCCGGCAGCGAGCGGATGGGCTGGGGCTCAGTGACGTCCTCGCGCACGAACAGCGGGGCGATCAGGTCGCTCGTCCGCACTGTGGTCTCGGCGACCAGATCGCGGAGCGCGGGGGTGCTGCGCAGCCGGCGGGGACGGGCGATGGGGAACGGTGCACTCATGGGAAGACCCGGGTTCGATGCGAGCGAGTGAGCGCCGATCCCACTGTTGCGAGCGACGAGGCGCCAGCCGAGGAGCGGCAGCCAGCGGCCTGCGTGGCCGGGGAACGCCATGACGGCCTGCGTGGCCGGGGAACGCATTTCATGGAATCAAAGCGTAGGGCGACGTCAGGCGAACACCCGGGCGAGAAGGTCGGCGATAGTGCGGGCGTCCGGTGCGGTGGCGACGTGGGTGACGACGATGCCCTCGGTGCGGGCGGCGCGGGCGGTCGCCGGGCCGACGGCGACGACAACAGCGGGCGCGGAACGACCGACCGCCCGGACCCATCCCGTCGCCGCCGACCCACTGGCGAACACGACGGCGTCGACGGACGACAGCTCGGCCAGCTCGGACGGACCCGGCGAGCGGATCACCGTGCGATAGGCGGTCACCGCCTCGACCTGGTGGCCGGCGGCGGACAGCCCGTCGGCGAGCGCCGAGCCGGCGCGGTCGGCCTGGGCGACCAGCACACGCGCTGGCGTCCGCGGGAACTCGGCGAGCAGGCCTTCGACCCGAGGCACGGCCGCGACGAGGTCGACCGGACGGCCGGCGGTGGCGGCGAGTACGCGCGCGGTTGCCGGGCCGACCGCGGCCAACCGCACCGCCGGATGCCCGGCCGCGTACGGGCCGACCCGCTTGGCCCCGTTCACCGACGTGACCGCCAGCCAGTCGAACGCCCCGAGGCGGAGCAGCGCCCGCCGCAGCGCGCTGCCGCCGTCGGCCGGGTCGGCGATCTCGATGAGGGGAACGTGGACCACCTCACCACCGAGAGCGGCGAGATGAGTGCCGAGGTCGCCGGCGTCGGGGCGGGTGACCGCGATGCGGCGGCCGGTGAGCGGATGGTCACCCGGCATGCTGCTCCCACCCCACGGCGTCCTTGGCCGCCCGGGCTGCGGTCCGCGCCCGTTCGAGGTCCCCGTCGTCGCCGGCCAACTCGATGTCGTCGCTCGCCACGACGACGTCGACATGCCCGTCGTGCCGGTCGCTGGAGGCCAGGAACGTGCGCAGCCGACCACCGGACGCGTGGGCGCCCACGGGGAGCGAACAACCGGCGCCCAGCTCGGCGAGGAACGCCCGCTCGACCTCGACCGCATGGCGGGTCGCCGGATCGTCGATGGACGCGAACAAGGCCATCGCCGCGTCGTCGTCGGCCCG
Organism: Actinomycetota bacterium; assembly: GCA_046723555.1. Lineage (GTDB taxonomy): Bacteria > Actinomycetota > Acidimicrobiia > Acidimicrobiales > Ilumatobacteraceae > JALZMG01. The sequence goes on along the minus strand of JBKOUV010000099.1, from coordinate 13,129 downwards.
CACCTCGAGGGCCACGCAGCCCTGGCCGATCGCGGGCACGAACGTCACCGGGTCGAGCCGCTGGGCGATGCGGTCGGTCTGGCCGAGGACCTCGAGCGCTGCGACCGCCATCACGATCGCGCCATCCTCGGGGATGCGGCCGAGGCGGGTGGCGATGTTGCCGCGTAGTTCGACGAAGCGCAGGTCCGGCCGCGCCAGCCCCAGCTGGGCACGACGGCGCACCGAGCCGGTGGCAACAGTCGCGCCCTCGGCCAGCTCATCGAGCGATCGGCCGACGAGTGCGTCGGCGGGGTCGCGCCGGCGGGTGTAGGCGGCGACGACAAGGCCATCGGCACTGACCGAGGGCAGGTCCTTGGCCGAGTGGACGGCGGCGTCGGCGCGCCCGTCGAGCACCGCTTGCTGCACCTCCTTCACGAACACACCCTGACCACCGATCACGTGGAGGGGGACGTCCTGGCGGCGGTCGCCGGTGGTCTCGACGATCACCAGCTCGGTGGCGCGACCGGTGGCCCGGCAGAGCTGATCCGCCGCGACCTGGGCCTGCGTCGACGCTTGCTGACTCCCCCGCGTCGCCAGGCGCACGGGCTCTCCGGCCACGGGATCAGCCGAGGTCGAAGAGGTCGCTCACCGCGGCCGCGTTGCGCTCACCCTGCGGGGTGCCGGCGCCATGGCGCAGGCGGACCGACGGAGTATGGAGCAGCTTGGCAACGATCGCCCTGGTGAGCGCGTCGACGGCGTCGCGCTCGGCGTCGCCGAGCTCGGCGAGCCGTCCGGCGAACCGCGCCAGCTCTCCCGAGCGGACGTCCTCGGCGTGCTCGTGGAGTTGGGCAACGAGCGGGGCCGCCTGACGGGCGGTGACCTCAACGACGAACTGCTCGACCTCTTCGGTGACGATGGCGCGGACGCGGTCGGCTTCGGCGGCGCGCAGGGCGAGCCCGCGGTCGGCCCAATCCCGGAGATCGTCGAGATCGAGGACGGTGACCCCGGCGACCTCGGAAACGGCGCGTTCCACGGACCGGGGAACGGCGATGTCGACGACCAGCAGTGGTCGCGCGGCGCGATCGGCCGCTGCGAGGTCGGCGCGCGTCACGACGCTCTCGCCCGAGGCGGTGCACGCCAGGACCACGTCGCACGCGGCCAGGGCCCCGGGGAGCGCATCGAATCCGATCGTCGTGCCGCCGAACTGGCGGGCGAGCTTGGCACCTCGCTCCGGCGTCCGGTTGCAGACGATGATGTCCGCGGCACCGGCGCGGTGCAGCGCCGACGTCACCCCGGAACCCATCTCGCCGGCTCCGACGACGAGCACGCGGCGGCTGGCCAGCGAGCCCAAGCGGTCGCTCACCATCTCCACGGCGGCGTGGCTGATCGACGCCGTACCGCGCCCGATCGCCGTCTCGGTCCGCGCCCGTTTCCCGGCCCGCAGGGCGTGGCGGAACAGCAGATCGAGCGTCGACCGGACGCCGCCCTCGTGGCGGGCGACCTGCCAGGCGCTGCGGACCTGACCGAGGATCTCGGCCTCGCCGAGCACAGCCGAGCCGAGCCCGGCCGCGACCTCGAAGAGATGGCGGGCCGCCGCCTCGTCGTGCTGGCTGTACAGGTACGGGTGGAGGTCGTCCGGGGCGAGCCCGCCGAGCTCGCAGAGGAAGTCACGGATGTCGCCGTAGGCGCCGTGGAACCGCTCGGCGACCGCGTAGACCTCGGTGCGGTTGCACGTGCTCACGACCGCCGCCTCGCGGAGGTTGTCGCGGGCGGCGAGAGCGGAGACCGACTTGGCCACGTCTCCGGGTGCGATCGCCAGCCGCTCGAGCACAGTCAGCGGCCCGCTTCGGTGGTTCACACCGATGACGACGATGGACATGGCCCCGCCAGCCTACGCGCTCGCGCCCCGACGCGAGCCGGTCGAGACAATCGGCACAGCGCCGGTTGGTCCGCTCGGCCCGGCCGGGCCCATTTGTCCAGGTTGCTGGCCACTCGAGGCGGCGAGGCGGCGCTGCTCGTAGTAGCTGAGGATCTGCAGCTCGACGGCGAGATCGACCTTGCGCACCATGATCGCCGGCGGGACCGAGAGGACGAACGGGGCGAAGTTCAAGATGCTGGTGACGCCGGCCTTGACCAGTCGGTCGGCTGCCTCTTGCGCCGCCACTCCCGGGGTCGCGACGACGCCGATCGAGACCTGCTCGGACCGCACGATCGCGGGAAGCTCGTCGACGTGCTGGACCCGGACGTTGCCGATCGGCATACCGAGCTTGGCCGGGTCGACGTCGACGATCCCGGCGACGGGGAACCCGCGCTGGCCGAACCCGCCGTACCCGGCGAGCGCCTGGCCGAGGTTGCCGGCTCCGACGATCACCACCGGCCAGTCATGGGTGAGGCCGAGCTCGCGTCGGACCTGGTAGATCAGGTACTCGACCTCGTACCCGACGCCCCGCGTGCCGTACGTGCCGAGGTAGCTGAGGTCTTTGCGCACCTTGGCGGCGTTGACTCCGGCGAGATCGGCGAGCTCCTCCGACGACACGCTCACGGTGTTGGCGTCGGACAGTTCGAGCAGGATCCGCAGGTACACCGGCAGGCGGGCAACCGTCGCCTCCGGGATCCGCCTGCCGCGGGTTGTCGCCATCACATCTCACCCTACGCCGCTCGTGCACGCTTTCACAAAGCACCCGATCGTGCGGTGAGCGATGAGCGCGCAGAGGGCGCTCACCGCTCACCGCGGTCGCTCAAACGACGAGTTCCCGGCGCAGCAGCTTGCCGATCGACGTCCGGGGAAGGCGCTCGACGTACACGACGCGGCTCGGGCACTTGTAGCGGGCGAGGTGGCGCCGGGCGTGCTCGCGGAGGCCCGCCTCGTCGACGTCGGCCCCCGGCTCGCGCACGACGAAGGCGACGACGGCCTCACCCGTGGCTTCATCGGGAACGCCCGCGACGCCGACCTCGGCGACGCCGGGATACTCCAGGAGCACCTCTTCGACCTCGGCCGGATACACGTTGAAGCCGGACACGATCACCAGGTCCATCGCTCGGTCGACGAGGTAGAGCCAGCCGTCGTCGTCGCACATGCCGATGTCGCCGGTGCGCAGCCACCCGTCCGGAGTCAGGACCTGAGCCGTCGCCGCCGGATCGTCGAGATATCCGGCGAACACGTTCGGGCCGCGGACCCACAGCTGACCGACGTCGCCGACGAGGGCGTCCCCACCGCTCTCATCGACCAGGCGCAGCTCGACCCCGGCGAGGACCTTGCCCGCCGAGCCGAACCGGGGCGGGAGTCCGGCCGACGACGTCACGACCGGGGATGCTTCGGTGAGCCCGTAGCCCTCGGCGATGGCGACGCCGAAGCGCTCGAGCATTCGCTCGGCCACCGGGACGGGCAGCTTGGCGGCCCCGGACAGGGCGAGACGGACGGTCGCGAACGCGTCGGGCCGGGCGTCATCGAGGTCGGCGAATGCCGCCCACAACGCCGGCGCGCCCGGGATCACGGTCACGCCACGGGACCGGATCGATTCGACGGCGGCGACCGGCTCGAAGCGCTGCACGAGCAGCACCGTGGCGCCCACCGAGAGGCTGAACCCGAGCACCACGTTGAGCCCGAAGATGTGGTACAGCGGCACCGCCCCGTAGACGACGTCGTCGGGTCCGACGCGGCGGGTCGTCGACAGCGCCTGCTCGATGTTGGCGAGCAGGTTGCCATGGGTCAGCATCGCCGCCTTCGGGGCGCCCCCGGTCCCGCTGGTGAACATGAGCGCAGCAACGTGGTCCGGCGCGACGTTGGCGACCGGCAGTGGGGCGGCGGTCAGGAGGTCGTCGAGCAGCACGGCATCGTCGAGCACGTCGACGTCGACGGCGATCACGTGCTGGATCGAGCCGAGCCGGGTCCGGTCGACATCACGCCATCCGCCGGCGCTGCGATCGACGACCACACCCCGCGCCTCGACGGCCGCCAGCTGGCGCTCCAATTCGGCCGGTGGGCTGGTCGGGTTCAGTGGCACGACCACCGCGCCGAGTCCGGCGCATGCGAGGTATGCGATCACGAACGGATGACCGTTGCCACAGATCAACGCGACCCGGTCGCCGTCGGTGAGGCCGATGCCGGCCAGGCCGCCGCGCATCCGGTCCGCCTGGTCGACGAGCTCCCCGTACGTGATCGTCCGATTGCGACTGATCAGGGCGGCGGCTGTCGGGTCGTGGCCTTCGGCGACACGCGCGACGTTGACGCGTGGCTCGCCGACGTTCGCCGCCGCCCCGGCCGCCCCGGCCGCCCCCGGATCGTTCATGGGCGGCCGATCGTAGTCACCTCGTCAGATCCGCATCAGGGCGATCACTCCCGCCACCAGGATCGCGGCGAGGAGCAGAGCGATGGTGAGCGTCGTGGCCGGCCGCATGGCGCGGAACCTATCGCCGCGATCGCAGTCCGACAGGCGTCGACGCGCCCGGCTGGGCGTCGTCGGTGAGTGGGGCCAGGACCACGGCGTCCCCCGGGGCGAGGCCGAGCTCGGCGGCGGCGGAGTGCTGGTCGAGGGCCAGCGAGTACATCCCATGGGAGTCGAGCACGAGGCCGACGACGCCGGTGCCGAGCTCGGCGTACGAGCGAGCCGCCCGGGCCACCCGGCGCTCGTCGCCGAGCGTGACGGTCCAGACGTCGGTCGGCGGGTCGCGCCCATCGAGCTCGTCGGGGCTGACGTTGAGCTGGCAATTGCCGAAGCGATCGACCCAGAGCACCTCGGCGTGGATGCCGTCGACCTCCTCGCGGGGCAGCGGGATCATGCCCGGCGCGAGCACGGCGGGATCGACGAGCGGACCGAGCTCGGTGAGCTCGACCCCGTTGCACAGGTGGGCGGCCGCCGGGGCGAAGACGTCCCGGCCGGCGAACGTCGCGCCGGGCGCGGCCAGCTGGTGTTCGGCGCTGGTCAGCTCGACGGCCCGTTGCGCTCCCCCGACCACGGCGACGGCGGGGGCGAGCAGTCCGTTGTCCGGGCCGATCAGCACGCCGGCGCCTTCGGCCACCTCGATCGCCACCGCCCGCCGGTCGGTGCCGACTCCCGGATCGACCACGGCGAGCACGACGCCCTCGGGGACGTACGGGATCGCCCGGGCCAACGCCAGCGCGCCGGCGCGAACGTCGAAGGGACGGATGCCGTGGGTCAGGTCGACCACCGTGGCGTGCGGCGCGAGATCCCGCAGCACGGCCTTGACGACGCCGACGAACTCGTCGTCGAGGCCGTAGTCGCTGAGGAACGTGACCGTGTCGTAGCGGCGGGACACCACGGTGGACGCTAACGGCACGCCAGACGCGACGAGGGCCGGTGCCAACCCCCCGATGGCACCAGCCCCGTCGGCGCGGCCAGGACTTCCGTCCCAGCGCGTCTCAACGACGACAGACTCTACGCGCGCGACCGCCGAGAGAAAAGAGTCACGTCCGAAAAACAGTGTCGTAATTCTGGGCCCGGATCTCAGGGTCCTTGATGTTGTAAAACACCCGGTCTCAACCCAATTCGACGCTCCGGGCGGCGGCCGCGCGGACCGCCTCGGCGAACGCCGAGCGCAGGCCCCGCTCCTCGAGCACGTCCAATCCGGCGGCCGTCGTGCCGCCGGGGGACGTCACCATCTCGCGCAGGGCGATGGCGTCGCCGCGCTCGGCGAGCAGCGCGGACGACCCGACGAACAGCTGCGTGGTCAAGCGGGTGGCGACAGGGCGGGGAAGCCCGGCCGCCACGCCGGCATCGATCAACGCCTCGGCGACGAGGAACAGGTACGCCGGGCCGGATCCGGTGAGCGCGGTGATCGCGTCGAGGTGGCGTTCATCGAGACGGTCGACGGTGCCCACCGCACCGAGCACTTCCTCGGCCCAGGCCAGGTCGTCGTCGGACGTGGAGTCGCCACCGGTGATGACCGTCGCCGCCTTGCCGACGAGCGCCGGCGTGTTCGGCATCGCCCGCACGACGGCGACGCCGCGCCCGGCGGCGTCCTCCAGCGTCGCCACCTTGACGCCCGCGGCGATCGAGAGCAGGCGGGTGGCTCCCGCGGCGGAGGCGGCTGCCGCGGCGTCCCTCGCGTCCGGTGGCTTGACCGCGAGCACGACGGCGCGGCACGCGGGCATCGTGTCGACGATGGTCACGCCGGGGAACTCAGCCTCCAGCGCCTCACGACGCGCAGGCAGGATCTCGACGACGGCAACCGACCCCGGTCCGTACCGACCCGACGAGAGCAACCCTCCCAGCAGTGCGCTGCCCATGTTGCCGCCGCCGACGATGACCAGGTCGAAGCCCATCGACCAACGGTAGGCCGCGGCTGCCGACGTGGGCTCCCGAGCCGGCGCGGGAGAACCGACATCCCCGAGATGCGCCGGCCCGGGCACCCACCCTGGGCGCGCGGAGCGGCGCAAAACGGAAACGATCGCGGCGGCGTCATTTTCGCGGTCGCGATTCAGGCGGAGAAACGCGACGCGAACCCGATGCGGAGCAGGGCCCGGAAGTGCTGTTCGACGGTCGCGTAGAGCGTGCCGATGATGCGGTCGAGCTCGCCCGCGTCGAGCGCGCCTACCGGCAGGTCGCCGCGCAGGAACACGGCGTCCTCGGCGCCGATGGAGTACGACGCGCCGACCAGTCGCTCGTTGCGGTGCAGCAGGTGCTCGTACAGCCGCTCGGCGTTCTCCTCCGGCGCCGGCATGACGTACGTCTCGTAGCGCAGCGTGCGCTGACCGAGCGTGAGCCAGATCGTGGTGAAGTCCTTGTCCTCACCCCGCAGCCGGACGAACCACCGGCGAAGGTCGCCCTCGGCGCGGTCGATCGCCTCGATCGGGTACGACGCCGCCAGCTCGCCCAGCCACTGGTCGATCCGATCCTCGACGCCGGACAGCGCTTCGTCGTCGTACACATCGCTCATCCCGAGCTCACGAGCAGGCGACGAGCTGTCGGGCCGGTTGCGCGGCCAGGTCGACGTAGAGACGGCGCAGCCGCGCCGCGGTGAAGCTCCAGGTGAACCTCCGGGCGCGCACCGCCGCGGCCGCGCCCATCGCCTCGGCGCCCGCGGGGTCGTCGAGGAGCTGGGCGATCGCCCGGCCATAGCGGTGGGGGTCGCGCCCGTCGACCAGCACCCCGGTGACGCCGTCGTGGACGATGTTCAGCAGCCCGCCGACCGCGCTGGCCACGACTGGGACGCCGCAGGCCGCCGCCTCGAGGGCGACCAGGCCGAAGCTCTCGCTCCGGCTCGGCACCACGACGACGTCGGCGGCGCGGTAGTAGCTGGACAGGATGTGGTGGGGGCGAGGCGGGACGAACTCGACCCGATCATCCAACCCGAGGTCGGCGACAAGCGCCCGGAGGAGGCCGGCTTCGTCCTCGCCCTGGGCACCACTGGCGCCGCCCACCATCACCAGCATCGCGTCGTCACGGCCGACCTCGGCGAGCGCCCGGATCGCCAGGTCGGGCGCCTTCAGCGGCTGGATCCGTCCGACGAACAGGACCACCGGCCGGTCGATCGGCAGCCCCACCGCGTTGCGCGCGCCCCGGCGGTCGCCCGGGGCGAAGAAGGCGTGCTCGACGGCGGGCGGCACGATCTCGATCCGCCCCGTCGGGTCGCCGTAGAGGCGACGGAACTGGCGCTCCTCCTCCGGGCAGCTCACGCAGATCGCGTCGCTGCAGGCGATCACCTCCGCCTCGGTCCGGTCGCGCCACTCCGGCTCGAGGTCACCACCTTCGGCCTTGACCCGAGCGAGCGTATGGAACGTCGACACGAGGGGGACGTCGAAGTGGTGCTTGAGCCGGTGGCCGACGACCCCGCTGAGCCAGTAGTTCCCGTGCACCACGTCGACGCCCGGTCCGGCGGCGAGGTGGCCGACGACGCCGGCGGTGAACTCGTCCAGCTCGGCGGCGAGGGCCTCCTTGGGAAGGTCGAACGCCCCGGCCGGGACGTGGACGACGCGGTGTCCGGGCTCGACCGTGACCTCGCCCGGCAGGCCGGGGCGGTGGGCCCGGGTGTAGGTCGTGCACTCGACGCCCGCCTGGGCGAGCGCGGATGCGACCTCGCGCACGTACACGTTCATTCCCCCGCTGTCGCCGGAGCCCGGTTGGATCAGCGGTGACGTGTGCAGCGAGATCAACGCCACCCGTTTCACGCCGTCGAAACGCTAGCGATGACGTCAGGTTTCCGTGGAGGCGACGTAGCTGTCGTAGACGGTGATCAGGGCCTGCTTCTGTTCGGGCGTGAGCGCCGGGTCGTTGGCGACGGCCTCCCGCACGGTCGGGCGGCCGGCGTCGTCGTCGGGCAGGAAGCCGGCGCGGACGTACAGCGTCTCCACGCTGATCTTGAGCGCTTTGGCCAGCTGCTGGAGGATCGCGGCCGACGGCCGCCGCAGTCCCCGCTCGATCTGGGACACGTACGGGTTCGAGACGCCGGCGGTGTCGGCGAGGTGGCGCACCGACATGCGGGCGAGCTTCCGCTGGGTCCGGATGAACCCACCGAGCTCGGCGAGCGGATCACTCACCGGCGTCCTCGGGCCCGGAGCCGGCGACGCCGTCTTGGCGATAGCGCCGGACGAGCTCCTCGGTGAGCTGGTCGAGCCGGGCGAAGATGTCGTGCCGTTCGGCGGAGATCCGTCGCTCGAAGTCGTCGAGGGCAGCAACCAGGGCGGCGAGCTCGTCGGGCTCGAGCTCGGACAGCCGTCCGAAGCCGTGCTCCGCGCACAGCCGGTCCAGCTCGATCGAACGGGGGTGACCGCTGAAATCCTCGGCGGGGCGGGGCGGGCGGTCGGAGCCGGCGAGCAGCCGGTCGGACAGGACCCCCCGCAGGTCGTCGGTCAGCTCGGAGCCGTCACCTGCCCCGCGTCGCTCGAGCTCCGACCGGGCGAGGTCGGCGCGCGCCTGGGCGACCCGCCGCACGTACGACACGACGTCGTCGAGTTGCTGCAACTCGAGCCGCTGGGCGCGGAGCTGGTCGAGATCGAGTGCAGCCGGATCCTTCTCCGTCATCCTGCACCGCCAGAAACCGGCGGCAGCACGGCAACCTCGTCGGCGGGACCGACGATGGCGTCCTCGGTCGCCGGATCGCCGTTGAGCCAGATCCGGCACGTCGGCAGGACGTCGGCGAAGGCGGCGCCGTAGCGCCGCCGCGCCGCGCCGAGCACCTCGCCGACGGTCGCGCCCGGGACCTGGTCCCGCCCCGTGCCGGCGGCTTCCCGAGCCGACGCGAACAGCCGCAAGATGGCCACGGCACCGGAGCGTAACGACCGGTTTCGCCGGGGCCATCGAATCCCCGCGCACCGGTAGCCTCGCTCCTTCGTGGGCACGGAGAAACGTGATCGGCAGCGGGCGAACCGCCAGCTCAAGTACCAGCAGCTGGCGAAGGAGGAGCAACGGCGCAAGCTCACCCGGCGCATCGTGATCGGCGCGGTGGCGGTCGTCGGCGGCGTGGGTCTGGTGCTCGGTGTCGCCGCGCTCACCGGCGCCGGTGGCGACGACGACAACACGGCGGCAACGTCCGTCCCGCTCACCACCGGCCCGGCGACGACGACCGGCTCGACCGCGCCCGGATCGACCGTCCCCGGAACCACCGTCCCCACGTCGATCACGCCGCTCAACTTCACCTACGGGACCGGCGCCTGCCCGCCGCGGTCGGTATCCGAGCCGGAGCGCTCGTTCGACGCCGCGCCCAAGCAGTGCATCGACCCCACCAAGACCTACACGGCCACGTTCCACACGAGCGAGGGCGACATCGTCGTCGACCTCGACACCGCCACCACGCCGGGCACGGTCAACAACTTCGTCACGCTGGCCCGCTACGGCTACTACGACGACACCTTGATCTTCCGCACCGACCCGAGCATCGACATCATCCAGGGCGGCGGGCGGACGAACACCGACTCCCCGGGCTATGAGATCCCCGACGAGGCCAGCGGGTTCACCTACCACGCCGGGCAGCTGGCGATGGCCCGCACCCAGGCGCCGAATTCGGCGGGTGGGCAGTGGTTCTTCGTCGCCGGGCCGAAGGCCTCCAGACTGAATGCTCAGGGGACGTACGTGGTGTTCGGCGACGTCACCGAAGGCCTCAACGTCGTCCGGAACATCCTCGCCCTCGCGGGGGACGACGGTCAAACCCCTACCCGCGAGGTCACCCTCGACAGCGTCGAGATCACGGAGAGCGGAACGCGCTGAGCTCGCCGTGAACGGTCGGCGGCGGGGTACCGGTGAGCTCCCACTCGCCGTCGTGCAGGACCACCGCCGACCCCGTCGGTAGCTCCACCACGGCGGTATCAGCGAGCGACAGCGTTCGCTGCAGCCGCTCCTCGCTCCACGTCTCGGCCTCCGGGATCACGGCCATCCCCCGCACGAGCCCGAGGCCGAGGGTGAACGCACCGCCCCGCTGGTCGAGCATCGGATCGCACACCGCCGCGGCGCACGAACCAACGGCCACGAGCAGTCCGCCTCCGGCCAGCACGTCGGCGAGGGCGGCGAACACCGACGTCTCCTTGAGCGCGCTGCGCAGGTGCATCGACGAGTCCCCGACGAGATACACGGCCCGGGCGGCGCGGACCGCGTCGGCGGCTCCCGCCTCGTCGGCGTCGTGGCGCTGCATCACCATCAGCGCGTCGACCTCGACCCGCAGTCGCTCGCCCCATGACATCGCCGCGGCCACCAGCTCCCCCGGTGCCTCGAAGGCATCGGCCGTGGGGAGCACCACCACCCGGTCGGCCTCCGCCGCCCGCAGGAGCTCTCGGTCCAACTGGTCGTTGGCCCGGAATGGTCCCCCACCGACGAGCGCGATCGTTCCTCCCACGGCAGCCGATGGTACGGCACGCCGACCACGGCACCCGCGGTCTCAGCTCAAGGTTCGCGGGTGAGGATCTCGGCGAGCGCCTCGAGCGTGGTGTCGTCGACACCGAGCGTCGCCAGGTAGCCGCGGATCGACCCGTGCGCCGCCCGCAGCTGGTCGAGGCAGTGGTGCATCGCCTCCGGGCGAGCGGCAAAGAACATCGACGGCACCTCGGCCATCTGCTCGGCGACGTCGGGCCGGTTGGCCGCGTACCACTGGCGCATCCGGGTGATCGACACCGCGGTGAGCGCATAGTCGGCCACGACGATCTCCTCGTCGACGCCGATGCCAGCGAGGAGGAGCGCGGCGAGCATCCCGGTGCGGTCCTTGCCCGCGGCGCAGTGGAAGATCGCGGGCAGCGACCCGGGGTGGGTGAGACGCCGGATCGCCTCGCCGAACCGGGGCCCACCGACGGCGAGCATGTCCGCGTACGCCCAAATGAGGAACGCCACGTCGGGGTCGGGACGATCCGAGAAGTCGGGGATCTCGAGGTTCATCCACGTCGAGTCCATGATCGGAACGTGGACCAGGTCCACCGGCAGGCGCTCGACCGGAAACGTGCCCCGCTCGGCGACCTCGTCCTCCCGGCGCAGATCGATGACCGTGCGCAGACCCAAGTTGCCGAGGACGACCAGGTCATCGGCCGTCAGGCCGTGGAGCCCGTCACCGCGCAACAGCCGGCGCCAGGCGATCGTGCGGCCGTCGGCGAGCGGGTAGCCACCGAGATCGCGGACGTTGTGTGCCCCTTCGAGCGCGATCGTGCGGCGCTGGTCATCGACGATTGCGGATGCCGTGGAGGAAGCGGCGGTCACACCGACGACGGTATCGGCGCGGACGTTGAAGGCTTCGTGAACACAATGAACGGTGGGTGAAAGGTGTCGTGCTACCGGGCGGTAACTACGCTTTGGCCGTGGCTGACATCACCACGGTGGGCATCGTCGGGTCAGGGATCATGGGCCAGGGTCTCGTCGAAGTCGTCGCCCGCGCCCGGTTCGATGTCGTCGTCCGCTCACGGCGGCGGGACGGGGCGGAAGCGGTGGTGGCGGCCGTCGCGGCGAGCCTCGACCGCCAGGTCGAGAGGAGCAAGCTCGACGGGGCAGGACGCGACGCCGCCCTCGAGCGCATCACGTCCACCCATCAGCTGGGGCGGCTGGCGCAGTGCGATCTCGTCATCGAGAGCGTGGTCGAGGACCTGCCGACGAAGCGGGAGCTGTTCGCCGAGCTCGAGCACATCGTCAAGCCCGAGGGGATCCTGGCCACGAACACGTCGACGCTGCCCGTCGTCGAGCTGGCGATGGCCACCCAGCGGCCCGACCGAGTGTGTGGCATCCACTTCTTCAATCCGGCGACGGTGATGCGCCTGGTCGAGGTCGTGCGTCCGCTCACGGCGAGCGACGACACGATCAAGGCGGCATTGGCGTTCGCCACTGCGTGCGGCAAGGACGCCATCGAGGTGGTCGACCGGGCCGGCTTCGTCGTCAACGCGCTGCTGTTCCCGTACCTCAACAACGCCGTGCGGATGCTCGAGCAGGGCACCGCGTCGCGGGAGGACATCGACACCGCGATGCAAGGGGGCTGCAACTTCCCGATGGGGCCGCTCGCCTTGCTCGACCTCGTCGGGCTGGACACCGCGGTGGCGATCCTCGACTCGCTGTACGCCGAGTTCCGCGACCCCAACTATGCGGCGGTGCCCATGCTGCGCCGGATGGTCGCCGCCCGCCATCTCGGACGGAAGACCAAGCGTGGGTTCTACGAGTATTAGTTGGTCCGTGCCAAGGCGCCCGGTGCCGATCGAACCGCAGCCAACTCGCTGGCGGCTGCCGTCACCCGAGCACGCCGACGACGACGGCATCGTCGCCGTGGGCGGTGACCTCGAACCGGGCACACTGCTCGCCGCGTACCGCCACGGCCTGTTCCCGATGCCCTACGGCCGCCGTCGCATCGCCTGGTTCTCGCCCGATCCCCGGGCCGTGATCCCAATCGATGGCCTGCGCGTGAGCCGCTCGCTCCGGCGCAGCTACCGCCGCTTCGACATCCGCCGCGACACCAGCTTCACCGAGGTGATGGTGCGCTGCGCCGATCCGCGTCGTCCCGGCGGCTGGGTCACGCCGATGTTCATCCGGGCGTACACGCGCCTCCACCGCCTCGGGTGGGCGAACTCGGTCGAGTGCTATGACGACGAGGGCGCGCTCGTCGGCGGGCTCTACGGCGTGCGGATCGAGCGCTTCTTCGCCGGCGAGTCGATGTTCCACACCGCCACGGACGCGTCCAAGGTCGCCCTCGTCGCCCTCGTCGAATGGTTGCGCGACAGCGGGGCGACGCTGCTCGA
>JBKOUV010000144.1:0-9319 GCA_046723555.1 Actinomycetota bacterium | reverse complement strand
GATCCTGGGGGTGTCCGGACGGTTCCACTTCGCCTACGGCTTCACCTACGCGCTCGCCGGGTACCTCGTGTTCACCTACGCCGAGCGGGTCGGGATCCCGTTCTGGATCTCGGCCGTGCTCGGGATCCTCTCGGTCGGGATCGTCGGCGTCCTCATCGAGCGCGTCGTCTACCGGCCTCTTGCGACGCGCGCCGGCGCCAACGCCCTGCTCGCCGTGTTCGTCGCCTCGCTCGGCATCGGCATCGCCGGGGAGAACCTGATCCGGCTGTTGTACAGCTCGGCCGCCCAGCAGCTCGCCAGCGCACCCGACGGGCTGCGGACGACGGTCCGCTGGAGCGATTCGGTCGTCTTCCGGTGGGTCGACGTGTGGCAGGTGGTCACCGCCGTCGTGTTCGTGGCCGCCCTGGCCGGCCTGCTGCGGTTCACCGGCCTCGGACGCTCGATCAAGGCGACCCGCGTCAACCCGGAGATGGCCCGGGTCATCGGGATCGACCCCAACCGGATCTACCTCGTCTGCTTCCTCATCGGCTCGCTGATGTGCGGGGTTGCCGCGTTCTGGTTCGGGGTCAAGTTCTCGGTGGCGCCGGACATGGGGTTCAAGCCGGTGATCTTCGCCTTCGTCGTCGCCTTCCTGGCCGGCACCGCCAGCCCGCCCTTCCGGGTGTTCGTGACCGGGATCATCGTCAGCCTCATCGAGCAGTGGAGCACGATGTGGCTCGAGGTCCGCTGGAACCAGCTCGTCGTGTTCGTCGTGTTGCTCGTGTATCTGGTGCTGCTCGCCTACGACCCGCGGGCGTGGTGGCGGCGGCTCCGACCCGCCGGAGGGAGCTGAGCGCCCATGGAGATCTGGCTCTTCTACAGCGGGATCGCCCTCATCTACGTGATCTTCGCCCTCTCGCTGAACCTGCTGCTCGGCTTCGCCGGGCAGGTGTCGGTGGCCCACGCGGCGTTCGGCGCGATCGGTGGCTACACCGTGGGCTACCTGACGCTCACCAAGGGCTGGAACTTCCTCCCGGCGCTGGCGATCGGCATCGCCATCGCCTTCGTCGTCGGCACCATCGTCGCCCTTCCGGCGATGCGGTTGTCCGTCGAGTACCTGATCCTGCTCACGCTCGCGATCTCGTCGGTGATCATCGGCGCGTTCACCACGTTCCCCGAACTCGGCGGTACGTACGGGCTGATCAACCTGCCGACGGCCGAGCTGTTCGGGTGGTCGCTGGCCCACCCGCGGGACTGGGTGCTGCCGTTGCTCGCGGTCGCCGCGTTCACCTACTGGCTGACCGACCGGCTCGGTGAGTCGCCGTACGGGCGCGTGCTCCGGGGGATCCGGGAGGACGGCGAGGCCGTGCAGGCGCTGGGCAAGAACGTCTTCCGGTTCAAGCTCAGCGTGTTCGCGATCACGTCGGCGCTGGCGGCCCTCGCCGGGGGTCTGTTCTCGGCGTTCGAGCACCTGGCGACGCCGAGCCTGTTCGGGTTCTCGATCTCGTTGACGATCTTCGCCATGGTCATCCTCGGCGGGATGGGGAACCTCACCGGCTCGGTCGTCGGTGCGCTCGTGCTGGCGTCGCTCGACCCGATCCTCACACGAGTCATCGGGATCAGCGCCGACAAGGCGTTCTTCGTCCAGTTCATCGTCTACGGGTTGCTCCTCGTCGTGATGATGCGTCTACGCCCCGAGGGCGTGCTGCCCGAGGGCTTCTCCCTGCTGCGCTGGGTGCGGCGCCAGCAGCAGCCGATCGCCGGGCGCGTCGAGATGGTGCGGTCCGAGGGCTGGGTGCCGCAGGTGAGCGCCGACGTCGCCCAACTCGCCCGGGCCGAGCACGAGTTCCTCGACGAGACGGCGACGATCACGGCCGGCACGGCGGTCACCGGGAACGGCGACCTCGAGCGCGCTCGGGCCGGGCTGTGGGCGACGGCGCCGGTGGTGCTCGAGGTGTCGGGGCTGTCCAAGCGGTTCGGCGGGATCGTCGCCGCGGACGACCTCACCTTCAGCTTGCGTCAAGGGGCGATCGCCGCCCTCGTCGGTCCGAACGGGGCCGGCAAGACGACCGTGTTCAACCTGCTCACCGGCTTCATCCCGCCGGATCACGGGTCGGTACGGCTGCGCGGGGTCGAGCTCGTCGGCTCGCCCCCCGACGACGTCGCCCGCGGCGGGATGGTGCGCTCGTTCCAGGACGTGCGCCTGTTCCAGCGACTGTCGTGCGTCACCAACGTGGCGATGGCGGTGCCGGGTCAGCCGGGGGAGCGGGTGCCGTCGCTGTTCGCCCGCCCGGGCGCGGTCCGTCGCGTCGAGGCCGACGCGGTGGAGAAGGCGCGGGGATGGCTCAAGTTCGTGGGGATGCAGGAGCTCGCCGACATGCCGACGGGCGCGCTGTCCTATGGCCAGACGAAGCTGGTCTCGCTCGCCCGCGTGCTCGCGACCGAGGCCGAGGTGATCCTGCTCGACGAGCCGGCGAGCGGGATCGACGACGTCTGGGTCGACACGATGCTCGGGCTGATCGAGTCGCTGCGCGAGCGGGGACGGACGATCTGCATCGTCGAGCACAACCTCCACGTGGTTGGCCGGCTCGCCGACCACACGTACTTCATGGAGCTCGGCCGGATCACCGCCGAAGGCACGATCGGCGAGCTGACCGGTTCGGAACGGTTGGCGGAGGCGTACTTTGGAACGGTCTGAACTGTCTGACGGCGCACGGCCGGCTGGGGTCGGCACCGCGACCGACGTGCTCGCGATCGAGCATCTCTACGGCGGCTACGGGCGCAAGCAGGTCGTGTTCGACGTCAACGTGCACGTCGGCGCCGGCGAGATCGTGACACTGCTCGGGCACAACGGGTCCGGCAAGACCACGACGATCCGATCCGTGCTCGGCCTCAACCCGGCCCACAGCGGGCGGGTGGTGTACCACGGGCGCGACGTCACCCGGGCCGGGTTCCGGGCCAACGTCAAGGCCGGGATGGCGATGATCCCGTCGGAGCGGTTCGTGTTCTCGGACCTCTCGGTCCTCGACAACCTGCTCCTGGGTGCGGCGAACGAGCCCGACCCGGCGCGGCGCAAGGACCGCATGGCCCAGGTCCACGAGCTCTTCCCGATCCTCGCCGAGCGGGCGCAGCAGCGGGCGGGAACGCTGTCCGGTGGCCAGCAGCGGATGCTCAGCCTCGGACTGCTGCTGATGGCCAGCCCACGGCTGCTGATGCTCGACGAGCCGTCGCTCGGCCTCGCCCCGGCCGTCGTGCAGCACATCTTCGACCGGGTGCGGGAGCTCGCCGACACCGAGGGGCTCGCCGTGCTACTGCTCGAGCAGAACGTGGGGCAGGCCTTGCGCATCACCGATCGGGTCTACGTGATGCGGTCGGGCCGCGTCATCCTCGAGGAGACTGCGGAGCAGATGCGCGCCCGCCCGAGCTACTGGGATCTCTTCTGACGGGAGGTACCGGATGCCGAAGATGACCGCCGACGAGGTCCGCAGGTTCCTCGACGAGCCCGGGCACCTCGTGCGCATCGCCACGGTCGACGAGGATGGCTGGCCGCGGGTCGTGCCGACGTGGTTCATCCGCCAAGGTGACGACGTCGTGTTCACGCCACGATCGCCGGCTGCGTTCCTCGCCAACCTGCGCCGTGACCAGCGGGTCGGGTTGTCGATCGACGAGGACCCGCTGCCGTACCGCAAGGTGACGGTGCAGGGGACGGCGCGCACTCTCTACGAGCCGGGTGCCGACGATGACTGGCGCGACCTGTACCGGGCGATCGCCTGCCGCTACGTGCCGGACGATGTCGCCGACGCGTACATCGAGAACACCATCGACCAGCCTCGGGCGCTGATCGCGGTCGACCTGACCGACGCCCGGGTCACGACGTGGCGGATGCCCGACGAAGGCGAGGCGCCGACCGGAATCTGGGCCCGGCGCTACTACCTCGACGGCACCAAGATGGCCCAGCTCGCCGACTCCTACCGCTGAGCGGGCTGCTCAACGGCCGAGGACGGCGCGGAGGGCGGGTTCGAGGTCGGGGTGGGCGAACTCGAAGCCGTCGGCCTGGAGCACACGCGGCACGACGCGCTGGCCGGTGTAGAGCAGGGTCTCGGCGGCCTCCCGGCCGACCAGGAGGCTCGGTCCGAAGCGGGGCACCGGCACGAGCGCCGGCTTGTCGAGCACCCGCCCGAGGATCTTGGTGAAGTCGCTGTTGGTGACCGGAGTCGGTGCGGTGAGGTTGACCGGGCCGGCCACGTCGCTGGCCAGCAGGTGTTCGATCGCCCGCACCTCGTCGTCGATCGAGATCCAGCTCATCCACTGACGTCCCGACCCGAAGCGGCCGCCGAGGCCGAGCTTGAACAGCGGCAGCAACTTCTTCAGCGCCCCACCGGCCTTGGACAGGACGATCCCGGTGCGGAAGCGCACGACGCGGGCGCCCGCCGACTCGGCAGCCGCCGTTGCCGCCTCCCAGTCCCGGCAGACACCGGCGAGGAAAGTCGTCCCGGACGGGGAGGATTCGTCGAGCACCTCGTCGTCGCGGCCGCCGTAGTAGTCGATCGCCGACGACGACAGGAGCACGCGACGGCCGGCCTCGCTGGCGGCGAGCGCCTCGGACAGCAACGTCGTCCCGCGGACCCTGCTCTCGCGGATCTGCCGCTTGTACTCGCCGGTCCAGCGGTGGTCTCCGATCCCGGCGCCGGCGAGGTTGACGATTGCGTCGACGTCGGTCAGCGCGCCCGCGTCCAGCTCCCCCTTCTCGGGATCCCACGGGATGTCGCCGGGCGCCGGAGTTGACCGGACCAGCCGGACGACGTCGTGCCCCGCCGCCGAGAGATGGGCGAGCAACGCCGAACCGATCAACCCGTGTGAACCGGAGACCGCAACGCGCACTCAAAGAGGGTACGACCCAACGGAAGCTCGAGGACGCCGTCGGTAGGCTGCGACCCTCGTGCACTCGACCATGAGGAGCGAATCGTGAGTGACGGCGGACCCTGGCAACCTCCCGATCCGAACGCTGCTGCGGCCTACCCGTCGATCCCTACCGTCGAGCTCGAGCCGACCTACCCGCCGGCTCCGGCGCGCAAGCGTTCACCTGCCGTCATCATCGCCGCCACCGTCGGAGGGGCTGCCGTCATCGGCGCGGCCGTCTTCGGCGTGTCCCGCCTGGTCAGCGACAGCGCCGGCGGCGGCGCGGCGACGCCTGAAGAGGCCGGGCTGGCGCTGCTCAGTGCCATGGAGAACGAGGACGTGCTCGGGATGATGGACGTCCTGCTGCCCGGCGAGCGGGAGACGCTGAAGGACCCACTGGTCGAGCTCACGGACGAGCTCTCCCGGATCGAGGTGCTCAGCGCCGACGCCTCGCTCGCAGACGTCGCCGGCGTCGACATCGAGCTGCACGACGAGCAGGTGAAGGTCGATCGGACCAACGTCGACGACATCGTCAACCTGGAGATCTCGGCGCGGGGGACCGGGACGATCGACGGTGAGCGGCTCCCGCTCGGGGATCTCGTCAAGGACAACCTGCCGGACGACGCCGACCTGTCCGATCTCGACGCCTCCGGCGACCCCGACGAGGAGCTCGAGACGTTCCCGATCACCGCCGTCGAGCAGGACGGGCGGTGGTACCTCAGCATCTTCCACTCCGTCGCCGAGAACGCCCGCCGCACCGCCGAGGAGCCGGTCGACATCCCGGCCGAGGGCGTGACGCCGGCAGGGGGAGACAGCGCGGAGGACGCCGTCGACGCGTTCCTCGACGGTGTCCAGAAACTCGACCTCGAGGCGATCATCGCCTCGCTCAACCCCGACGAGTTCCAGGCGCTGCAGCGGTACGCGCCCATCTTCCTCGACGACGCCCAAGCCAGCCTCGACCAGGCCGTCGCCGATGAAGGGGTGACGCTGAAGATCGCCGACCCTGAATACACGGTGTCGGGCTCCGGTGACACCCGATCGCTCAGCATCGACTACCTGCGCGTAGATGTCACGGCCGAGGACGAGACCGTCACGGTCGAGTACGAGGACGGCTGCTGGAAGTTGAGCGGTGGGGACGAGAACGTGAACAGCTGCGACCTCGCCGGTGACACGTCGACGCTGAACGAGATGTTCGACGATCCGGAGCCGGTGAAGAAACTGATCAACACCCTCCAGGACGCCTTCTCCGACTACGAGAACCCGGGGTTCATCGTCAAGCAGGTCGACGGACAGTGGTACCTGAGCCCGGTCGCCACGCTGTCCGAGCAGCTGCTGGCCGGGCTCCACGCGCTCGACCGGGACGAGATCGAGACGATCGGCGAGGAGATCTCCGACGCGTTCGAATCCGGGTTCGACAGCGACGCCGCCAGCGCCACGATCTTCGGCCACATCCTGGCGCCCGGCAACAGTGACTTCCGCTCCGACGCGGAGGAGTTCATCGAGGACGACGGGGGTCCGGTCGAGTCACAGGTCGGCGTGGCGCTCTCCAACGCGACGTGCGACGAGCCGGCGTCGACCGACGTGGGCACGACGTTCGCCTGCACCGCCATCGGCGACGATGGGACGACCTACCAGTTCACCGTCGAGATCACCGGCGACGACGAGTATCAGGTCAGCGGGGGCAAGCCGGCCGACTGACCGAACGCAAGAACGTGGGCGTCAGCCTGCGTAGCGGCGGAGTCCGTCGATGTCGGTGATCGCGATCCGACGCCGGGCGGTGGACACCAGCCCCCGGTTCCGCAGCGACGTCAACGCTCGGACGACGGAGTCCCGGGACGCCGAGATCAGGCTGGCGAGCTCGTCCTGAGTGAGCGGGATGTCGACTTCGATGCCGCCGTGATCCGGCCGGCCATGCCGATCGGCGAGCTCGAGGATGAATCGGGCGAGGCGATGAGGAACATCGAGGGCGCCGAACTCGATCCGCCGGTGGTCGGATGCCCACAGCCGGCGGATGATCCACCGGAGCAGAACCGTGGCAACCGCAGGGTGACCATCGACGAACGAGCGGAACTCGTTGCCGGTCAGCACCTGACACTCGACCGGCTCCAACGCGGTGATCGTCGCGATGCGCGGACCGACGGCGTGGTCGAGCGCCTCGAAGTATCCGATCGCATCGCCGGGCCCGTCAATGGCGAGCACGACCTCGCGACCGTCGGAGGTGACCACGGTGATCTTGACGCGTCCGGCGAGCACGACGAAGACCGCGTCGCCCTCGTCACCCTCGACGATGATCGGGGTGCGCCGCCCGTACCGGCGGCGCCGGCCGAGCCCGAGCAGGTCGCGGCGATCGTGCGGCTCGAGCAGGCCGAGGAATCCTCCGCTCAACGACGGCGGACCAGTGTCGGCCACAGGCCGAGGGTAATTCCGCGTGTGCTGCAAATGCGGCGTTCGGAGTGCGTCGTTCGCGGCGGCGGCGAGGTGTGCTCGGTGCGCACGATGACAGCACGCGTGTGGATGGACGACACCGATGCGGGCGACTGCAGGTAGCGGCTCGGTTCGGAGCGCCGCTGCTGGCGTTGCTCGTCGTGGGGGCGTGTGGCTCGGACGACGGAGCCACCCGTGATTCCGGTGCCGCTCACCGCCCGACGACGATTCGGCCGACGTACGCGGCCCGATACCGCGACGCGCCGTGCGACGCGGTCGTTCCGAGGGGTCCGCGAGTCGAGTGCGGAATCCTCACGGTGCCGATCGACCGCACGCATCCCGACGGCGACGACGCCGAGTTACCGGTCGCGATCGTGCGAAGCGAAGCGGCGAGCCGAGCACCGGACCCGATCGTGTACCTCTCGGGTGGCCCCGGGTACGCCGGCCGCGACCTCGCCAGGTACTTCCTCACCCACGGCGTCGCCGGCCGACGAGACGTGATCCTGTTCGACCAGCGAGGAACGGGCGCGGCGACGCCGAGCCTCGACTGTCCCGAGGTGGCGCCGGCCGCCGCCGCCGCGCTCACCGCGGCGGACCCGCCCGACGTCGAGGGAGGGCGAGTCGACGCGGCGTTGCGAGCGTGTCACGGCCGGCTGCTCGACGAAGACATCGACCTCGAACAGTTCGACACTCCGACGACCGCCCTCGACGTCCGCGACCTTCGCGAGGCGTTGGGGATCGACCGGTGGAACCTTTTCGGCCGCTCGTACGGGACCACCGTCGCCCTCGAGCTGCTCCGGGTCGACGGCGACGCCGTCCGGAGTGTGGTGCTCGACTCGGTGTACCCGCCCGACGTGCCGAACGACGCGCGTGCCGCGGAGGAGCATGCCGAGCGCGTGTTCACCGAGCTCTTCGCCGGCTGCCACGAGGACCGGACCTGCCACGAGCGCTACCCGACGTTCGAGGCCGACTTCGCCGACCTCGTCGCCGAGTGGAACGCCGATCCCTACGAAACCACGATCGACGGACCCGTCGGCGAGCCGGAGAAGCTGGTCATCACCGGCGACGACGTGGTCAGTGGCACCTGGAACGGCATGTACGACGCGGCCGTCATCGCCGCCTTGCCGTCGCTGGTGCAACCGCTGCGCGAGCGGGGGCCCGCGGCCGCCGCCATCGTTTCGGAGTTGGCAGGGAGAGGGCTCGACGACGTCTCGGGCATCGCCGAGGGGGTGGCCGTCGTCGTGGACTGCGCCGACCGGGAACGGCTGGACCGTGACGACGAGTCCGATGTGCTCGGCCGGCACCCCGAGTACGGCACGCTGTTGAGCCTCGGGCTCGGCACCGAGCGGTGCGCGACGTGGGACGTATCACCGGTCGACGGGTCATTCAACGACCCGGTCCGGAGCGACGTGCCCGCCTTGGTCTTCGGCGACCGCTACGACCCCCGCACGCCACCGGAGGACGGCGAGCGGGCCGCGTCCACGCTCGCTCGGTCGACGTTCGTGTTGACGGCCGGGCTCGGCCATGCCGCGTCGATCGCCGACGGTTGCCTCACGCTCATCCTCGCCGACTTCGTCGCCGACCCGGGTGCTCCGGTCGACGACTCGTGCGCCGCCGAGTCGACCGGCCCGCGGTGGACCTGACCGCCGAGGAGGGCGTCGCCAGTCCCGTGACCATGCTTGAACGCCACCGAAACGCCCGCTCGCCACGCTCCCGGCCCGATCGCCTGATCGGCGGCGGCCGCTCGCCCCTATCCTGCGCCGGTGCGCACCCGCACGCTGCTGCTCCTCGCCGTCGCGTGCGGCCTGCTGATCCTCGTCGCCGGCGTCGTGCAGCTGTTGCGGATCGCCGGTGAGGACGAGCCGCCGCCCGCGGCGCGGGTCGGTGAGCCAGTCCGGGTCGGCGACCTCACGGTCACGGTCGACGGCTACTCCGAGCGCGGCGAGCGCGGGGTGGTGGCGCTGTCGTTGGGCGGCGTGGACGATCCCGAGGGCACGGACGACTTCCGTCTCGTCGT
>JBKOUV010000172.1:0-4560 GCA_046723555.1 Actinomycetota bacterium | reverse complement strand
TCGCGGGACAAGACGCGTTCCCAGGTGTTCGACATCTCCGACCTCGGTCTGGTCGAGATGACCAGGAAGCGGATCGGCGAGGGCCTGCTCACCGAGTTCTCCGAGGTCTGCCCGAACTGCGAGGGCCGCGGCGTCATCGTCGATCACGCCCTCCTCGATTAGGGCTACCTTCGTTCCCACCGGCCTGCGTGGCCGGGGAACGCAATGAAAGGGGATGAGCATGCCCGTGCAACCGCCCGACCACGCCGAGCTCGCCCGCATCGCCTCCCAGTACGGGCTCGACCTGTCCGACGCCGACCTGGCGTCGTTCGAACCCTTTGTCACCAGCCTGTTGGGCTCGTGGACCGCGCTCGAGGAGCTGTACGCCCGCACGGCCCCGGCCGCTCCGACGAACCGCCCCTGGCACCGGCCCGACGACGCCGACAACCCGCTCGGCGCGTGGTACGTCCGCACCGAGATCGCGGAGGCCGGATCCGGCCCGCTCGCCGGGCGCACGGTCGCGATCAAGGACAACACGATGGTCGCCGGGGTCCCGATGATGAACGGCTCGGAGACGGTCGAGGGCTTCGTGCCGACCCGGGACGCGACGATCGTGTCGCGGCTCCTCGCCGCCGGCGCGACGATCACCGGCAAGGCGGTCTGCGAGGACCTGTGCTTCTCCGGTGGCAGCCACACGTCACGCACCGGTCCCGTGCGCAACCCCTGGGACCTCGAGCGGTCGGCCGGCGGGTCATCGAGCGGAAGCGCGGCGTTGGTCGCGGCCGGCGCGGTCGACATGGCCACCGGTGGCGATCAGGGCGGTTCCGTGCGCATCCCGAGCGCGTACAGCGGCACCGTCGGTCACAAGCCGACGCACGGCCTCGTGCCGTACACCGGGGCGTTCCCCATCGAGTTCACGATCGACCACCTGGGTCCGATCACCCGCACGGTCCGCGACGCCGCCCTCATGCTCGGTGTGATGGCGGGTTACGACGGCTTCGACTCCCGGCAGTCGGGCGGGGTACCCGCGATCGACTACGTGTCCGCGCTCGGCACGGGGGCCGGCGGCCTCCGGGTCGGGGTCGTCGCCGAGGGGTTCGGGCTGCCGGACCTCTCCGACTCGCGCGTCGACGAGACCGTTCGAGAGGCCACCGAGACGCTGCGCAGCGCCGGGCTCAAGGTCGAGGACGTCTCGGTCCCGTGGCACACCGACGCGATGCACGTCTGGAACGTGGTCGCCACCGAGGGGGCCACGGCCCAGATGATCGACGGCAACGCCTTCGGGATGAACTGGAAGGGGCTCTACGACCCGGAGCTGATCGAGTTCTACGGTCGTCAGAGGCGGGAGCGGGCGAGCCGCTTCTCGGAGACGGTGAAGCTGGTTTTGCTCGCCGGCCGCTACACCATCGAGAACGACTTCGGCCGCCACTACGCGATGGCCCGCAACCTGGCCTACGAGCTCAGGGCGGCGTACGACTCCGCCCTCGCCGACTGCGACGTCCTGGTGATGCCGACCCTGCCGATCACCGCGACGACCTTGGTCGGACCGGACGCACCACGGGAGGAGTACCTGATGCGGGCGTTGGAGATGATCCCCAACACCGCGCCCTTCGACGTCACCGGCCACCCGGCAACGTCGGTGCCGGCCGGCCTCGTCGACGGGCTCCCGGTCGGGCTGATGATCATCGGCAAGCACTTCGCCGACGCCACGTGCCTGCGGGTGGCGGGCGCGTTCGAGGAGGCCGTCGGCGGTTTCCCCGCCCCGCCCAGGTAGTCTGGCCGATCGCTATGTACGCAGTGATCGAAGCCGGCGCCAACCAGCAGCGGGTCGCCGAGGGCGAACAGGTGCAGGTCGACCTCCTCGATGCCGCCGAGGGCGACGAGGTGACCCTGCGCCCGAAGCTGTTGGTCGACGGGGACCGCGTGCTCGCCACGCCGGACCAGCTCGCCGGCGTCTCGGTCACGGGGAAGGTGGTCGGGGTCGCCAAGGGTCCGAAGATCCGCGGCTTCACTTACAAGCGGCGCACCAACCAGCGCCGCCACTACGGCCACCGCCAGCGGTACACCGTCGTCGAGATCACCAAGATCACCGCCGAGTGAGGGGCTGACATGTCGAAGACCAAAGGTGGCGGGTCCACCCGCAACGGCCGTGACTCCACCGCCCAGCGATTGGGCGTGAAGGTGTACGACGGCACGCGCATCGCCGCCGGCACGATCATCGTGCGCCAGCGGGGCACCAAGTTCCACCCCGGCCGCAACGTCGGCATCGGGGGCGATGACACGCTCTTCTCGCTCGTCGAGGGCAACGTCAAGTTCGGCGAGCGCAAGGGTCGCAAGGTCGTCGACGTCAACCCGGTCGCCTGAGCGCTTCCCTGGTCCGCTACCGGGTCGTGGTCTCGGGCCACGTGCAGGGGGTGTGGTTCCGCGAGTCCTGCCGGCGCGAGGCCGAGGTCCGGAACGTCGCCGGCTCGGTGGCCAACCGCGCCGACGGGACCGTGGAGGCCGTGTTCGAGGGGCGTGAGCCCGACGTCGCCGAGGTCGTCGCCTGGTGTCGCGTCGGCCCACCCCGAGCCGACGTGACCGCCATTGACGTCACCCAGGAGGTACCCGAGGGCCTCACGGGTTTCCGGGTCCGGTGACGCCCGCGCCTTTGGTGGATCTGGGCGGAAATCGTCGCGACAGGTGAGACGAATCCCGCCCAGATGACTGGTTGGGACGAATCCAGCCCAGAGTCCGAGCCCAAACTGTCGTCAGCTGACGCCGGCCGGGAGCTTGGCCGGATCCCAGTCGAGTAGGCCCACCGCCTGGCGGCAGGCGAAGCGGTCGGTCATCCCGGCGACGTAGGTGACGGCGGCGCGCACGGCCTCGTCGGTGCCTCCGGCGGCGGGCGGTGGGTCGGGGAGGAGATGGGGTCGGTCGGCGTAGTGCTCGACCAGGGCACGCAGCACCATGACCACCGCGTCGGCCTGGGCCCGGCTGGCCGGTCGCAGGTACACGTGCTCGTAGTTGAATCGACGGAACTCAGCCAGCGCATCGGCCACCGGCTCGACCATGCCGATGCGCCCGGACTCGGCGGCGGCGGACACCATCGCCCGGATGAACGTCCCGAGCTGGCGCGACCGGTCGATGCCGCAGCGGTCGGCGACGAGACCGGGCAGCATCTCCGCCGACACGATCCCGGCCGCCACGGCGTCCTCGAAGTCGTGGCAGACGTAGGCGATGCGGTCGGCCCACGACACGACCTCGCCCTCCGGCGTGGACGGCGCCGGCCGGCTCCACGAGTGGTTGCGGATGCCGTCGAGGGTCTCGGCGCAGAGGTTGAGCGGGGCGAGGGTGACGTCGGCGCCCCACTGGGCGTGGTCGTAACCGCCGGAGACGTACGGCGACAGGGCATCCTCGCTGGCGTGGCCACCCGGGCCATGGCCGCAGTCGTGCCCCAGCGCGATGGCTTCGGTGAGGGCGACGTTGAGACCGAGCGCGCGCGCCACCGACGTGGCGACCTGGGCGACCTCGAGGGCGTGGGTGAGCCGGGTGCGCTGGTGGTCGGCGGGAAAGATGAACACCTGGGTCTTGCCGGCGAGGCGACGGAACGCCGGGGCGTGGAGGATGCGGTCGCGGTCGCGCTCGAAGCACGTGCGCCACTCGTCGGGCTGCTCGGCGCGGGCCCGGTGGCCGGCGCCCACGGCACGGGTGGCACCGGCAGAGAGGGCGACCTCCTGTCCCGCCTCGCGCGCTTCCCGGTCGACGTGCCCGCCGCCGGCCCGGGCGTGCGAGTCGGCGTGGGCGAGACGGATCCGCGGCGCGGACGAACCGAGGCTGCTGCCCGCCATCGTCGCCGCCCAGCGCTCGGCACGGTCGTCGATCGTCTCGTTCACGGGGTCCACACTAGAGAAGGGGTGTCAGACCACCTCGGTAGCGTGGACCAGGTGTCCCAGTTCGTCGACGAGTGCCAGCTCAACGTGCGCGGCGGCGACGGCGGCGCGGGCGCGGTCAGCTTCCGACGGGAAGGGCCGGTGGTGCGCGGCGGGCCGAATGGTGGCGACGGCGGCAAGGGTGGCGACGTCTGGCTGGTCGCCGACCACAACGTCTCGTCCCTGCTGGCGTTCCGCGACCATCCGCACCGGCGGGCGAGCAACGGCGCCCACGGCAAGGGGAAGGACCTCCACGGACGCCGCGGCGAGGACATCGAGGTCGCCGTGCCGCAGGGCACCTCGGTCTACGACCTGTACACCGGCGAGCTGCTCGCCGAGGTGCTCAACCATGGCGACCGCTGGCTCGCCGCCGCCGGCGGCCGGGGCGGGCGGGGGAACGCCCGCTTCCTGAGCAACCGCCGCCGGGCCCCGACGTTCGCCGAGCAGGGCGAGCACGGGGAGGAGCGCTGGCTGCGGCTCGAGCTGCGGTTGATGGCCGATGTCGCCCTGGTCGGCTTTCCCAACGTCGGCAAGAGCACGCTGATCAGCGTGATCTCGCAGGCCAAGCCGAAGATCGCCGACTACCCGTTCACCACCCTCGAGCCGCACCTCGGCGTCGTGCGCCTCGACGACGCCACCGAGTTCGTCGTCGCCGACGTCCCCGGGCTGA
>JBKOUV010000123.1:0-5126 GCA_046723555.1 Actinomycetota bacterium | reverse complement strand
TGGCGACCCCGCGCGGCCGGACGACCTACCTCTACTTCGACCACGCCTACCAGTTCGAGACCGGACTTGGGGGCACGGCCTTCGACGGAGGCGTCGTCGAGTACAGCACGAACAACGGCGCGACGTGGCACGCGACCGACCGCATGCGGGCCGCGAACGGCTACAACGCGACGATCGCGACCGGCGGCGGCAACCCGCTCGCCGGACGACGGGCGTTCGGCCGCATCAGCCACGGCTACCAGTCGACGCGCATCAACGTCAGCTCGTTGGCGGGCCGATCGGCTCGGTTCCGCTTCCGCATCGGCACGGACGTGAACACCGGCGACCTCGGATGGTTCGTCGACGACATCAGCATCTACAACTGCGTGCGCCGACCGGCCGATCCGGTCCCGCCGAACAAGCTCCCCAACCACGGCTTCGAGTTCGATTGGGAGCGCAACTCGTTCGTCGACGGCTGGACGGCGAACGACCGCTTCCTGCGCAGCTCGGCAGTGCACCACACCGGCCGGTTCAGCGGCCGGCTGCAGGATCCGGCCAACGCGGGGAGCTTCACGGTCTCGCAGCGGGTCGCGGTGAGGCGCGGCACGGTGAACCGATTCATTGGCTATGTGCGGATCCCGGCCACGCCGGACCGGTTCACGTTCCGCGCCGAGTTGGTGTGGCGAACGCGCGCGGGCGGGGCCATCGGCCGCGCCGTCGTGCTCCACGCGCGCCGACACCCCACCGGCGGCGCCTGGGTGAAGATGTCGAGGTTCCGGCTGGTGGCGCCGGCGCGCGCCGCCCAAGCCGAGATCCGTCTCGTCGCCGGGGGCCTGGCCGCCAACGCCTACGTCGACGACTTCTACTTCGGTCGCTGAGTGCTCGCCGGCAGAAGTCCGGTTGCGCGTTTCGGCGAGGCCGGGGCGTCCCTTGCAAGGACGAGGCCGCAGCAACACTCGGAGTGGCGGAGCGTGTTGCGAGGACCGAGGACGCAGCGAGGGGCGTCATCCGGCCGGCGAAACGTTGCCGTACTTCGGCCGGGGGGCACTAAGGCTTGGCCTGGACCGGCGGAATCAACTGGTCGACGAGTACGCGGACGTGCGCCGGGTCGAACGGCGGCAGCGACATCAGTCGCCGCAGCAGGATCGGACCGACGAGCGCCTCCGCCATCAGTTCGGGATCGAGATCGGGGGGTAGCTCACCCCGCTCGACGCCGGTGGCGAGCAGGTCGACCAGCGACCGGCGACCCTCGGTCGAGATCTTGCCGTGCAGCTTGCGGGCCTCGGGGTCGTGGGCGGCGGCGTCGATCAGGGACGGCAGGCACATCGACCACGTCGACTTGTCGACCATGCGCGCGAGGTTCTCGAGCACGGCGATCACGGTCTCCCGCACGTCGGCTCCGGCGGGCGGGGCGACCGGCGGCTTGAGCTCGTGGAACGCGTCCAGGATCAGCTCCACCTTGCCCGGCCAGTGCCGGTAGATCGTGCTCTTGGCGACGCCCGAGCGGGCGGCCACCGCCTCGATGGTGACGGCGCCGTACCCCTGCTCGGCGAGCAGATCGAGCGTCGCCTCGAGCACGACCCGGCGGGTGCGTTCGATGCGGGGATCGATGGAGGCGAGTGTTTCGGGCACCACGACTAGTTTGCCGCAGCACCCTCCGCGGCGAGGTCCACGAGCTCCGGGCGGTCGTCTTCGGAGAGCACGCTGGCCGCCTCGGCGGCGAGCTCCTTGTCCGACGAGAAGGTGCGCCACACCAGGATCGCCGCGACGACCACGATCGTCGCCGAGATGACGGCGGTCAGCGCGAACGCGTCGGTGAAGGCGTCGCCGGCCCGCTGCACGAGGTCGCCGGCGCCGCCGCCAGTGACTTGGCGGGAGGCGGTGACCGCCTGACCGACCGATGCCTCGGCCTGATGGGTGGCGTCAGCCGGCAGGCTCAGCCCGCCGAGGTCGAGCCGCGACCGGTAGAGCGAGCTGACGATCGAACCGAGGACGGCGATGCCGAGGGCGCCGCCGAGCTCGCGGGTCGTGTCGTTGACCGCCGACGCGACCCCGGCCTTGCTCAGCGGCACCGCACTCATGATGCTCGTCGTGCCCGGAGCGGCGGTGATGGCCATCCCGGCGCCCATCAGCGCGAGCGCCGCGGCCAGCACGACGTACGGGGTGTCCGGCGTGACGGGGACGAGCAGCGCGAACCCGGCGCCAACGAGCAGGAACCCGAGCGCCATGGTGCGCCCGCTGCCGAGCCGGGCGGCGATCGCCGCGCTCCGCGGCGACAGGATGATGAACATCGGCGGGAGTGGCAACGTCGCCAGACCGGCTTCGAGCGGTGAGTAGCCGCGCACGAACTGCAGGTACAGCGAGAGCAGGAAGAACCAGCCGAACATCACGAAGAACGACGTCGTGATCACCGCGCTGCCGACGCTGAAGCGGCGGTCGGCGAAGTACGAGATCGGGAGCATCGGGTGCTCGGCGACCATCTCCCACCGCACGAAGCCGTAGAGAACCACGGCGGCGACGACGAACGAGCCGACGACGAAGGGGTCGGTCCAGCCCCGTTCCGCGCCCTCGATGATGCCGAAGAGCAGCGCCGTCAGGCCGACGAGCGACAAGGCCGCACCGCGGGGATCGAGCGGCGTGCCGTTCTCGTCGCGCGACCGCGGGCTGTAGACGGCGATCGCAACGGCGGTGATGGCGACCACCGGGACGTTGAAGAGGAACGCCGAACCCCACCAGAAGCGCTCGAGCAGCGCGCCCGAGACGATCGGGCCGAGCGCGCCTCCGGCACCCGCGAACGCCACCCACGTACCGATCGCCTTGCCCCGCTCGTGGGGCGGGAACACGGCGGTGAGCAGGGACAGCGTGGACGGCATCACGAACGCCGCTCCCGCACCCTGGATGGCCCGGCCGACGATCACGACCTCGGCCGAACCGGCGAACCCGCTAACCAAGGCGCCAAGGCCGAACACGGCGAGCCCGATGAGCAGCGTCCCCTTGCGTCCGAACCGGTCGCCGAGTGCCCCGGCCACCAGCAGCAGGCCGGCGAAGACCAGGGCGTAGGCGTCGAGGATCCACTGCAGCATCGTGGCGCTGGCGTCGAGGTCGCTCTGGATGCTGGGCAGGGCGACGTTGAGCGACGAGACCGCCATCACGATCATGACGAGCGAGAGGCACAGAACCCCGAGCAGGAACCACCGCCGTTGATGCACCTCGGGGCGTGCGTAGAGGGGGACGGCCGAAGCCGTGGGGGGTTCAAAGGTCATGAAACGAAACGTATGCGTTTCGCAGCGCTACGGCAACGTTTCAGATGTCACACCGTGACTTCCGTTGCGCTCAGCGCGGGAGCGCACCTTCGATCGCGTCGACGAGCTCGGACGCTTCGGGGGCGATCATCGGGCTGAACCGCGTGACGTGGCCGTCCGGGTCGACGAGGAACTTCTCGAAGTTCCAGCGGATGTCACCATCGTGGCCCTCGGCGTCGGCCACGGTGGTGAGCTCGGCGTAGATCGGGTGCCGCCCGGGCCCGTTGACCTCGATCTTCTCGAACATCGGGAAGGTCACCCCGTAGGTCGTCGAGCAGAACGTGGCGATGTCCTCGGCGCTGCCCGGTTCCTGGCCACCGAACTGGTTGCACGGGAAGCCGAGCACCGTGAAGCCCCGGTCGGAGTAGCGCCGTTGCAGATCCTCGAGCCCGCTGTACTGGGGTGTCAGCCCACAACGCGACGCGACGTTGACGAGCAGCAGGGCCTCACCCTCGTGCTCGGCGAGACTCGATGGTTCCCCGCTGAGCGTGTTGATCGGGTGCTCGAAGATCGACATGTCGTCAGCATGCCAGCACGCCCCACCGTCGTGCGCAGTCCGGGGGGTGGCCGTTGTCACGGTTCGCAGTACGTTCGGTCCCATGGAGATCGAGGGGATCTGTGACGAGCGGTTCATCGGTGTACGCGAGGCGTTCGCGGCCAACTTCGCCGACGGCGCGGAGCCGAGAGACGTCGGCGCCACGGTGGCGATCACACTCGACGGCGAGTTCGTGGTTGACCTGTGGGGCGGCACGGTCGACACCGACACCGCTTCGGACGTGCCGTGGGAGCGGGACACGCTCATCAACGTCTGGTCGGTGACCAAGACCCTGTCGGCGTTGTGCTGCCTGGTCCTCGCCGACCAGGGCGAGCTCGACCTCTACGCCCCCGTCGCCAAGGTGTGGCCCGAGTTCGGCGCGGCCGGCAAGCGGGACATCGCGATGCGCCACGTGATGAGCCACACCGCCGGCCTGTCCGGGTGGCAGCAGCCGATCACCGTCGAGGACCTCTACGACTGGGAGAAGGTCACGTCGCTGCTCGCCGCCCAAGAGCCGTGGTGGGAGCCGGGGACGGCGTCCGGCTACCACGCGATCACCCAGGGCTACCTGGAGGGCGAGGTGGTGCGGCGGATCACCGGACAGACCATCGGCGAGTTCGCCGCCAAGGAGGTGACCGGGCCGATCGGCGCCGACTTCCACATCGGCACCGGGCCGGAGCACGACGCTCGCGTCGCTCACGTGATCCCGCCCAGCAGCCCGCTTTCCGTCGAGGGCGCCGCCGAAGGGTCGATCGCGCGGCGCACCCTGCTCAACCCCGATCCCCCGCTCGACGCCGCGGAGTCGGCCACGATCCCCTGGCGGCGGGCCGAGATCCCCGCCGCGGGCGGGCACGCCAACGCCCGAGCCGTCGCGCTCGTCCACACACCGATGGCCTGCGGCGGCGAGGCCAACGGCGTGCGCGTGCTGTCGCCGCGGGGCATCGAGCCCGTGTTCGACGAGCAGACGTACGGGCCGGACCTGGTGCTCCCCATGGTCGTGCGCCACGGCATCGGCTTCGGGCTCTCGAGCCCGGAACTGCCGGTGAGCCCGAGCGAGCGGGCGTGCTTCTGGGGCGGCTGGGGCGGCTCCCTCGCGGTCATCGACCTCGACGCCCGGATCAGCTTCGCCTACGTGATGAGCAAGATGGGCGAGGGCACGGTCGGCGACCTGCGTGCCGCCACGGTCCTCATGGCGGTGTACGGCGCCCTGGCCCAAGCCTGACCCACCCGAGTGTTTCCAACCACCCGAGTGTTTGACGCTGGTACGTAACCGCACGAAACACTCGACTGGTCACGCGTAGCGGGCGAGC
>JBKOUV010000285.1:0-4697 GCA_046723555.1 Actinomycetota bacterium | reverse complement strand
GATCTGCCCACGCTGGTCATGGTGAATTCGTTCAGCACCTCGGTCGAGTTGTATCGGCCGCAGTTCGTTGATGAGGAGCTGAACAAGACGGTCAACCTCCTTGCCATCGAGCCCTACGGGCACGGCGAGACTCGCGCCACGTACGCCGACTTCACGTACTGGGACAGCGCGATCGCGAACCTGCAAGTTCTCGAGGCGCTCAACATCCCCGATGCATTCGTGCTGGGGACCTCCCAGGGTGGTTGGATCGCCGCACGCATGGCGATGCTGGCGCCCGACGTGGTGAAGGGCATCATTCCGCTCGGCACGTCGATGGACTACGAGAGCCAGCGCAGCCGCGACCTCGGCTGCTGGGACGGTGTCGAGTTCTGTACGCCCGCGATCGATGCGCTGGCGGAGACCGTCGGCGATGACTGGGTGATACCGACCGAGTTGGTCGACGCGGTGCTTGCGGAGGGACTCGGCGACGATGTCGACTCAGACATTCGGTCGTTCTGGCACACCGAACATCAGCGGAACTACAGCGGCGACGCTGGACGCCAGCGCCTCCGCACGATCAGCGTCAATCTGCGCGACCGCGACGGCTTGCACGGTCGGCTCGACAAGGTGAGGTGTCCGGTGCTATGGCTGCAGGGCACAGCCGACCGGGTGTACTCGGTGCGTAACGCCGAGGATGAGATCGGCCGGTTCGTCAATTCCACAAACGCTGAGCTGCGGGTCATCGAAGAGGGTCAGCACTTCCTGAGCGCCTCGGATCCTGAAGTAGTCAACCCCGCGATCGTGGAATTCATCACGCGTTGGGAGTAGTCGCCGAGGCGCGGCATGCACGACGTACCGGGTCCAAGCGCACGCCGCGCGCTCGGCGCGTCGGCGCTCGTGCGGCTCAGGCCCAGCCGAGCTCCCGCATGGCGATTCCCGAGTGCCAGATCTTCGTCATGTGCCCGATCTTGTCCCCGTCGAACTTCATGACGTAGACGTAGTCGGTGCTCACGCGCTTGCCAGTCGGGGGAACGGGCCCACCCTCGCCGGTGTGGGTCCCCGAGAACACGGCGTAGGCCACGACACTGTCACGACCCTCGTCGGTGGCGAAGGCCTTGAGGTCGTAGGACCCATCGGGCATGAGCACCAACAAACCCTTCATCCACTCGGTGTAGCCGTGCAGGTCCTTGATGTCAGCCAAGGGCTCGGCCTGAGCGGAGAACGTCGCGTCGTGCGTGCAGTACTGGCTGCACTCCGCCCACCCCTTCCCCGTCTCGCACGCTTCGAAGAACTGCGCCGCTCGGTCCGCAATCGATGCCACGTCGGACCCCTCCTTCGTCATCCAAGGTTCGGCGAGAACCGTACCTGCCGCTCGAAGCAGCGCTGTGAGGGCCGAAAGCCAGGATCTGGCGGCGGCGGCGACGCTGCGGTATCGCTATTCGGACGACGGTGCTTCGGCTGGAGCGTACCGTTCGCGCCGTCGGGCTTCAGGGAGAGGGCCCGGTTGCAATGAGGGGCGGCGAGCAACGGCCGGTGAGCGAGACACTTTCTCTGGCTCCGCAGATCATGGGCTTTGAGGTCGCGCGGCGAATCCTTTAGCACAGCGCAGCCAGTCGCCGACCTGACAGAAGCGCCGGCAGTTGCCGGGACAGTGCACTCCCTCCTGCCTACACGGTCAGAGGCGGTCGGCGGCATCGCGTCACTCGTTGTGCCTTTCGCGTTCGGCAACACCGCATCCGGGGCCAGCTCGACCTTCACCCTGACCGGCACAACCCGTCAACCGGCGACAGCGGCGGTGTGCGTCGAGTTGTCGATCGCCGTCGGTCGCCGTGCGCCCGGTCGAGTGCCGCCGCTCCCCGGGTGCACCGCACTCGCAGCAATCCACGAGCACCCACCGCGCCACCATGCCGCGCCGACCAGACTTTCGCGTCGGGCGAGCGGAATGGGCCACGCTCGCCCAATCGTCTTGCCGTGCGGCGAACAAGCGCCACGGCAGGAAGCGGCCGTTGCTGTAGTGCTCGGTCACGGGAGGCAGCGGATCACCTCACCGCTGGCGCGAGGTCACCGGCGGCCTCAGACGGAATGAACGCACACAGAATGTCGCGCCCGAACGAGTCGATCCGCTCAGTTTGGGCGCGCACAGATCGGCACGTCGGCGTGCTGCGCCGGGGCCGACGTGAGATCGTCGCGTTGTGGGGCAGGTTTGCGGTGAGACCGTGCCACTGTCGGAGCTGCCGCGCATCGAGCGTCTAACACTGGCGCGAGTCACCATGGTGCCCGATTGGCACCCGGAGCACGACCGTTTCGAACGCTCTCCCGTTCATGGGTGGGTGATCCGCCACCCCGACGGTGTGATCCTCGTCGACACCGGCATCGGCGAGGGCAACGATGTCATCAACCGCTGGTATCGCCCTCACGCTTGCCAGTGCGGTCGGGCACCGATCCGACCGGTGTTTCAGCCGCCCAGAACGCCGCTAGAGAACGTCGTGACGCCACCTTCGGAACCCGATACCGAACGGCATCTACTCGCTCGTCGCGTCGGCGGTCAGCCGGCGTTCTCGCGCCGCGCGACTGGAAGCACGGACGTTGTGCCGGCTGGTGGGTCGGTGGATTACACCGCCTTCATTCCGGCTTGTTCCACGCCGACGCGCAGGTCGCCGAGGCCGAACCCCTCCACCGGACCCACCGTGCCGCTGCGCTGGAGTCGACTGTCGGCGGCGCGTATCGCGCCCCATGCCAGGATCGCGGCGGTGAAGTCGTAGGGGTCGGGGCCCTCGAGCCGAACCTCGGTGAGCTCGGCGCCATCCTGGTCGAGCACCCGTGCCAGCGCTCCGGCCCGCGTACGGCCACGAGCCCTCTCGCTGGGACCGCCGGTCGAGCCCCGCGGCACCCTCGACCATGTCGTCTCGATGAGTCGGCCGAGCGGCTCGATGGCCTGAGCCGGGGCGAGCGCGGCCGACGCGGCCTGCAGCTGCCACGTCTGGGCGCCGGGTACTCCGAGATAAACACGGACGTCGCGCAGGTTTGGGAAGAGGCGAGGTAGCGAGAGGTGCTCGGACCCCGCGATCGACAGGCCGGCGCCGTGGCGGCCCTGCCACGCGAACGAAGCGACCTGAGCAGCCTGGCGTTGGGTGGTCAGCTGACCGGAGCGGAAGGCGAAGCCGGGCCGAAGCATGACGCCGACGCTGGACGCCATCGTGCCGCCGCTAGCGCCGACGCCGTCGACCACGTAGAACACTTCGATCCGTGTCGCCAGGCGCCCGCTGGTGGCCTCGTCCAGCGCCAACGCGGCCGCCAGGTTCCCGGGCACGAAGTCGTAGCCGAACGCCGGTAGCAAAGCGCACTCGGCCGCTTCCGCCCGAGGGCCGTACTCCTCGAAGACACGGCGGATGAACGGCGCTTCCCCGCTCGCGTCGAAATAGTGGGCACCCGAATCCGCCGCCGCCTCCACAGCCGCGCCGCCGAAGCGCAGGTAGGGGCCTACGGTGGTCACCAGCACGTCGCCCCGCTCCACCAGCGCGCGCACCGATGACGGGCGGGCCACATCAGCCACCGCGGTGTCGAGGCCGCCGAGCTCGGCCGCCAAGCGGCCCAAGCGGCCGGCGTCCCGCCCCGCCAGCACCGGTCGCGCCCCAGCATCCACGAGCGCCCGAGCCGTCAGGTCACCGGTGTAGCCGGTGGCTCCGAAGACCACAATCCGTCCGGCCACTCCTCAAACCCTTCCGCGGTTGCTCGACATCGGACCGTACCGCGGATCGCTCAATCCCGGCCGCCTCGGGCACGACGCTGTGTCCTTGGCCCAAGCACGATCGGGAACGATGCGTGTCTGTCGCACCGAACGACAGCACCGAACGACATGCTCGAGGTCGGCCGGGCCGCGCCCGAACGGCACCTCGGCGTCGTCCCCGCGCCGCCTGTCGACACCAGGGACAGGTTCCGGAGTGGGCCTGTCGGCCGGCGGGCGACGCTGGATGCAGCCTGGTGTCTCGAAGGTGTTCGGAGCCGGGTCAGCCGAGTCCTCGGTCGAGTAGGTCGAAGGCGTCGTTGACGAGTTGGCGTGGATCGGAGCGGGCTCCGCTCTCCACCCAGGTCTCTCGTGCCGACCGGGCGGCACTCCATGCCGCCTTGGCCAGGACACGAGCTCGCAGGTCGGTCGCCGCGTTCGCCTGACGGGTATTCGCCTCGGCCTCAGCGATCACGGCCTCGAACTCGGCATCGAGGTACCGGCTGTGGGCCGTGGCATCGGGTATCGACAGGACGAGCCTCGATCTGGTGAGGAACAGCTCGGGATCGCGGACAACCTGGCCGACGCCCGTTAGCGTCGCTCGTCTGACCGCGTCGAGAATCGACTCGTCGGAGGCACGATTGGCGAGCGTGTCGCGCAGCAGCTCCACTTGCTCGTCGTGGTCGGCGAAGAGCACGTCGACCTTGGTCGGGAAGTAGCGGAAGAACGTGCGACGTGCCACCTCAGCGGCCGTCGTGATGTCACTCACGGTCGTGGCGTAGAAGCCCTGGGTCTCGAAGAGACGCAGGGCCACGAGCATCAGATGGCGACGGGTCGCAGCCCGTTTCCGATCGCGCAGAGATGGCGTGGTGTCCACGGCCGCAGCTTACCCAAGAGGCACTCAGTGTCTATTGACACTGAGTGCCTCCAGTGGCACAATGCGGGCTCGTGACAACCCTCCTCGAGCATCCGCGTCGATCGGCCTCTCCTGGAC
>JBKOUV010000142.1:0-26429 GCA_046723555.1 Actinomycetota bacterium | reverse complement strand
CGGGGGTAGAACATGCTTCAAGTTGGTCGCTGCACGCGGCTGACACATAACGGAATCGGAAGTCGGACTCCCTCCCGCAGCCGATTCCTTCGTTCTGGGGCACTATCGATCGAGCCGGCCCGTCCGCCCGCTACCGGCTCGGGAGGTGGTGCCCCAGGCAGTTTTCCCATGAGGTCGAGGTGAGGTGCGGCCGGTCAGCCGTCGGCAGGGACTTCGCGGCGGCCCTCGAGCGCCCGCCCGAGGGTGAGCTCGTCGGCGTACTCGAGGTCACCGCCGACGGGGAGCCCGCTGGCCAGCCGGGTCACGCGCAGCCCCAGCGGCCGGAGCTGACGGGCGAGGTACATCGCCGTCACCTCGCCCTCGGTGTTGGGGTTGGTGCACAGGATCACCTCTTCGATGCCCTCGGGCTGGATCCGGGCGAGTAGTTCGCGGATCTTCAGCTGTTCGGGGCCGATCCCCTCCAGCGGGCTCATCGCGCCGAGCAGGACGTGGTAACGCCCGTGGAACTCGCCGGTGCGTTCGACGGCCACGATGTCGCGGGACTCCTCGACTACGCAGACGACCCGCGGGTCGCGTCGGTCGTCGCGGCAGAACGTGCACAGCTCCTCGTCGGTGACGTTGAAGCACCGCGCGCAGAAGCGGACCTTCGCCTTCGCGTCGGCGATCGCGCTGGCCAGCCGGGCGACCTCGTCGGCCGGGATCTTGAGCAGGTGGAAGGCAATGCGCTGGGCGGACTTGGGGCCGATGCCGGGCAGTCGCCCCAGTTCGTCGATCAGCGCCTGGACCGGCGGCGAGTAGGCGGACGTCACGACTCGCGACCCTCGACGAGCTCGGCACCGGGAAAGGCCTGCGCCAGCCGCTCGATGACGCTCGGTGCCCGCGCCGGCTCAGCCGCGGTCGGGTCGATGACGTCGCCACCGAAGTCGCCGTAGCCGCCGTCGTCGACCGGGGCCGGTCGCTGGGTGGCGCCGGACCCATCGCCCACCACCAACTCGATCGTGACCGCGCGGCCGGTGGCCGCCGACCATGCCTGCTCGACCTCGCCGCGGTGCTCTTCGCACTTCGATCGGTGCATCGCGTTCGGCACCGCGAGGGTGACGGTGTCACCTCGCGACCCGACGAGGTCGACGGGTGTGTAGAGCGCCCGCGCCCGACCCTTCAGCGTCGGTCGGATCGCGCTCCACTCGTGCTCGACGTTGACCGCGGGGACGGCTGCCTCGCTGGCCGCCGCGGCGGCAACCGGCGGGGGACTGCTCGGCGGGGGACTGCTCGGCGGGGGACTGCTCGGCGGGGGACTGCTCGGCGGGGGACCGCTCGAACGGGCCCGGCCGCCGAGGGCCGCCCGGCCGGTGCTCGGATCGACCGGCGCGGTGGTGGCGGCCGGCGGAGCCGCGGCGACGGCCTGCTCGAGCGCGGTGACTCGGGCGGCCAAGGCGCCGATGTCGTCGGGGGCGGCCGTCGGGGCGGTGCAGAGCTGAACGAGCGCCACCTCGACCAGCACCCGGGGGTCGGGAGCGTGGCGCAGCTCGACGAGGATCTCGCCGAGCCGCTCGATCCCGCGGACGATGCTCGCCGGCCCGAGCCGGCGGGCCTGGGCGGCGAGCTCGTCGGCCTGATGGCCCTCCAACTGGACCAGATCCGGCGCCATCAGCGACAGGAACCCATTGCGCAGCTGGCGGATGAGCGCCTCGGCGAGTCCGCGGGGCGAGTGGCCGGCGTTGACGGCCGAGGCGATGGCGGCGAGGGCCCGGCCGGGGTCGTGCTCGATGAACGCCTCGAGGAACTCGTCGAACTTGAGCATCCCGCCGGCGTCGGCGCCGGCACTGGCGATCAGCTCGAGCGCCGACAGCGTGTCGCGGGCCGAGCCGGCCCCC
Source organism: Actinomycetota bacterium (assembly GCA_046723555.1). Classification (GTDB taxonomy): domain Bacteria; phylum Actinomycetota; class Acidimicrobiia; order Acidimicrobiales; family Ilumatobacteraceae; genus JALZMG01. The sequence goes on along the minus strand of JBKOUV010000142.1, from coordinate 24,555 downwards.
TGCGCCAGGGCGGCGTCGATCGCCGCATCGCTGACATCGAGTTCGGCGTCGGCGGCGACCCAACGTACGTGCTCGGCGAGGGTCTCGGCCGGGAGCAGGTGGAAGCGCAGGTGCTGGGTGCGGCTGCGGATGGTCTCGCTGACCCGGTGCGGCTCGGTGGTGGCGAGCACGAACACCACGTGCGGCGGCGGCTCCTCGAGCGTCTTCAGCAGCGTCGCCTCGGCTGCAGGAGTCAGCATGTGGACCTCGTCGAGGATGTACACCTTGTGCCGTCCCGGGGTGCCCAACGATGCTCGTTCGATGAGCTCGCGCATGTGTTCGACCCGATTGTTGCTGGCCGCGTCGAGCTCGTGGACGTCGTAGCTCGTCCCCCGTTCGACGGCCAGGCACGACGGGCACTCGCAGCACGGCTCGCCGTCGACCGGGCGCTCGCAGTTGAGGACCTTGGCGAGGATGCGGGCCGAGCTGGTCTTACCCGTGCCCCGGGGTCCGGAGAACAGGTAGGCCTGACCTTCCCGCCCGCTCGCCACGGCGTCGCGCAGGGCTCGGACCACGTGGTCCTGACCCTTCAGCTCGGCGAACCGGCGCGGCCGATAGCGGCGATAGAGCGACGTCGTAGCCACTCAGCCGAGCCTAGCGAGGGGGTGTCAGCGCCCTACCGAGTGCGGTCGCTCGACCACCTGCCCAACTACCGTGGTCCGATGATGCCGAGCCGAACCGGTGTTCCCCGCCATACGCTGCGGATATTCGTTGCTCTGGTCGCGGCGACGTTCGGCGCGCTGCTCCTCGGCCTGGCCGCCGGCGGGGGCCGGCCGGTCCACGCCCAGAACACGCTCGAGGAGTCCGACCCCTCCGACGGTGAGGTCCTCTCCTCCTCGCCGCGCGAGATCCGGCTCACCTTCACCGAGCCCATCGGCAACGCCAACCTGCTCAACATCGCGTGCGACGGCGATCCCTTCACCGACCACACCCCGCCCGAGGTCGGCAACAACCGCCGCAGTCTGGTCGTCGAGGTCCTCCAACCGATGCCCGTAGGCGACTGCGCCGTCAGCTGGGAGGTCAGCGAGGCGACCGGCGAGCCGGGCATCGAGGGCGAGTTCAGCTTCACCGTCCAGGAGACGCCGCCGACTGTGCCCGGTGGTGCGGCCGGTCCCGGGCCGACGTCGACTCGACCCGCCGGCGCCGCCAGCACCAACCAGGGCGGTGAGGACGAAGTGCTGGACGCATCCGAGGCGTCCGGCGGGGCGACGTGGCTCGGTCGCGTGCTCTCGATCTTCGGCGTCGCCGTGCTCTTCGGCTCCCTGGTCCTCATCGTGGCCGCCTGGCCGGAGGGACCCGAGTACATCATCTGCGTCCGCTTCCTGCGGTCGGTCTGGCTGATCGGCCTGCTCGGCACGCTGCTCTACGTCATCGCCCTCACGGCCGCGGTCAACGAGGAGTCGTTCGGTCACGGCGTCAACCCGTCCGGCTGGCTCGACCTGCTCGACGCCGGATGGGCGGGCCGGGCGGCGATCGCGCGGCTCGTGCTCGTGGTCGCGTCGGGGTGGGTGGTCCTGCGACCGGAGCGGGTGATCGATCCGACGACGCAGCTCCCCGCGATCGGCATCCCGGCTCTGGCGGTGGTGACCCTCGGTCTGTCCCGCACGGGTGGCGAGTGGGAGGTCATCGGCGTGCTCGCCGGCATCGCCCACGCCATCGCGATGGCGATCTGGATCGGAGCGGTCGTGCTCCTCGCCCGCGTCGTCCTCGCCGGTCCCGGCGAGGAGGATCTGGTCCACGCGGTGCGCGGGTTCACCCGGATCTCCGGCTCGGTGATCGTCGTCACCGTGGTCAGTGGGCTGATCCAGCTCTACCGGCTCGACGGCGGCGAGCTGTTCGGCGAGAGTCACGGACGGGTGCTGCTGCTCAAGACCGTGCTCGTGGCGGCGATGGTCTTCGTCGCCCTCACCGCCGGCCAGGTCGTGCACACGCGGCTGGCCCGTTCGAGCGACCTCTCCGTGCCGATGGCCGACCGCCTGCGCCGGGCGTTCGGCACGCAGGCGGTCCTGGGCGTGGCCGTGCTCGCGCTGAGCGGCTGGTTGCTCGCCCTCGAACCGGGGAAGCTCCCCGCCGCGGAGGGACCGGACTTCGTCGTGAACGAAACGATCACAGACCCCGATGCCGGCGTCGATCTGACGGTCTCGTTGGATCCCGGCCGGGTGGGAATGAACCGCCTGCGGGTGGAGGTCCGTGAACCGCAGACGGGGTTGTCGGGGCTGGAGCTCACGTTCGTCCCGCCGCTCGGCTCCGACGCTGATCTCGTCATCCAGCGGATCCCGCTGCGCGGCGCCGGGATCGCCGACTCGGGACCGGACGGCGGCGTGCCGCTGAACGTGGCCGGCGCCTGGACCCTGCAGCTCAGTGGGCGAACCCCGACCGGCAACCTCACCGGTGACAGCAGCAGCTTCGACGTTCGCGAGGCCGACGGGTCGGTGTCGACGTCCGAGATCGGCTCGAGCCCGACCCAGCCTCCCGTCACCGCAACGCCGACGACCGTCCCGCCGCCGTCGACCTCCTAGCCGCGGGCTGCGCCCCGCCGGCGCCGGCGCCCCAGATGGTCGGACTCTGTCAGCGCGGCACGCCTACTGGCTGACCAGGTCGTCGAACGGGACTGGATCAGCCACCTCGAGCTGGTCGTAGCGGCAGCTCGACGGCTCGCGATCCGGGCGCCAGCGGACGAACGAGACACCGTGGCGGAAGCGCCGGTTCTCGAGCTGGCCGAACGTCACCTCGGCGACCCGCTCGGCGCGGATCGGCACCCACGACAGGTCCTTGCCGGCGTTCCAACGGCTCGTCATCCCGGGACGCCGTTCGACGAGTGCCTGGTTCTCCTGCCACTCCGCCCAGTCTCGCCACGGATGCCCGTCGAGGGCGTTGTGGGTGAGCGGCTCCAGCTCCGCGCGCAGCTGGCGGCGGAAGGCGACCGTGAACGAGGCCGCCACGCCGACGTGCTGCAGCCGGTCGTTGTCGTCGTACAGCCCGAGCAGCAGCGACCCGACGCCCTCGCCGTCCTTGTGGATCCGGTACCCGGCGACGACGCACTCGGCCGTCCGCTCGTGCTTCACCTTCACCAGGGCCCGCTTGTCCTGCTGGTACGGATCGTCGAGGCGCTTGGCGACGACGCCGTCGAGCCCGGCGCCCTCGAAGCGGGCGAACCAGTCGGCGGCGGTCGCGCGGTCGGTCGTCGCCGGTGTGAGGTGCACCGGCGGGCGGGGACTGATCGCCTCGTGCAGGGCGTCCCGCCGCTCGCGAAGGGGGCGCTCGAGCAGCGAGACGTCGTCGCGGGCGAGCAGGTCGAACGCCACGTAGGAGGCCGGTGTCTCGGCGGCCAGCCGCCGCACGCGCGACTCGGCGGGGTGGATGCGCTGGAGCAGGGCGTCGAAGTCGAGGCCGCGGCCGGCTCGGTCCGGGACGACGATCTCGCCGTCGACGACGCAGCGCTCCGGCATCGTGGCCCGCAACGGATCGAGCAGCTCGGGGAAGTAGCGGGTGAACGGGCGCTCGTTGCGGCTGGCCAGTTCGATGTATTCGCCGTCGCGGAAGACGATGCAGCGGAAGCCGTCCCATTTCGGCTCGAACAGCCACCCGTCACCGTCGGGCAGGGCGCGGGCGAGCTTGGCCAGCATCGGTTTGACCGGCGGAATCAGCGGGAGGGTCATTGGTCCATGTTGTCGCTTCGGGAACCGCGTAACGCGCCGTCACGTCAGAATGTCCATGAACACACGTTGGAAGATCGCGGTGGCCGCGGCGCTCGCCGCCGGTGTCGCGGCGGTGGCCACCGCCGCGCTCGCCGGCGGGGACAATGATGTCGCCACGGCAACCGTTCCCCCCAATTCCACCCAGGCAGCTGAGAGACCGATGGAGCGCTCGATCACCGTCACGGGCCACGGCACCGTCGACGTCGTGCCCGACGTCGCCGACCTGTGGATGGGCGTCCAGGCGACGGCGCCGACGGGCGACGAGGTGATGAGCACCGTCGAGCAGAAGTCCCAACGCCTGGTCAACGCCCTCAAGAACGCCGGGATCGCCGAGAAGGACATCCAGACGTCCGGGCTCAGCCTCTACCCGAACTACGCCCGGAACGGCAACGACATCACCGGCTACACCGCGTCGGTTGACGTCAGCGTGCGGGCGCGGGACATCGACCGGGTCGGCGAGCTCCTCGACACCGTGCAGGGCATGGTGGGCGAGGGGCTGACGCTCGGCGGGATCTCGTTCTCCTACGCCGATCCCGAGGCCGTGATGGAGCAGGCGCGGGCCGCGGCGATCGAGAACGCCCGCACGCGGGCACAGCAGTACGCCGCCGCCGCCGATGCCGAGGTCGGCGAGATCGTCAAGATCGTCGAGACGTCGAGCGCGGCGCCGCCGGTGCCCTACCCGATGGAGCGGATGTCGGCGGGCGCGTCGATCGCAATCGAGCCCGGGTCGCAGGAGTTGTCGGCCGACGTCAGCGTCGTCTTCTCGATGGAGTGAGCCGACGTCCTCGTAGCATCGCGGCGTGGCCTCCTATCTCCGCGAGCCGGTTGACGACCTGCCGTTCGGCGGCGCCGACAAGGCCCGCCGGTACCGCACCGAGCTGTACCGGGGGGCCGTCGGCCGTAACTGGTACGAGTGCGATCCCACGTTGCAGTTCCTCATGCGCCGCCACCTCGGCGCGGACGGGCTGGCGTGGGCGACCCCGCATCTCACCGCCCTCGGCGAGCTCATGGGCGGCCCGATCGCCGAGCGGGCCGAGGAGACCGATCGGAACCCACCCCGGCTCGAGCGTTACGACCGGTGGGGCCACGAGGTCAGCCGGGTCGTCATGCCGCCGACGTTCGAGGCGTCCCGGCGAGACCTGGTCGCGACCGGCTTCGGATCGCCGGCGTTCCGGCAGCAGGCCAGGGACGCCGGCGTCGACCCGGCGCCGCTGAACGCGGCGTGGAGCTACCTGCTCGACCAGGCCGAGATCGGGATGGCGTGCGCCCTCGGCACCGGCGGCGACATGGTCGTCCGGCTGGCCGAGGAGTTCTCGCCCGACGACGTCAAGGCGCGGGTGCGCGAGCGGTTCGCCGCCGGCGAGAACTCCGGCGAGGCCGCCCAGCTGCTCACCGAGCGCACCGGCGGCTCCGACCTCGCGGCCCTGGAGACGACGGCCACGCCCGACGGCGATGCGTGGCGGCTGAACGGGTTCAAGTGGTTCGCCTCGAACGCCAACGGATCCGTGTTCGTCGTGCTCGCCAAGCCCGAGGGCGCCCCGGACGGGATTCGCGGCATCGCCCCGTTCCTGGTGCTCGGGGAGCGACGCGACGGTGACCGCAACGGCATCCGCATCCGCCGGCTGAAGGACAAGCTCGGGACCAAGGCGGTCGCCTCGGCGGAGGTGGAGTTCATCGACGCCGAAGCGTTCATGCTCGCCCCCGGTGCCTCGTCGACGACCTCGGCGACGGCGGGCGCCGCCGGCGACGGCCGGGGTCTCGCCCGGATGATGGAGCTCACCAACGGTGCCCGCCTCGGCATCGCGATGATGGGGCTCGGCTGCGCCCGTCGGGCGTTGGTCGAGTCGCTCTGCTACGCCCACGCTCGTGAGGCGTTCGGCAGTGAGCTCGCCCAGCACCCGCTGATGCAGCGCAAGCTGGCCGAGCTGATCGTCGAGGTCGAGGCCGCGCAGGCGCTGACGTTCGACGGTTTCCTCGGCCCGCGGCTGCGCATCGGCGCCCCGCTGATCAAGCTGCGGGCCGCCCGCCTCGGCATCACCGCGGCCAGCGACGCCATCGAGATCCACGGCGGCAACGGCTACGTCGAGCAGTGGCCGGTCGCCCGCCTGTTGCGCGACGCCCAGGTCAACACGATCTGGGAGGGCCCCGACAACATCCTGTGCCTCGACGTTCGCCGCGGGATCGAGCGGGACGGTGCGGCCGAGCCGTTCCTCGAGCGGCTGCGCGCGGCGGCCGGGCAGGCGCCGGACGGCGACGAGGCGACGGCCGATCTGGTCCGCCGGCGGATCGACGAGCTCACGTCCGCCATCGACGCGTGGCGCGGGCTCGATCGCACCACGGGCGAAGCCCGGCTGTTCCCGCTCGCCCAGTTCATGGTCGACGTGTACGCCGCCGCCCTGCTGCTCGAGCAGGCCGGCTGGGAGGGCACCACGCTCGGCACCGGCCGCAAGGCGCTGCTCGCCCGGCTCTACGCCCGCGCCCACCTCGCCGACCGCGGCCCACTGCGCGGCGTCGACGAACCCGCCGAGGACCTCGAACGGTTCAAGGATCTCGTCGACGGCGCCTTCGTCCTCTGACCACCCCGTTCTTGCATCTACTTCCGGGGCGATAGAGCAACGGCACTAAGCGTCTCCTGAGGCGTTCTGGGCGCGATCCTTCTCGACGGTGAGAACAACTGCACCCAGATGGCGCAATGAGAACGATCGCGCCCAGATTGCAGCTGGCCCCACCTTGGAGAGCTCCTCGACCCGCATGAGGCGCACGCTCTTCGATGCAAAGAAGAGGTCGCGGAAGGGGAGTCAGTCGCCCAAGGGGTTGAGCAGGTCGGCGCGGCCGTGGAAGGCGAACAGGAGCAGGTCGACCATCCGGAACGTCGTGTTGTTCGGGCCGAGGGTCGGACGCCACGCCGGGTCGCGCACGATCGACTCGACGCTGCCCTCCATCGCCCGGTGGAACGTCTCGGCGACGATGCGGCCCCCGACGCCGCGCAGGCGCCCCGACGGTCCGGTCTCCGCCTCGCGCAGGGCGTAGAACCACAGCGGCGTCCGCTCGACGAGCGCTGCCCGTTCGGCCGCGGTCAGGTTGTCGAGGTCCGCGCCGTCACGACCAGTGACGATCTGGGCGTTGGTGAGCGGCGTGACGTTGACGCCATTCGACAGCAGGTGGGTAGCCATCTGCTGGCCGGTCGCCAGCCGGAGCATGTTGGCGCGGGTGAGGTTGCGGAAGGCGAGATTGTGCTGGATGAGTGGGGTGCCCGGGTCGCCGCCGAACGATCCGTCGGGCAGGAACCGCAGGGTGTCGACGAGCCGGGTGTCGATGCGCATCGCCCGGTTGAACTTCCTCGACGGGACGACCAGGTCGGCGCGGCCGGCCTCGTTGAAGTCGTAGAGGCGGCGGAAGTCGGCGACCCAGTTCGACGGGAGGCGTACGCCCCCACCCAACTCGCCGCTGGTGCCGGAGAAGTTGAACAGCAGCCCGAGGAAGCCGAGTCCCCGGTCGAACACCCGGTTCCAGTTGTAGGCGTCGCGCACCATGCTGTGGCCGAGCCGGTAGGCGCCGACGGAGAACTCGATCGGCATCGTCGGCCGGCTCGCCGGAGCCACTCCGACCTCGAACACCTTCCGTCCGTTGGTGAACACGTCGTCGATGATCGCCGGAGCGACGACCCGCGGCAGGAAGTCGGTCTTGATCATCCACTGGTAGTGCCGCACGACCAGCGCCCGCGCCCGCCCGAACAGCTCGGCGTCGGGCACCCCTTGGGCCTTGAGTCGGGCGACGACGCGGTTGTGGAACCGGATCATCGCCAGATGGGATTGGGCGACGGCGAGGTTCTCGTCGTTGCGCTTGTCGGGGATCAGCGCCGGCTTGCCGACCGTCGTCACCCGAGGTAGGTCGAACCCGACGAGGTCGTGCCCCTCCGGGCGGGGTCCGCCGACGGACGCCGTCGTCCCCATCTTCAACCGGGCCCGGTCGGCTTCGTAGAACTTCTTCGAGCTGGGCCGGCGCGGACCGAGGGCGTAGAGGGAATCGAGGTCGAGTGCGGGCGAGCGGGCCTGTTGGAGCTCGTCCACCGTGAGCTTCTCGCCGAACGCAACGTCGGTCACGTCGAAGGTGAGATCGTGGTCGATGAACTGCCCGAGGTAGGTGAACCCCGCGGGTATCGTCCCCACCCTGCGGGCGCCCGGCGTCATCGCTTCGGCGAGCTTGCGGCGCAGCCCCCGCGGCACGGCCGCGCTACGCGGACCGATCCGGGAGAACCGGAACACCGGCGCCGCGGTGGCGGCAACGCCGGCCAGGGTGAGCTCTCCCGGATCGGCGGACACCACACCCTCGCCCACGATGAAGTAGCTGTCCCTGGCGTGACGCTCCATGGTTCCCTCCCAGCGCTGCTCGGCCGTCAGTCTGTCAAGCGAGACTCCATCGTGCGACCTGAATCGAAGTCGGCGTCGGCTACGGGTCGATGAGCACCCCTGGATTCATCAGGCCGGCTGGGTCGACAGCCTGCTTCGCGGCGCGCAGCGCCGAGGCGAACAGCTCGGGCCGTTGCCGGTCGTACTGCGGGCGGTGCATTCGCCCGACGGCGTGGTGATGGGTGATCGTGCCGCCCGCTTCGGCGATCGCCTCGCTGGCGGCCGATTTGATCTCGGCCCATTGCGTCAGCTCCGACCCCTGCCGGCCCATGCCGAACCACGTGTAGTACGGCGCCGGCCCGTCCGGGTACACGTGGGTGAACCGGCACGACAGCTCCGCCATGGACCCGAAGACGTCGTGCAGCGCGCTCGCCACGCGCGCCCTCACGCGGGCGTCGAACTCGGGCCAGCGGTCCCACGTGATCGCCGTTTCGAACGTGTCGGCGACGAGTCCGAGGCTGGTGTCGAGCCCAGGGTCGACCCCGATGAACGCGTCCCGCCACGCGCCGACGCTGCCGCCGCGGCCAGTGGGCTCACCACGCCCGTCGTCGACCTTGACGTCGTCATCGGCGACGATCCCGCCGGCATCGCGGGCGATGTCGACGGCCACGCCGATCGAGTGACGCTGCGACTGCTCGGCGGACTCGAAACCCACGATGACCAACGACGCCGCCCCGTCGAGCCCCGCCGCCCGCTCCGCCTCGACCGGATCGAGGATCCGGCAGTTCGCCGGCCACAGCTTGGCCTGCACGATCTGGCGTACGGCGTCGGTGCCGGCCGCCCACGTCGGGAACACGATCCCGGCCGTCGCTCGGAACGTCGGCCGGCGCTGGATCCGCATCCACGCCTCGGTGATCACGCCGAGGATCCCTTCGCTGCCGATCACCATCCGGTCCGGGCTGGGCCCGGCACCGGACCCGGGAAGACGGCGGCTCTCCCACCAACCCTGCGGGGTGAGCATGCGCACCGACTCGACGAAGTCGTCGATGTGGGTGTGGTTCGTGGCGTAGTGACCGCCGGAGCGGGTGGCGATCCAGCCGCCGAGGGTGGAGAAGCGGAAGCTCTGCGGGAAATGACGCAGGGTGAACCCGTGCGGCCGCAGCTGATCCTCCAGCGCGGGGCCGTAGACCCCCGCCTGGATCCGCGCGGCCCGCGAGGTCGGGTCGATCTCGAGCACCCGGTCGAATCGGTCCATCGACACGGTGACCACGGCGTCGGCGTCCGGTGGGTTCACCCCCCAGACCACCGACGACCCGGCACCGAACGGGACGACCTTTGCTTCGATCGTCGAGCACCAGTCGAGCACGGCCTGCAACTCCGTCTCGGACCGGGGGTGGGCGACCGCGTCGGTGGGGTTCGGGAAGTGGAGGTTGAACGCGTCCGTGCGGTCCGTGAAGTGGGCGCCGTGCGAGTGGAAGGCGCGCTCCCACGTCTCCGTCGTGCAGACGTCGGCGAGCGTGTCGGGCACCTCGATGCGCGGCGCCCGCAGCACGGCGTCGGCCAGCCGGGGAACCGGGGCCGCGGTGAGCGAAACGCCGAACCGCTTCGACAGGTGCTCGGCGCGGTCGGCGCGGTCTTCGTCCGTCGGCTCCTCGGACTCCAGGCACCAGGCCCAGAACGACCGTCGCGACGCCATCACGCGCTCCCCGGGACGATGACGACCTTCATCGCGTCGTCAGGCGAGGGCGGTTTGCATGGCTTCGTCGGCCCAGTCGATCGGGAACGTGTGGGTCACGGCGCGATGGAACGGCACCGTCTCATGGTGTTCGGCGAGGAGGTGCAGGGTCGAGTCGTAGCACCGGGCGTCCTCGCCGGCGACCCCGACGATGGTCAGGTTGCGGCCGAGGATGTCAGCCGGGTTGACGGGCACCGGGCCGAGGTCGACGAAGGCCCCGACCTCGACGAGCGTGCCGCCGTCTCGGAGCAACGCCAGTGCCGGACCGAAGCTGGCCGGATGGCCGGTCGCGTCGACGACGACGTCGGCGCCGTCGGGGGCCAGGGCGCGCACCCGCGCCGTGGTCTCGTCGTCGTCCGTGGCGACGACGCAGTCGGTGGCGCCGAGGTCGGCGGCGATGTCGAGTCGGGCGGTGTACCGATCCACTCCGATGACCTGGCCGGCACCGGTCAGCGCGGCCTTCGCCGCGTGCACCAGTCCGACCGGACCGACCCCCATGACCACGACCGTGTCGCCGGGCCGGTATCCGCCGGGGCGGGGCATGCGGGCGGCGAGGTCGAGGCTGTGGGTCACCGCGAACAGCTCGGTCAGCACGGCGACCTCGGTGGGGAGGTCGTCGGGGACCCTGAACACGGGCGTGCGGGGCAGGACGTAGAGGTACTCGGACCAGCCGCCGAACAGGTGCGGCGGCTGCGCGCTGGAGAGCGAGTTCCCGTAGTTCTCGAGGTCCCGGCAGAAGTAGTACGGGAACCCGTCCGTGCAGTAGCGGCACCGGCCGCACGCCCGATTCGGGGCCGGGACGACCCGGTCACCGATGGTCAGCGGCGTCCCATCGAAGGTCGCCGCACCGCCCGCGCCGACCTCGACGACCACCCCGACGTTCTCGTGGCCCTGGATGATCGGGAACGGTGTCGAGCGGGCGTGGTCGGTGCCGGCGTACTGCTCGGTCTCGCCCCGATAGGTGTGCTTGTCCGTGCCGCAGATCCCCGAGGCGAGCATCCGCAGGAGCACCGCGCCGGGCTCGAGCTCGGCGGGGATCGGATAGCGCTCGACGCGCAGGTCGAACGGGGCCACCAACGTCGCCGCCAGCACCGTGTCGGGCATCGAGTCAGCGCTCAGCTCGTCGCCACCACCACGGCGCCGTAGCGCTGGCCGAGGAGCTGACGGCAGTAGTCGCCATTGGCGTCGATGCTCACCCGCACGGTCCGCGCCCGGTGCAGATGCACCGGCACCTCGTCTCGCTCGACCCTGGTCCCGTGGACGTCCACGAGCAGCGGATCATCGTCGTCCGCCGGGATGCCGAGCTCGACCCGCCGGCCGCGCAACCGGTCGAGGTCGGCGGACGCTCGCACGTCACCGAGTCTCATTCCGGCGAGCTTGTCCGGACGGACGCCCGCGGCGAGCATCGGCTGGACCACGCGGTGCTGGGCGGCCAGCACCGCCTTGCGCAGGAACTCACGGCGCAGCTCGTCGAGCTCGCCCTCGGCGAGGCCCGCGAACGACCCGACGAAGCCGGCATGGGCGGCCACGCCGGCGTTGATCTCGGTCGCCGCGAAGTGGTCCTCGAGCACGACGTCGACCGCGTGCACGCCCTCCACCCCCGCTACAGCGTCGTGCGCGTCGGCCACGATCAGGTAGGCGAAGTTCGGCGCGCAGAAGTAGGTGGGGAGGCGGAGCCGGACCCGCGCGGTGCCCGCCGAGTCGACCGAGCAGTCGCTGACGAAGCCGAGCTCGACGATTGACATGTCGAGCTCCGGGTCGCGGACCGTGTCCAGCGCGGCCACGACCGATGCCGATGCGAGTGAGCGAGCGCCAGCGAGCGAACGGCCCGCAACGGCCTGCGTGGCCGGGGAACGCTTCATGACGGCGCCAAGGCTCCCGGTTCTCCCTCGGGGATGCGCAGCTCGGTGGGGACGTCGAGGTCGTACAGCCGGGCCGCGTTGAGCCCGAAGATCTTCTTCTTCGCCCGGGTCGTGAGTGGCGAGTAGTCGGAGAACTCCTCGCTCTCGGGCATGTCCCATGCGGCGAACCCCTCGACCTGCCACTTCGGCTCCCAGATCGCGTAGTCACTGGCGAACACGAGGCGATCCTCGCCAAGCCAGAACATCAGTTCACCCATCACCTTGGCGAACATCCGCGGCCGGGCGTGCATCAACCCGCCGATGACGACCGCCAGCCCGGCGTAGACGTTCGGTTCCTGCGTCGCCATGAAGCAGAAGTCCTCGATGCGTGGCAGACCGACGTGCTCGACGACGAAGTTCAGGCCCGGGAAGTTCGTCGCCGCGAAGTCGACGTCGGCCACGTCGAACGCGTCCTTGTCGAGCGGCCAGATCGTGGGTCCCTTGTGGACGTGGATGTTCCGCACGCCGAGCCGTTCGCTCGCCTCCAGGTAGCGCGCGGCCTCGTCGCTCTTCAAGCTCCACCCGCGGGACTCGCCTCGCCACTCGGCGGTGTAGAGCTTGACGCCCTTCAGCCCGTACCGCTCGACCTTGGCCTCGAACTCCTCGAGCCCGGCGTCGCCGGCGCGGGGATCCCACGCGCCGTTGAGGACGAACCGGTCAGGGTGCTGCTCGGCGAGGATGGCGTTGCGCTCGGTGGTGTTGAAGCCCTCGGTGTACCACTGCTTCAGGTAGGTCGGCTGGAAGATCGCCACGTCGACGTGGCCCTCGTCGAACAGGTGCCGCATCATCAGGTCGGCGTCGTAGCGCTGGTACTGCTCGTACGGCCAGTGAGTCTCGGGCGGCCCCAGCCCGTGGTAGGCGTAGAAGCAGTCGATCCACCCCCTGGCGTACTCCTCCTGGCCGGCGACCCAGTTGTCGGGCGCGGCGTTCCAGTAGTGGACGTGTCCGTCGACGACGAAGTACTGCTCGCCATTGTGTTCGTACATCTGGGGCTCCTGGCTGCCTAGGGGACGAGGATGGCGCGGCCGCGGACGTTGCCGGCGTCGAGGTCGGCGAAGGCGTCCAGCGCCGACGCCAGCGGATAGGTCTTGGTGTGCAACGTGACCTTGCCCGCCTGGGCGAGCACCATCAGCTCGACGAGGTCGTTGTACGTGCCGACGAGGTTGCCGACGACGTTGATCTCCGTCGAGATGATGTCGATCGTCGCGATGCTGACGGTGCCGCCGTAGCCGATGACGAAGTAGGACCCGGCGCGTCGCAGCATCCGCGGACCGTCCAGCTCGGCGCCCTGCTCGGCGACGAAGTCGATGACGACCTCGGCGCCGTCACCGCCGGTGAGCGAGAGCACCTGCTCGACGTGGCTGCCGTCGGTGACAACCGTCTCGTCGGCACCGAGCTCGGACGCGAGCGCGAGGGCGGCCGGGTTGCGGTCGAGGACGACGATCCTGGTCGACGACAGGGCGGCCAGGCACTGGATCCCGATGTGGCCGAGGCCGCCGGCGCCGACGACGACGCAGGTCGTTCCCGGGTACAGCAGCGGGAGCGCCTTGCGCACGGCGTGGTAGGCGGTGAGGCCGGCGTCAGCGAGGGCGGCCACGTCGGCCGGCTGCGTCGACGAGTCGAGCGGCACGCACGCCCGGGCACTGGTGAGCAGGTACTGGGCCATCCCGCCGTCGGTGCTGATGCCGGGAAACGTGCTGTTCGTGCAGTGCATGTCGTCGCCGGCGCGACACGCTCGGCACAGGCCACACGTCGGTGTCGGGTGGAGGATCACCGTGTCGCCGGCAGCGACGTTGGTGACCGCGGCGCCGACCTCCCGGACCCACCCCGCGTTCTCGTGGCCGAGGACGTAGGGCAGCGTCACGTTGCTCTTCTCCGCCCACTGCCCTTCGAGGATGTGCAGATCAGTGCGGCACAGCCCGGCCCCGCCGATCTCGACGATCACGTCGAGCGGGCCGGCGATGCCCGGCTCGGGAACGTCGTCGAGCACCGGTTGCTCGTGGTACGCGTGGACCCGGATCGCCTTCATCACTCACCCCCGGAGTGAGATACACGTTCAGTCGCCACACTACGCCCGCCGCGGCCACCAGGCGTTCTGAGCGCGATCGCGGGGACAGCCGTACGGTTCGGCCATGGCTCGCTACGTGATCGACGCCCCGACGCTGCTCCACCTCCTCGCCGAGGGGCATTCGGTGGACCCCGAGCACCAGCTCGTCGCGCCGGCTTTGATCCGCTCGCAGGCGCTGTCCCTCCTCCTCGGCGCGGTGCGTCGCGGCGAGATCACGGAGACCGTCGCGCTCGAGCGTCACGAGAAGATGACGGAGCTGAAGATGAGGCTGCTCAACGACCGCGTCTCGCGGCGCACGGCGTGGAGGATCGCCCAGGAGCAGGGCTGGGAGACGACGTTCGACGCGGAGTACCTGGCCGTGACCCGGTTGCAGGCGGACGCGTTCGTGACAGTCGACCCGGCGATGGCCGCGAAGGCCGCGCCCATCGTGGCGACGGCGCCCTTGGCGGCGCTCAGCGCACTGTGATCCGCGCCACGGCGACGCCTGTCCGACCGAGGGCGGATGCTACGGGGCTGAGTTCACCGACCGCAGCAGCGAGGCGACGTCGGCGACCGGCCCGAGGTGCTTGAGCTTGTCGGGGTTGACGATCCCGCTGATGCTCCTGATCTGACCACCGGCGAATTCGAGTGCACACACACCGATCAGCCGCTGCTCCGCGTCGAGCAGGAGCGCTCCGGGGTCGCCGTTGACCTCCACCGAACGCAACGAGACGCCGGGGATGAGCATGATCCGGCGGACCCAGTTGACGACGGCGCGAGCGACCCGGGTGCGGCCGCGCAGCGAGCGGGCGAGCGCGGGCGCCTTGCCGCCGCCGTCGCCGGTGAGCTCGACGTCGTGGGCGAGCAGGGCCTCGAGCCCGGCCAGATCGCCGTGCTCGGCGGCGGCGAAGAACCGGTGGGTCAGCTCGTCGCGCTGCTCCCGCGTGGTCTGGAAGCGGGGCCGGCGCTGCTCGACGTGGCGCCTGGCGCGGGTGGCGAGCTGGCGGACGTTGTCCTCGCTCTTGCCGACGATCGCGGCGATCTCCGGATATCCGTAGTCGAACACGTCGTGCAGCAGCAGCACGGCACGCTGCTCGGGCGAGAGAGTCTCCAGCAGCACCAGCATCGCCAGCGACAGCGAGTCGGCCGTCTCGGCGTGCCGGGCCGGGTCGTCCTGGCCGTCCGTGATGATCGGCTCGGGCAGCCACTCGCCGACGTAGTGCTCGCGACGGACGCGGGCCGACCGCAGCTCGTTGATCGCCAGCCGGGTCGTCACGGTGGCGATGTACGCCCGCGGCGATGCGATCTGCTCGCCGCCTTCGAGCACCCGGTCGACCCGAAGGAGTGCTTCCTGGGTCACGTCCTCGGCCTCGGAGACGCTGCCGAGCATCCGGTACGCGATCGCGAACGCGACCGGCCGCAGCTCGTCGAGCAGCCGTTCGCGCTCGGTCATGCGGCGAGAAATCCTTGCCGCCAGCTCGCGTGCGCCGGCTGCCACGCCAGCTCCCGCTTGGCCTTGGCGTTGGAGGCCCCACGGAGCTCGGTCATCATCATCACGCCGGCCTCACCGGCGAACCGTCGCCCGATGAACCGCGGCACGTGCATCGGCTTCTTCGAGCCGAGCTGCTCAGCCAGCGCCGGCAGCCACTCGGCGACCGGGGCGGGATCGTCGTCGACCACGTTGTAGACGCCACGGCGGCCGTGCTCGACCGCCGCCAGTGTGGCGTCGGCCGCATCGGCGATGTGGATGAACGACCACACGCCCCCGCCGTCACCGACCACCGGGAACTTGCGCTTGCGGATCAACTCGAACTGCTGCTCGCCGGGCGCCATCGAAGTGCCGGGACCGTAGAAGGCGCCGTAGCGCAGCACGATCCCTTCCGTCCATTGCGCTCCGAGGACCGCGTCCTCGAGGTGCCGGATCGCGGCCAGCGTCTCGCGCATCTCCCGCGCCGGCGTGGTTTCGAGCGGGTCCTCCTCGGTCTTGATCGGCCCGCCGGCGCGTGCGTACGCCCCATAGGTGGCGATCCCTTGGGCCACGAACCGCTGGACGCCCACCGCCTGTCCGGCGGAGAGCAGGTGGTCCGTCCCCGCGGTCCGGAGGCGGTTGGTCATCGCGAAGGCGCGATCGAAATTGCGCATGTCGATCGGGCCGATCGCGGTCAGCTCATGGACGATCACGTCCGGCTGGGCGCGGCCCACGACCTCCGCGACTTGATCGGGATCGAGGGCGTCGGCGATTACCGGCACGGCACCCATCTCGGCGAGCATCGCCTGCTTCGACTCGCTGCGTGTCATGCCGTGAACCTCATGTCCTGCGGCAACGAGACGCGGTACCAGCTGCTTTCCGATCGCTCCGGTCGCTCCGGCAACAAACACTTTCATGATCAGCTCCTTGATCGGCATCTCCACCTCTACCTGACAAGGCGGCAACCCCGGCTGTGACACTTCCCATCGCGATGGGCGCGGGGCGGGGCCGGCGAGGCGTCAGATGCCGACGCGCGTGGGAAAGAGCTGCGCTTCCGCCAGGCGCAGGCGGGCCCCGATCGCGGCGAGCATCCGGCGGGACACCGACGGCACCCGCGTGAGCAGGCTGGCGAACTCCTGTCGCGACATCACCAGCAATCGCATGTCCGACGACGCCGTCACCGTGGCTACCCGCGGGCCGCCGTCGAGGAGCGCCATCTCGCCGAAGAACCCGCCCGGTCCGATCACGCCGACGTGTTCGCCCGAGATCGTGACCGACGCCTCACCGTCGACCACGACGAAGCAGTCGTTGCCGGTCGCGCCCTCCCGGCAGAAGACGGTGCCGCGCCGCGCCTCGATCTCGGTGGTGATGCCTGCCAGCTCGCGCAGCTCGGAATGCGTGCAGCTGCTGAACAGACTCACCGACGCGAGCTTGTCGACCCGCGCGTCGTGCTTGTGGAACATCGTCCTGCCTCTCCCTCGTGGCCCGTTGGAGCCCGCACGATAAAGCATCGGACGGGCCGCCGGGATCTCGCACGGGTGAGCCTCGACTTGTGCGGCCGAAACCCAGCGAGTAGAAGTACCGGCCAAGGGACGGGACCGCGGGCATTCGAGGGAGGCACGATGAGGGTCACGAGACGTGGGCGGCGCGCGCTCGGCGCGGCGGTGTTGGTGATCGGCTCGAGCGTGGCGGTGTTGACGTCGTCCGTCGCACCGGCGGCTGGCGACGGTCCGGTGCAGCAGGTGGATGACGTCGGCGTGTTGCGGCTTCACCTCGCGGAGAGCGGGGGGACGATCACGTTCACGCCGACGGGGGCTACGTCACCGACCACGACGCAGGTCATCACCGCCACGGCCAAGTGTGCGGCGTCCACCGCCGGGCCGCTCGCCACGCTCACGAGCGTCGCGGGGCCGCAGGGATTGGGCCTGGTCAGCAACGGGCTCGGGGTGCGCCAGAAGAATGGCTGCAGCACGGCCGAGGGGCGCATCAGCGGGGCCGAGCGGCTCACGCTGGCGCTCGGACCGTCCTTCGCTGACGACGTCTTCGTCGCCGACGCCGAGCTCGACATCGAGGGCAAGTTCAACGCCTCGCTGATCGTCGCCTTGGATGGGGCCGCGCCACTCAGTCGGTCGCTGGTCAACGCATCCGACAACGGTCCGGACTCGGGACTCGGGGACAACGACCGCGTCGTGCTCTCCGCGACGCAGGCCGACGTCAAACCGTTCCGCGCGATGACGCTCGGTGCCGCCACGGGAGAGGTGAGCCTCGAGGGCGGCGGCGACGCCACCTACGCGCAGTACCAGTCGTCGGGACGGGTCGGTCCGATCGGCACCACGCTCGGCACGGCGGACTCGGTGTTCCGGCTGATGCGCGTCCACGACTTCGCCGACGACCTGTTCTGCCAGGAGACGCGGAACGCGGCGGTGATCGGCGGGTCGGCCACATCCGCCGAGGTCACCCGGCTGGCGAACGACGGCGGGCAGGAGTGCGAGGACGTCGGCGTGACGCTGGAGATCCTCGACGAGGGCGTGCTGCTCGACAAGGGGACGACCGGTCTCAACACCGGGACGCCGCAGGCGGTCAACGCGATGGTCGAGATCGCGTGGACGGCACAACCCGCCGAGGTGCCGTTGCCGGCCCGCGAGATCAACTTCGACCCCACCGATCCCAACGGATGGGAGACGGTGCAGTGGTGCGACTCGTGGGATCCGGTCACCCAGACGGCGGTCCACCCCGCCGACGCCCGGTTCCCGAGCGGCGTGCTCCCGTGGTGCCTCGTCGACGACAACGTCGTGCTGCAGGACGACGGCACCGTCGTCCAGGTCCAGCACTACCACGGCGACGGCGACCCGATGTGGCGGTGACCGTCGTCCACGATTCAGTCCGCGGCGACTGACACCTCGGCCGGCGTCGGCGCGCGTACCCGCCGCGCCACGACGCCGAGCCGGTCCAGCAGCCGCGCCGACTCGTCGGGCGCCGGCTCGTCGCGCCCTGTCGGCACCGGGAACAGCATCGCGGCCGACGCCGCCAACAGCAGGCTCAGGTCGTAGTCGAGGGCGCGGGCCCTCGCCACCGCGATGCCGGTGACGAGGACGTCGCCGGCCTCGTCGAGCCGGCCCAGCGAGACGAGGGCCGCCGCCGTGACCCGGGCCCGGGCGGCGTCGAAGATGGACACGTCGTCGGACGTGGCGTCGAGAGAGCGAGCCAGCTCCGCGAGCGCGTCGCCCGGCCGCCCCGCCCGGGTCAGGCAGTCGGCGAGTTGCAGCGACGTCTCGTACGCCGAGGCGCCGCGTCCCATCGCGTCGAACCGGTCCCGGACCCCGGTGAGCACGGTGATGGCCCGGTCGACGTCGCCGGCTTGGGCGTGGAGGCGGCCGAGGTGCATCTCGGCGAACGCCGCACCCCATTGGTGGCCCGATGCGCGCAGCACGCGACTGGCTTCGCGCAGCAGCGGCTCGGCCTCGTCGAGACGACCCTGGTTGACGAGAACCTCGCCGATGTTGGCGTCGGTGGCGGCGGCGTCGATGACGTTGCCCACCCGGGCGCACGCATCCCGCGAGCGCTGATAGAGCTCGAGCGAATCCGACCAGCGACCCTCGAAGTAGGCCTGGATGCCGAGGTTGTTGGCGAGGTCGGCCTGCCCGTCGAGGTCGCCGGCGGCCTCGTAGAGCGCCAGCGCGCGCCTTGCCCAGTCCCCGGCGTCGGGACGACCGAGCATCGTCGCCGCCCAGGAGATGATGTTGCTCGCCCGAGCTTGGGCCACCAAGGCACCGGATGCCTGGCCTTCCTCCATCGCCGATTCGGCCTGCCGCAACGCCTCGACCACGTGCTCTTGGCGCTGGCGCACGAGCGCGCTGAACGCCAGCGCGTCGGCCCGGACGGCACCGGCACCGTTCGATCCGCCGTCCACCAGGCGGCGCGCCCGACTCGCCGTGCGCAGGGCGAGCGGGTACGCGCCGGCTCGTTCGTGGGTCTGCGCCCGCCGGAGCAGTAGGGCGGCCCGCAGCACGGGGTCATCGGGCAACAGCGTCGCCGCCCGGCTGTACGCGTCGAGCGCCCCGCCGAGCAGACCCGCGCGGTCGCGGAGCTCGCCGAGTCGCCGCCAGCAGGCGAATTGCTCATCGCGGGTGACGGTGGGCAGGCGACGGGCGGCGTCGAGCGCTCGTTCGAGCTGGGCGGCCGCTTCGGCGTTGGCGTACAGCTGCTCGGCCCGATCGGCCGCGCGCAGCGAATAGTGCCACGTGCGGAGGGCGTCGCCGGCCTGCCAGAAGTGGTGGGCGAGCATGTCGCTGTCGACGTCGCGATCCTCGGAGATCCGTTCCAAGGTCTCGGCGGCGGTGCCGTGCAGTCGAGCGCGCGTCCGGTAGGCCATGCCCTCGTACACGACGTCGCGGACCAACCCGTTGTGGAAGCGCACGCGGGTTGGGCCGTCGCGATCGAGGAACGGGTCGAGCTCCGTCCGTGTCGCCTCGTCGAGCTCGAATTCGTCGGCGTGCATCAGATCGAACAGCACCCCCCGGCGGAAGCTGCGGCCGAGCACCGCGGCGTAGGCGAGCACGCGACGGGCGGGCGGAGTCAGTGCGTCGACCTGGGCGGCGATCGCCGCGTTGATCGAGTCGGGCACCGTCTCGTGCGAGTCCACGGCGAGGACGGCGCGGGAGAGCTCCTCGATGAAAAGCGGACTACCGGCCGCCCTGGCGACGATGCCATCGAGCTCGTGCGGCCGCAGCGGCGTCGCCTCGGTGGCGAGGTTGACGAGCGCGCGGACGGCGTCGTCACCGAGTGGGCCGACGAGGAACTCCTCACCGAGCGCGGGTGCGAACCCGCCTTGGACAGCACGCCGGGTGACGATCATCAGCCAGGGGAGGACGTCGGTCAGGGCGGCGAGCCGCCCGAGAACCAGCGCCGTCGGCTCGTCGACCCACTGGCCGTCCTCGACGACGATGACCAGACCGTCGGGCGCGTCGAGGCGGAGCAGCTCGACGAGCACGTCGGCCGTCCGATCGGGGCGGTGACGGTCGGTGATCGCGTCCACCTCCCGAGTCGGCGGGACGTCCACGTGGGCGACCGCGCCGAGCAGCGGGGCGAACGGCACCAGCGCGGGAGCCACCGCCTCGAGCTTGTCGAGGAGGGCGGCCGTCATCGTCGTGCTCTCGGCGCGCTCGATTCCGAGCAGCTCGCGGACCGGGTCGCGCAGCGGGCGGTACGGCGTCGAGACGCCGTACGGCTCGGCCCGGATCTCCACGCAAGGGTCGGCGGTGCCGGCGAGCGCCTCCCGCACGAGCCGTGACTTGCCGAGGCCGGGCGGGCCCGTGACGGTGAGCACGCCTCCCGCACCGTCGCGGCGGCGGGCGATGGCGGCGTGGAGCCGGTCGAGCTCTCCGTTGCGGCCGACCACCGGCAGCGTGTCCTGTTGGTTGCGGGAGCGGGATCCGAGCTCCTCGCCGACGTCGTAGACGGTCAGTGGTTCGCGCTTGCCCTTGAACGCCAACGGGCCGATGGGGCGCGCGTCGTGGAGCGTCCGGGCGTGGTCGAGCACGCTCGGGTGGGCGTAGATCGCGCCAAGCGGAGCGGCCGCGGCGATCCGGGCCGCGGTGTTCGTGGTGTCGCCCATGGCCGAGTAGGCCGCCCGACGAGACGATCCGAGCTCGGCGGCGAAGACGTGCCCGCGGTTGACGCCGATCTGCACCGTGCAAGGCAGTCGCGCGGCGGCGATGCGTCGGAGCGCCCGCAGGATCCGGCCCTCGTCGTCCTCGCTCCTCGCCGGCACGCCCGTCGAGCAGATGAACTTGCCGCCGTCGGTGTCGATGTCGATCCCCAGCAGGGTGACCTGCTCCTCGTGGAGGGCGGCCTGGATCGCACCGACGAGCTCGTCCAGCGCCGCCGCGGCGCCGTCCATGCCCCCGGCCACCAGCCGGTCGGTGCCGGAGAACCGCACGAAGGCGATCGTGGAGATGCGGTGGCCGGGCTCCGGGCTCTCGGCCAGCGTGTCGGCGAGCCGGACCGGCAAGAGGGCGCGGATCAACGGTTCGGGAGCCGGCCGGGGCTCGGGCACACTGTCCGCCGCGCTCGGGGCGCGGCGCCAGCGGAGCAGGTGGTGGGTCGCGTCGAGCGCGGTCGTCGCCGTGGCCGGGAGCCGGGCCGCCGCGGCGTTGGTCACCACAATCTGCCCGGCGTTCGCCGCGTGCTCCGCAGCGATCGTCGCACCGACCGACGGCCCGACGACGAGGAGCTCGCGGGTCGGCGCGCCGACGAGGAAGAGGTGGACGTCACCGCTGTGCACCCCTACGGACATCGACAAGCGGAGCCGCCCGACTGCCGTCCGCACGGAGGCCGCTCGACGGAGCTCTCGCCGCATCTCCGTGGCCGCCCCGGCCGCCGCGCCGGTGTGATCCGGCCCCTGGAACAGGAAGAGCAGGGCATCCCCTCCGAACTTGAGCAGCTGCCCGCCCCGTGCAGCGGCGATGTCGAGCATCCCGCCGAAGACGCCGCTCAGCGTCTCGACGAGCTCCTCGGCGCCGACCCGACCGCGACGGGCGAGCCGCTCGGAGAGCGCGGTGAACCCAGAGATGTCGGCGAAGCACAGCGAGCCATCGACGATCCGCCACCGTTGTTCGGGCGCGTCGAGCAGCCAGTCGACCGCCAACGGCGGGATGTGCCGGCGCAGGGGCGCGTCAGGGTCACGTCCGTCGACAGCTGAATCGCCCGCGGCGGCTCCCTCGTTCCGCACCGGGACCAGTATGACCGCCGGTGGGCCGGTTGACGGTGCCGCGTTCCGCGAACCGGCCGGCTCAGGTCCCGAGCCCGACCCGACGGGCGAGCACGATCGCGTGCGCCCGATCGGTGGCGTGGATCTTGGCGAACACGTTGGAGACGTGATTGCGGACGGTCTTCGGGCTGAGCACCAGCCCTCGGGCGATCGACTGGTTGTCGAGCCCTTCGGCGATGAGGGCGAGGATGTCGAACTCGCGCTGGGTGAGCTCGGGGAATGGCCGAGCCGGCGCGCGGCGTCGTTCCTGGGCGAGCTGGCTCACCGCCACCGCGAGCGCGTGATCGAGCACGACATCGCCGGCCGCGGCGACCCGCAGCGCGTGCTCGACCCGCTCGGGCCCGACGCCCTTCACCAGATGGCCGCTCGCGCCGTCGTGAAGGGCGGTCAGCGCGGTGTCCTGGTCGTCGGACATCGTGAGCATGACGACGCGCACCTCGGGATGGTGCTCGGCGAGCCAGCGGTTCACCTCGAGCCCGGAGCCGTCGGCGAGACGGATATCGAGCAGGACCACGTCGGGGCGAGTCGCGGCGACCAGCTCGCCGACCTGGTCGGCGCGATCCGCCTCGCCGACCAGCACGATGCCGTCCATCTCGCCGATCGCGGCGGCCAGACCCATCCGGAACATCGGGTGGTCGTCGACGATCGCCACTCGCAGTGGTCCGCCGCGCCCCGCCGAGGAGCTCACGGCAGCACCGCCGGCAGCTGCACGTGCAGACGGGTGCCGCGGGGCGTGTTGGCGAGCACGCGGACCGAGCCACCCAGCTCGTTGGCCCGCTCGCGCATCGCGGTCAGCCCGACCCCGTCCGACCGACGCCCGTCGATGCCGACGCCGTCGTCGACCACGTCGATCTCGACGGTCGGGCCGGTCTCGACCGTGAGCCAGCAACGCGCCGCATGGGCGTGGCGAACCACGTTCGTCAGCGCCTCGGTGACGATCCGGTACGCCGCCACCTCCACGGCGACCGGCAGCTCGACGGGCTCCGCCGGGAGGGCGAGGTGGATCTCGAGGTCGGCGGTGAACCGCCGGGAGAACGCCGCGATCGCGTCGACGAGCCCGACCTGGTCGAGCGCGGTCGGGCGGAGGTCGCGGACGATCCGCTTGAGCTCGGCGACCACCGTGTCGACTTCGTTGGCAAGCTGGGCGAGCAGCTCGCGCGCCGGCGCGGTCGCCTCGGCGTCGGCGGCGCGCGCCAGCTGCCGCACCGCCGTGCGCAAGCCGAGCGAGATCCCCGCCAGGGCGGGTCCGAGGCCGTCGTGGAGGTCGCGTCGCAGCCGGCGTCGCTCCTCCTCGCGCGCCGAGACGATCGCGACGCTCGAGTGGCGGAGCTCGGTCGCGAGCCGAACCCAGCTCACGGCGAGGCCGAGGGGTCCGGCGAGCTGGGCGAGCACGTGCTCGTCGCGGGCCCGGAGGGCCGGGCCGTCGGCCCAGCCGATGACGAGCCGGCCGACCACCTCGTCACGGTGGAGCAGCGGCACCTCGCGGGAGCGCCCGGGCGGACCGCCGACCTCGGCGGCGCGCCGCCATCCGTCGGGAGTGGCGAGGTCGATGGCGACCGACGCGAGGCGGAGCTCGCGCTGGAGGCTGACCACGAGCGCGGGCAACAGGTCGTCGCCGGAGTCCATCCCGACGTGGTCGACGACGTGCTGGACGACGGCCAGCGCGTCGTCGCGGGACCCGTACACGAGGCGGTCGGCGAACCGCCGGATCCGCCGGCGGACCGGCTCGATCAAGAGGGCGATGGCGCCGGTGGCGGCGACGAGGAACCAGGTCGGACCGTTCCCCCCGACCCACCGTCCGAGCCCGGCGACCAGCCCGGTGTACACCGCGACGATCCCCGTGGTGAGCAGCGACCACTCGACGACCGGGTTGGAGATCCGTTGCAGCAGGGTCGGAGAGCGCCGGATCACCTCGATCACCGCGCCGGCGACCAGCAACGGGACGGTTGCGAGGAGGAGCAACGCGAGGACCACGTCCCGGCCGGGTACGGGCCACTCATCGATGTCCACGGCGTCGAGCACGACGGCCAGCCACCCGGCGGTCACCCCGGCGAACAGCCAGCCGGGCAGCGGATCACCGCTCGCGGCCCGGTCCGCCCACTGCGCGGCGAGGGCGACGATCGCGGCGAGCCCGACGACCGCGACGAACCACGCTCCGATGCCCGGTTTGATCAGTGCCACCACCGCCGCCGCGACCCCGGCGCCGTGCGCGGCGCGACACCACGGACTCGACCGCCGCGACTCGACGACGAGTTGCCACGGGACGAGGGCGACGAGAACGGCGCCCCCGAGCGGGCGGGCCCACTCGTTCGCGCGAGTGAGAGCCGCCCACCCGCCACCACCGGTCGCCGCGGTATAGCCGTCGTACTGGATCGCGATCGCCCAGACCGTCGCCATCGCCCCGACGACGAGGAACTCCGCCCCCAGCCACCCTCGCCGCGGCTGCACGGCGAGCCAGGCGCCCGCCGCCGAGTACGCCATCGCCACCACGAACAACACGACGAGCCACCAGTTCTGGCCCAACGGTTCGGCATCGGGGTTGGCGATGC
>JBKOUV010000337.1:0-11140 GCA_046723555.1 Actinomycetota bacterium | reverse complement strand
GCGCGGCTGATCGACCGGGTCGGCTATCGCGACGAGGTGTACGCGGCGGTGCGGGAGGCGGTCGGCGACGAGCCGGTCCTGCAGTACGTCGCCCGCTACCACAAGGCGCGGACGGAAGGTTTGTCCCGACGCGTCTCCCGCCCCGACGACGTCGTGGCCTTGGTCCACGTGCTCGGTCCGATCCACCTCGGCCGGTCGGTGCGTCGGGCGCTCGGCGTGCCCGGGGCCGGGTCGGACACCGTGATCGGCGCCCTCGAGGCCGCCGCCAAGGACGAATCCGTGAAGGCGATCGTGTTTCGGGTCGACAGCCCCGGCGGGTCGTACGTCGCGTCGGACGCGATCTGGCGAGCCGTCGGTGAGGCCCGACGCGGCGGCAAACCGGTGGTCGCCTGGATGGGCGATGTCGCCGCGTCAGGCGGCTACTACGTGTCGATGGGCGCCGACGCCATCGTCGCCGAGCCCGGGACGCTCACCGGCTCGATCGGCGTGGCCGGTGGCAAGCAGGTGGTGACCGGGCTCAGCGAGCGCCTCGGCATCACCCACGAGGCGGTCGCCGGCGCCGAGCACGCCCTGATCTACTCGGTCTTGGAGCGCTTCAGCCCCGACGAGTGGGAACACCTCAACACCTGGCTCGACCGGATCTACGACGACTTCACGGCGAAGGTGGCGACGGGGCGGAACCTGCCGCCCGCCAAGATGGACGAGCTGGCCAGGGGACGGGTGTGGACCGGCGCCGACGCCAAGGACCGTGGCCTCGTCGACGAGCTCGGTGGCTTCGCCGCCGCGCTCGACATCGCCAAGGACCGCGGCGGGATCGCCGCGGCGGCGGAACCGACCCTGCGGGTGTATCCGAAGGTGCCATTGGCCGCCCGTCTCCGGCCGGCCCGGTCGAGCGAGGACCCGGCGGCGGCCGCTGTCGAGCTGCGATTCGACGCCTGGGGGATCTTCGCTGGGCTGGCCGCCCGCCTCGGACTACCGGCTTACGGCCCGCTCACCGTCCCCCCGCCGTTCTTGCCTCTGGCTCGGGTGCTGTAGCCCCGACGTAGACGCAAGTGCGGGGATGGCTGACGATTAGGGCTCGATGTAGATGCACTCGCCGGGGCATTCCTCGGCGGACTCGATGACGGCGTCGAGCTGCCCGTCGGGGATCTCGGCCAGGCCGTCGGCGCCCTGGGGGTTGCCCTTCGCCGACGCGTAGATCTTGTCCCCCTCCTTGACGTACGCCAAACCGTCGTCGAGCAGGGTGAAGACGTCGGGCGCGATCTCCTCGCACAGGCCGTCACCTGTGCACAGATCCTGATCGATCCAGACCTTCATGGTTCTCGTTGCTCCTTCGGTGGCGTCGAACTTGCTGGGGAGTTTACACGGTGAACGGCGTGGAAACGTACACACGGGGGCTTCGCCCCCCGTGGACCCCTCGGAGAAACCGCGAGCCTGGACGCTGTCGGTATCCACGCGGGCCCGGCGGGATCCGGAATGGGTAAGCGCTCCGAACCGGACCTGAGCCGTCGGTCGTATAAACAGCAGGAATAGTGGTCCGACCGCATCGGGTCCGACGCGTGTAGCGTCGCCCCCAAATCGACCAGAAGGGAGGTGCATCGTGCCCGACGAGATGAGCGAGGCCATGCGAGCCCAGGTCGACGCGCTGGGCGAGGAGATCGCTCATTTGCGCGCCAGGCTTGCCGATGCCCCGAAGCGGATGCGGGCGTTGGAGGAACGCCTGCTCGAGACCAAGGGCCAGCTGGCCCAGGCGGTCGCCCAGAACGAGAAGTTGAGCTACACGCTCCGGGAGGCCCGCGAGCACATCGCCACGTTGCGCGACGAAGTCGACAAGCTCACCCAGCCGCCGTCCGCGTACGGCGTCGTGGTGGGCAAGAACGAGGACGGCACGCTCGACATCCTCACCAGCGGACGCAAGATGAAGGTCTCGGCCCATCCGGACATCGAGCTCGAGACGCTCGACCGCGGCTCGGAGGTCGTGCTCAACGAGAGCTTCAACGTGATCATGGCCCGCCAGCCCGACGTCACCGGCGAGGTCGTCAGCGTCAAGGAGCTGATGGACGACGGGGTGCGCGCGCTCGTCGTCGGGCGCGCCGACGAGGAGCGGGTGTGCGAGCTCGCCGACGCGGTGCGCGGCATCCACCTCCGTCCCGGCGACACGATGCGCCTCGACCCCCGCTCGAACCTGCTCCTCGAGAAGCTGCCGCGACCCGAGGTCGAGGACCTGCTGCTCGAGGAGGTGCCGGACATCTCCTACGCCGACATCGGCGGGCTCGACGACCAGATCGAGCAGATCGCCGACGCCGTCGAGTTGCCGTTCCTGCACCAGGAGCTGTTCGCCGAGCACCGCCTGCCGGCGCCCAAGGGCATCCTGCTCTACGGCCCGCCCGGGTGCGGCAAGACGCTGATCGCCAAGGCGGTCGCCAACAGCCTCGCCAAGAAGGTCGCCGCCGCCACCGGCGACGAGAAGGGGCGCAGCTACTTCATCAACATCAAGGGCCCGGAGCTGCTGAACAAGTACGTCGGCGAGACCGAGCGCCAGATCCGCCTGGTGTTCCAGCGGGCGCGGGAGAAGAGCGAAGAGGGTTGGCCCGTCATCGTGTTCTTCGACGAGATGGACTCGATGTTCCGCACCCGCGGCTCGGGCATCTCGTCTGACATGGAGTCGACGATCGTGCCCCAGCTGCTGGCCGAGATCGACGGCGTCGAGGGCCTGCGCAACGTGATCGTCATCGGGGCCACCAACCGCGAGGACCTCATCGACCCGGCGATCCTGCGCCCCGGCCGGCTCGACGTGAAGATCAAGATCGAGCGGCCCAACGCCGCCGCGGCGACGCAGATCTTCTCCCGCTACCTGACCGAGGAGATCCCGATCGCGGCCCACCACAAGGTGCCGGCGATGATCGAGGCCACCGTCGAGGAGATGTACCGCGACAGCGAGGAGAACCGCTTCCTCGAGGTCACCTACCAGAACGGCGACAAGGAGATCCTCTACTACAAGGACTTCGCCTCGGGGGCGATGATCGAGAACATCGTGCGCCGGGCGAAGAAGCTGGCGATCAAGCGGCTGATCGGCGGGGGCGACCGCGGGGTGCGCACCGAGGACCTCGTCGCCTCGATCAAGCAGGAGTACAAGGAGCACGAGGACCTGCCCAACACGACCAACCCGGACGACTGGGCGAAGATCTCGGGCAAGAAGGGTGAGCGCATCGTGTTCATCCGTACGCTCCTCACCGATGGCCGCGACGAAGGCCCCACCGGCGGACGGGCGATCGAACGTGTCGCCACCGGTCAGTACCTCTGACGGTGACACTCGGCACCGGCGGTTGCGGCCGCCGATGTGTGGATAGGGTTCGGCCATGGCGCTGCCGAAGGTCTGCGGGATCGAGACCGAGTACGGCATCGTCGTGCGCGGCGGCGAGAACAACCCGGTCTCGGCGTCGTCGCTGTTGATCAACGCCTACGTGGCGGCGACCACCAGCCGCCGCGCCGGCCGGGTCGGCTGGGACTTCGACGACGAGCAGCCCGCCAACGACGCCCGCGGATTCTCGCTCGACGACTCGCTGGCGCCCGAGGTCGAGACCACGCTCGTCAACGCGGTGCTCACCAACGGTGCCCGCTACTACGTCGACCACGCCCACCCGGAGATCTCGATTCCCGAGGTCGCCACCGCGCTGGAAGCGGTGCGCTGGGACCGCGCCGCCGAGGAAATCATCCGCCGCAGCATGGTCCACGCCGCGGCCAAGCTCGCCAGCGGACCGACCGGCGGCGGCGAAGTCGTCGTCTACAAGAACAACTCCGACGGCAAGGGCAACAGCTACGGCTGTCACGAGAACTATCTGCTCGCCCGGGAGACGCCGTTCGGCCGCATCGTCGCCCAGGTGACACCGCACTTCGTCACCCGCCAGCTGTACACCGGCTCGGGCAAGGTCGGCTGCGAGCTCCCCGGCGTACCGGTCGAGCAGGTGCCGTACCAACTCAGCCAACGCGCCGACTTCTTCGAGGAGGAGGTCGGGCTGGAGACGACGCTGAAGCGACCCATCGTCAACACCCGTGACGAGCCGCACTGCGACGCCCAGAAGTACCGCCGGCTGCACGTGATCGTCGGCGACGCCAACATGAGCGAGATCGCCACCTATCTCAAGATCGGCACCACGGCGATCGTGCTGGCGATGATCGAGGATGACTCGCTCGGCGAGGACTGGCTGCTCGCCAATCCGGTCTCGGCGATCCGTCAGATCAGTCACGATCCGGCGCTGACCCGGACGATCATGCTCCGCGACGGCCGCCGGGCGACCGCCCTCGAGGTGCAGTGGGGGCTCCTCGAGCGGGCCCGCAAGTACGAGCGGTCCCACGGGTTGGCGTGTGTCGACGAACGGGTCGGGACGGACGTACTGGCCCGCTGGGAGCGCGTCCTCACCGCGCTCGAGCACGATCCGAACGAGATCGCCGGTTGGGTCGACTGGATCGCCAAGCGCCGGCTCGTCGACGGCTACGCCGACCGCCACGGGCTCGCACCGGGATCGTCACGGCTGAAGGCGATCGACCTCCAGTACCACGATCTACGGCCGGGTAAGGGGCTCGCCGAACACGCCGGGCTGGAAACGCTCATCGACGCTCGCGACGTCGAGCGCGCGGTGCTCGAACCACCCACCACTACCAGGGCGTACTTCCGTGGTCGCTGCCTCGCCAAGTACGCCGACGAGATCGTCGCCGCCAACTGGGACTCGATCGTCTTCGACGTCGGGCGCGAGCCGCTGCGGCGCGTTCCGATGATGGAGCCGTTGCGTGGAACAAGCGACCACGTGGCTAGGTTGATCGACGAGAGCGATAACGCTGTCGAACTGCTCGAACGGCTCGGGTCCTAGGAACTGAGGCGGCGAGAAGGACGGTCAGCGAAGGAGGCCCCCAGGGACCATGGCCGAACGAACCCACAAGCAGAAGCAAGCCCCCCGGACCACTGAGGCCGAGACCGAAGTGGTCGACACTGCGCCGGCGGTGTCAGAAAGTAGCGAGAAGCTCAAGGCCGAGCTCGACGACCTCCTCGACGAGATCGACGAGGTGCTCGAAACGAACGCCGAAGACTTCGTCAAGTCCTACGTCCAGAAGGGCGGGCAGTAACCGTCTCGTGAGCATGCCCTTCTTCACTCCGGGTGACGACCCGGGGTCGAGTTTCCCCGAGCTGCTGCGCCGCATCGGCGCGCCGCAACCCGAGTTCCGAGGCGACGGCGCCGGCCTCGCCGAAGTACCGCACGCCACGACGTGTGTCGCGCTGCGCTTCGTCGACGGCGTCGTCATGGCCGGTGACCGCCGGGCGACGGCGGGGAACCTGATCAGCCATCGGTCGATGGAGAAGGTCGTCGAGGCTGATCGCCACAGCGCGGTCGCGATTGCCGGCGCGGCCGGTCCGGCGATGGAGATGGTCCGGCTCTTCCAACTCCAGCTCGAGCACTACGAGAAAGTCGAAGGCACCGCATTGAGCCTGGAAGGCAAGGCCAACCAGCTCTCGCTGATGATCCGGGGCAACCTCCAGGCCGCGTTGATGGGGCTCGCGGTGGTGCCGATCTTCGCCGGTTACGACCTCCGCCGCCGCCAGGGCCGGCTCTTCGCCTACGACATCACCGGCGGTCGTTACGAGGAGCGCGAGTACGTGGCCACCGGCTCCGGAAGCCTCCACGCCGGCACGGTCGTCAAGCTCGGCTACCGCGACCGGCTCGAGCGGACCGCGGCCCTCGACCTCGCCTGCCGCGCCCTCTGGGAGGCCGCCGACGCCGACTCCGCCACCGGCGGACCGGACGCGCTGCGCGGGATCTACCCGGTCGTCGCGACGGTGGGTGCCGACGGGTTCCTCCGCATCGAGGACGACGAGCTCAAGGAGCGCTACGAGACGATCGCCGAGGCGGTGCGGCTGTCGCCCCTCGGAGCCGAAGAGGTCGGCGGCATCCCCTCATGACCGTGCCATTCACAGCGTTCCCCGGCCACGCAGGCCGTCGCTGGCCGCTCGCTCGCTGGCGCTCGCTCGCTCGCATCGGCGAGATGGTGTCCCCATGACCGTCCCGTTCTACGTAGCCCCCGAACAGCTGATGAAGGACCGGGCGGACTACGCCCGGAAAGGCATCGCTCGCGGCCGGGCCAACGTCGCCGTCCGGTATGCCGACGGCATCGCGATAATCGCCGAGAACACCTCGGAGACGCTGCGCAAGGTCAGCGAGATCTACGACCGAATCGCCTTCGCCGGCGTCGGCCGGTACAACGAGTTCGATCAGCTGCGCGTTGCCGGGGTGCGGGCGGCCGACCTCAAGGGATACCAGTACAGCCGGGACGACGTCGATGCCCGCAGCCTGGCCAACCAGTACGCCCAGATCCTCGGTCAGATCTTCACCCACGAGATGAAGCCGATGGAGGTCGAGATCCTGGTCGCCGAGGTCGGGTTGACCCCCGGCGACGACCAGATGTTCCACATCCGATACGACGGCACGGTGACCGACCAGCGCGACTACGCCGTCCTCGGCGGTGACGCCGACGCCATCGCCGCTCGCCTCGACGAGTCCTTCGCCGACGGCTTCGACGCCGGCGCGGCGGTGCGGGCGGGCGTGGCCGCGCTCGCCGGGCCCGAGCGCACGCTGCCAGCGGCGGAGCTGGAAGTCGCCCTCCTGACCCGGGACAACGGGCGCCGCTGCTTCCAGCGCCTGTCCGATGAACAGGTCGCCCAGTTCCTCGCCGCGGGCGAGACTGAATGAGCGACCCGTTGAGCTCGATCGGCTGGGTCGCCGACATCGAGGCCGAGACGATCGAGAACACCGACTTCCGCCGCGTCCTCCACACCGGCGGGCACCTGCAACTCACCGTCATGTCGCTCGCGCCGGGCGAGGACATCGGCTGGGAGATGCACGACCACCTCGACCAGTTCTTGCGCATCGAGCAGGGACAGGGTGTGTTGCGCTTCGGCCGCGCGGAAAATTCGGTCGACGAGGAACACGACGTGGCCGACGACTGGGCGATCATCGTGCCCGCCGGCACGTGGCACGACGTCGTCAACACGGGCGACGTGCCGCTCCGTCTGTATTCGATCTACGCGCCGACCGAGCACCCACCCGGAACGGTCCACCGCACCAAGGCCGACGCCGAAGCGGCCGAGCACTAGTCCACCGCGGCGAGGACCTCCTCGACCACCCGAGCCAGCCGGGCGTGGTGTGACCCGCGCCAGTACAGCTGGCGGCACGACTCGCAGCGGTGGAAGTCGTCGTAGTGCCGCTTGGTGAGCGGCTCGAGCCGGTCGATGACCTCCGCTTTGTCGACTGGTACGAGTACTCCGCCGCAGCGCAGGCAGCGGGTGAACGGCGCCAA
This sequence comes from Actinomycetota bacterium, assembly GCA_046723555.1. Classification (GTDB taxonomy): domain Bacteria; phylum Actinomycetota; class Acidimicrobiia; order Acidimicrobiales; family Ilumatobacteraceae; genus JALZMG01. The sequence continues at coordinate 3,793 of JBKOUV010000337.1, read as the reverse complement.
CCGTCCGGCGAGCTCGAGGCGCGTGACGACGGCGACGACCTGGTCGAAGGGGCGGTCTTCCCGAACGAACAGCCCGTGGGTGACCTGCCGGCGCTTGAGCAGCCCACGATCCCGGGTGAGCAGGACCCGTCGCTCCTCGCGGCTGACCCGAGCAAGCGCTTCGTCGTCGAGGCCCGGATCGAACCGTACGTCGAGGCCGAGCAACCGGAGCATCCGCGCCAACCGGCCGAGGTTGACGTCGACGACGAACCGTGGATCGCGTAGCGGTGCCGGTCGCAGCCGGGCGATCGGAGCGAGGTCGAGGGTCTCGAACATCGGGTAGGCGGCGATGCGGTCGCCGCTGCTGGGGCGGTGCGCGAAGTCGACCGGCTCGCCCCCCACGACGACCAGGTCGACCTCGGTGTGGGGGATGCCGGCGGCCTCGATCACGTCCTTCACCGTTTGATGCGGCCGGAACGCCCGCCGCATCGTGAGGCCCCGGAGCTCCGCCGGGAGGAAGTCGTTGAGCTCGGCGTACACGCGCAGGTCGACGTGGCCGTCCACGCTCCCATTCTGCGCACCGTTCGTGCGGTGTCGGCCGCTGAGCGATAATTCGGCCCGTGTCCCGGACAGCCGTCGTCCGCGGGCGGACACCCCGACGCGCCTTCGGCGCGTCTCATCTCGCCGGTGCTCGTCGGCCGGCAGGACGAGCTGGAGCGGCTGATTGACACCGCGCTCGCCCCGCCGGCGGTCGTTGTCATCGAGGGTGAGGCCGGAGTCGGCAAGACCCGCTGCTGGTGGTCGACTACGAGGTTGGCAATCTCGACCTACGGAACCGGTCGCACCTCGACGCGCAGCAGATCGAGCTGCACGCCCACCGACAGCCCGGTGCCGCGCCGGCGACCATCACGAGCTTTACGCTCGCCGTTTCGTACGACGAGGGCGCGACGTGGCAGAACGTCTCCACGCGGAGTACCGGCAACGGCCACTACCGCGCCGAGATCGCGAACCCGGCATCCGCGCAGACCGTGTCGATCCGAGTCCAGGCCACCGACAGCGGCGGCAGCACCATCGACCAGACGATCATCCGGGCCTACGGGCTCGCCTGACCGAGAATCACAATCGAGCGGCGGCGCGGCCCTTTCCGACGGCAGTGGCCGCGCCGCCGCACGTTCCGCGTCGCATGCGGGGCGGATGACGGCTCTGCGAAGAGGCAGCGGCGTGCTCGCCACCCCTATGAGTGAACGGTCAGTGCGGGCAGCAGGCGAACGCCTAGCGGCCAATGCGACCAAGAAAGATTCACCAAGGGGTTGACCAGGGAACAGGTGTTCGATAGACTCAACACATGACCGGTTCCGTCGAGCAGCTCAGCGAGGCGATCGATGCCTTGTTGTCGCTCGACCCCGACACCCTCACCGACCCCGAACTCGACGCCGCGGTGATCGAGTTGCAGCGGCAACGGGCCCGGTTGGGGGCGGTCGCTGCCCGGCTGCTGGCCCGCTGGGACCGACGTCAGGTGTGGACCGGCGACAAGTGCCGCTCCGCTGCGTCACGGCTGGCGCGGGACACCAACACGTCGATGCGGTCGGCCCGGATCGAGCTTCGTCGCGCGCGGCAACTGGAATCGATGCCCGCTACGTCCACCGCGATCGCCGCCGGTGACCTGTCCTTGGATCACGCCGACCTGTTGGGCCGAGCCAATCAGCAGTGGCGCAACATCGTGTTCGCTGATCACGAGCAGATGCTCGTCACCGAATGCGCCAAACTGCGATTCTCCCAGGCGAAACGGGCGGTCGACTACTGGTGTCAACGCGCCGACGCCCAAGCTGCCGAGTCGGAGGCGCAGCGCCAACGTGACCGCGCCCACCTGTTCGCCTCACCGACCCTGGACGGGGAAGTGGTGGTCAACGGGGTGTTGGACCCCATCGGTGGTGCCATCGTCGTCGATGAACTGAACCGATTGGAACGGGACCTGTATCTCGCTGATCAACGCGACGGGATCACCCGCAGCGGCTCCCAGCGTCGGGCCGCCGCCCTGGTCGAGATGGCCACCCGGTCCGCCACCGTTCCCGCCGATGGTAAACCGCCGCGACCCCTGTTCACCGTGTTGTTGGGTGATGACAGCTTCACCGGGATGTGTGAGCTCGCCAACGGCCAAGTCATCACCCCCGGCTCCCTGGTGCCGTGGTTGGGCACCGCCGATCTGGAGAGAATCTTGTTCGACGGACCGTCCACGGTGATCTCGGTGTCCCGCAAGCGCCGATTCACCGGGGCGTTGCGGCGGGCGATCCAGGTGCGGGACCGGCACTGCCAACACCCCTCCGGCTGTGACGAACCCGTCGATCGCTGCGACGTCGACCACGTCGTGCCCCGCAATCAGAACGGGCCGACCAGCCAATTCAACGGCCGGATTGAATGCTTCCCGCACAACCGCGACGCCACCAAACACGACCACGACGCCACTCCGCTCCCACCCCGACCTGTCACCCGCCTTGATGAGCTCCGCGCCCTCATCCGCTGGCGCACCCGCCACTACTACCCCCAAGATTTCGATGACGACGACGAGCAAGCCGGGTGATCGTGGAACCTCCACCGCCCGTGAAGACGTCAAAGCAATTAATGGGGCCTTGCCTCGGACTCCGGATCCTGCCGATGCTTCTGGCCGTGACGGCGACTGCATGCGGGGACGGGCGGGCGACGAACACGACACCGCCGCCGGCGGCGAACGTCTCCGGGGTGGTGCTCGCCGGTCCGACGTGTCCGGTGGTGACCCCGGAAGAGCCGTGTCCACCCCGTCCAGTGACGGACGCCGTGATCGAGGCCCAGCGCGCCTCGGGACAGGTCGTCGCCAACACGCACACCGACACCGACGGCCGGTACGCGCTGACGGTCGGTTCCGGCACGTACACGCTGATCGCGACAACGAGTCCCGGTGGGCCGCTCTGTGACCCGGTCAGCGTCACCGTCTCGGCCGGCAACGGTTCCACGGTGCAAGCCGACATCTCCTGCGACACCGGCATCCGCTGACGCGGCACGCGGCGAGCGGCGAGCGGCGTACCGACTCGCCACGATGGGGGAGTGCTCGGCTTCGCCGGTCCGCTCCTCCTCGCGATCGTCGGCGTCGCCGCGATCGTGTGGGGCGCGGAGACGTTCGCCGAACACCTCGCCCGGGCGTCGAGTCAGCTCGGTGTCAGCCTGTTCGCCCTCGCCCTGCTGCTGGCCGGGGCCGAGCCGGAGGAGCTCGCCACCGCCGTCGCAGCAACAGTACGCGACGCACCGGCCATCGCGTTCGGAGACGTCGTCGGAGCCAACGTCACGGTCTGCCTGGTCGCCCTGGGCGTCGGCGCGGTGATCTGCCCGCTGCCGTTCAGCCGTCGCGTGTTCCGCTACGGGATGCTCGGTCTGCCGGCCGGCATCGCGACAGCCGCGTTCGCCTGGGACGGACACGTCGGCCGGACCGAAGGGTTCGCCCTGGTCACGATGTACATCGTGTACGTCGCCGCGATCTGGATCGCTGAACGTCAGCCTCCCATGCTCGGCGAGGTCACCGAGCTAACCGACCTCGACGAGGCGGCCGAACGCGTCGACGAGCGTCCGGCAGGGCGGGTCGGCCGCGACCTCGTACTCGTCCTCGCCGGGCTCGGGGCGATGGTCGTCGGCGCGACCATCCTCGTCGACGGGGTTCGCGACCTCGTCGACGCCGAAGCCGCCCAGGCCCGGATCTCGCTGACGATCGTCGGGTTCGCCACCGGGTTCGAGCTGGTCGTACTGGCGTGGTCGGCCGCGCGCCGAGGGATCTCCGACGCCGTCGTGG
>JBKOUV010000205.1:0-7840 GCA_046723555.1 Actinomycetota bacterium | reverse complement strand
TTCCAGCTCCGCACGTCGCTGGCGGGCGGAGCGCCCACGGGAACGGCGTTCGAGGAGCTCGCTGTACGCCGGGGGATCGCCAAGTTCGACCTCCGCGTGGATCTGGTGGACGGGGCCGACGGTCTTCACGGCATCGTCGAGTACAGCTCCGACCTGTTCAACCGGCGACGGATCGAACGTCTGGTGGCCCATCTCCAGGCGACGCTCGCGCACATGGCCCGCCGCCCCGACGGGCACATCGAGGACGTGTCGCTCGTCGCACCGGCTGAAGCCCGTCAGCTCGCCACGTGGGGACGGGTGCTGGAGCCCAGCCACGCCGCTACCACTCTCTGGCAAGCGTTCCGGACCCAGGTGACGCGCTCGCCCGACGCGGCCGCGCTCGTGAGCCGCACCGTCGAGCTCACCTACCACCAGCTCTACGACCGGGCCGCCGGCTTGGCGAAGCGGCTCGTGGCCGCCGGTATCGAGCGCGGCACCTTCGTCGGCGTCGACGCCAGCCGGCGGCCGGAGACGGTCATCTCCATCCTCGCCGCTGTGGCCACGGGCGCGGCGTACGTCCCGCTCGATGCCGCGTACCCGGACGATCGTCTGCGGGCGATGGCGGCGGCCACGGGCATCGACGTCGTGCTCGTCGCCGATGATGGTGCGGCACGCTTCGCGTCGCTGGGTATCGACGTGGTCGCGGTCGAACCCGCGCAGGCGGCCCTCGCCGCGCCGTCGGCGCCGCCGTCCGTGGAGCTCGGACCGGAGGACGCCGCGTACGTGATGTTCACGTCGGGCTCGACGGGCGAGCCCAAGGCGGTCGTCGTTCCCCACCGCGGCGTCGTGCGGCTGGTGCGGGGCGCTGACTATCTCCAGTTCGGTCCGGAACACACCGGCCTGCTCCTCGCGCCGCTCACGTTCGACGCGGCCACACTGGAGATCTGGGGACCGCTGCTCAACGGTGGCCGCCTCGCCATCGCGCCCGACGGTCCTTTCGATCCCGATGAGCTCGCGGCGATGATCCGGCGTCACGGCGTCACGACGCTCTGGCTGACCTCCGGGGCGTTCCACGAAGTCGTCGAGACCGGGCTGGAGACGCTTCGCGGCGTCCGCCAGCTCCTGTCGGGTGGCGACGTTCTGCAGCCCTCGGCCGTGCGGCGCGTGTTCGGCGAGCTCCTCGGCTGCCGGCTCGTCAACGGGTACGGTCCGACTGAGAACACCACGTTCACCACGTGCCACGATGTTGGGGAAGCGAGCGTGGCGAACGGGTCGATTCCGATCGGCCGCCCGATTCACGGCACCCACGTGATCGTCGTCGACCAGGCGCTCCGCCCGGCTCCGCTCGGCGTGCCCGGCGAGCTGTGCATCGGGGGCGATGGCCTGGCGTGGGGATATCTGGGTGACCCGCGGCTGACGGCCGAGCGCTTCGTCCCCAACCCGTTCGTCAACACGCCTGGCGCGCGGATGTATCGCAGTGGTGACCTGGTCGCCTGGAACGACGACGGCGAATTGCGGTTCCTCTGCCGGATGGACCGCCAGCTGAAGGTGCGCGGCTTCCGTGTCGAGCCCGGCGAGATCGAGGCCGCACTGGCCGATCACCCCCTCGTCGACGCCGCCGTGGTGGTCGGCAGGAATGACGGCCACCGCGGCAACCGGCTCGTCTCGTACATCGTGCCATCCGTTGCGGAGTTCGGCCGGGAGACGGGCGCCGGCCTCGAGGGCGGCCGGGGGGACGCCGAGGCATTGGTCTCCGACTGGCAGCAGGCGTATGAGCGCCTCTACGAGGGCCGCCCGTCGGGTGACGCCCGTCGGGACTTCCGCGGCTGGACCTCCAGCGCGACGGGTGCGCCGATCCCCGAACACGAGATGGTCGAGTGGCTCGACGCCACCGTCGAGCGCATCCTCGCCCTGCGACCCCGCCGCGTGGTCGAGATCGGGGTCGGCACCGGGCTCCTGCTCTTCCGCGTCGTGCCCGACACCGAGATGTACGTCGCCACGGACTTCTCACCAACAGTGATCGACCGGCTGCGCGGCCTCGTCAACCAGGAAGGTCTCGCTGACCGGGTGCGGCTCGTGTGCGCGCCGGCCCACGACCTCAGCGCCTTGCCCGTCGGCGAGTTCGACCTCGTCGTCCTCAACTCGGTGGTGCAGTACTTCCCGAGCGTCGACTATCTCGACGCCGTCCTGGACCGCGCCCTGACGGCGCTGAGGCCAGGTGGTGCCGTATTCGTCGGCGACGTCCGAAGCCTTCCCCTGCTCGACGCTTTCCACGTCGAGTTGGCGCGCCAGCATGCCCCCGGGGACTCCGGCGCAGCCGTGCTCGCGCGCGCGCGGCGGCAGCGACGGCTGGAGCGCGAGCTCGTCGTGGACCACACCTACTTCGAGACCACCGTTGGACGCGATCCCCGTGTCACCGGCGTGAGCGTGGAATGGAAGCGGGGCCGCGCCCACAACGAGCTGGCGCGATTCCGCTACGACGTGGTCATCTCGACGGCGCCGGTGACGGCACCGGAGACGACACCGACTGTGGTCGAGTGGAATGGCGACGATGGCCAGTGGGCGCAGCTCGAACAGCTCCTCTCCGCACCGGCCGCCGACCTCGTCGTCAACGACGTGCCCAACCGACGGGTGGCGGCCGCCGTCACGGTGAGCCGGGTGCTCGCCAGCGATGAACGGGTGTCCTCGGCCGGGCTGGCCGAGGCCGCCCGGGAAAGCGAGCGGGCCGCCGTCGATCCGGAACGATTCCACCAGCTCGCCGCCGCCCACGGGCTCGTCGCCCGGGTGCGGCCGGCGCCCGACCCGGAGCGCATGGACGTCGAGCTCGTCGGCGCCGACGCCGCGGTTGGACGACGACGAGCAAGGATCGCCGCAGCCCCCGCGGCCCGGAGCAACGCGCCGCTCGATGCCATGATCGGCGCCGATCTCGTCCCCGCGCTGCGACGTCACCTCGCCGAGCGCCTGCCCGACTTCATGATCCCGGCCGCGTTCGTCGTCGTGGACGCGATCCCGCTCACCGCGAACGGCAAGGTCGATCGAGCGGCACTGCCGCTGCCCGACGACGAGCGCCCCGACGTCGCCGAGGAGTTCGTCGCCCCCCGCACGCCGAGCGAAGCCGTCCTCGCCGAAATCTGGGGCAACGTCATCGGCGTCGATCGGGTCGGCGTTCACGACAACTTCTTCGAGCTGGGCGGAGACTCGATCCTCTGCCTGCAGATCATCTCCCGGGCTCGCGCCGCCGGACTGGCCGTGACCGTGACCCAGCTGTTCGAGCATCAGACGATTGCCGGTCTCGCCGAGGTCGCCGAACGTTCGGCCGGCGATGTCCGACTCGCCGCCCACCAGGGAGTGCAGTCCGGTCCGGCGATGCTGACGCCCGTGCAGCGCTGGCTGCTCGACGACCCGCCAGCCGGGGTCAACCATTTCAATCAGAGCGTGCTGCTGGAGGTGCCCGCCGCGCTCGATGCACGGGTGTTGGAGCGAGCACTTGCCGCGGTCACCGGGCACCATGACGCGTTACGTCTCCGCTTCGACAGGACGCAAGACGGCTGGGTGGCGACGTACGCGGACCCGTCGACGACGGTTCCCGTCACCGTCCACCACCTCGCCGCGCTCACCGATGACGAGCTCGGACCGGAGGTCGAGCGACGGGCGGCTCAGGCCGAGGCCGGCCTCGACATCACGCGTGGGCCGCTCGTGCGCGCCGAGCTGTACCACGCCGGCCGACACCGTCCGGCGCGCCTCCTACTGGCCGTTCACCACCTCGTTGTCGACGGCGTGTCATGGCGCTTCCTGCTCGAAGACCTCTGGTCCGCCTACAGCCAGCTGGGCAACGGTCAGCCGGCGCGTCTGCCGGTCAAGACGACGGCCATCGGACGATGGTCCGAAGCGGTGCGAGCGTACGCCGACGACCCGACGATCGCAGACACCGCAGCCGGCTGGGCCGCCCTCGTCGAGCCGGCCGAGGTCGCCCTGCCCGTTGACGCGTCTCCCGGCCGGCCCACCTCGGGCGCCAACGTCGTCGGGGCCGCCGAGACGGTGACGGTGGCGGTCCCCGCCACAGCGACCGCCCGGTTGCTCACGCACGTCCCGTCGGCCATCGGTGCGCGGATCGAGGACGTCCTCCTCGCGGCACTGGCTCGGGTGCTGTCCGCTTGGTGCGGGCGTTCCACGGTGTGCATCGACGTCGAGGGTCATGGGCGCGAACCGATCGCGCCGGAGATCGATGTCAGCCGCACCGTCGGTTGGTTCACGTCAATAGCCCCGGCTCGGCTTTGCGTCCCCGAGCGCGCCGATCTCGCCCATTCGGTGCCCTCGATCGCCGCGCAGTATCGGGCCCGTCCCGGGCCTTCGCTCGCCTTCGGGGCCCTGCGTCACCTCTCGTCGGCAGCCGCCACCTGCCGGTTGCTCGGCGGCCTCGCGCGGCGACAGTTGTGCTTCAACTACCTCGGGCAGTTCAGCCGGGCCTCCGACGACCGCGCCACTCCGATCCGGGGAGCTGGGGAAGATCCCGGTCCGATGCGGGACCGGCGCGGGGAGCGTCGGTACCTGGTGGAGATCGATGCCGCCGTGACCGCGGGGGAACTCTCCTTCACGTGGGCCTACTGCCGCCACGTCCACCGGCGGGACACGATTGCCGCGCTCGCCGAACGTGTCGTGACGGATCTGGTCGGGCTGGTCGATCAGGTGGGCGGCGGGCCAGCCGAGTCGGTCGCCTTCCCGGCGTCGCCCTTGCCGGCCGACGAAGTGGCCACTGTCTTGGGGCAGCTCACCGACAACGCCGACTGGTCCGGCCGGTGAACGCCGCCAGGGCCCGGGACCTGTACCGGCTCACTCCGTTGCAGCATGGGATGCTCTTCCACGAGCTGTACGAGCCCGAGTTCCACCTCTACGTCGAGCAGATCATGATCCCGTTCGCCGGCCCACTGCACTGGCCGGCCTTCACTGCCGCGTGGCAGGACCTGGCCGACCTCCACGACGCGTTGCGCACGTCATTCCACTGGCAGCGGATCAGCACCCCGGTCCAAGTCGTCCACGACCGTGTCCAACTGCCGGTCACCGCCGTCGACCTGTGCGGCTCCGGGCGTACCCCGGAGGACTACCTGGCCGCCGACCGTCGGGTTGGGTTCGCGCTCGACCGTCCTCCGCTGTTCCGGATTGCCCTGCTCCGAGCCGGTGCCGACGACCTCCGCCTCGTGCTCAGCTTCCACCACATCATCCTCGACGGCTGGAGCTTGCAGCTGCTGTTCCGCGACTTCGGCCTCGCCTACGACACTCGTCTGGCCGGTCGGCAACCGGACCTCCCGCGGCCGGGCCGGTTCCGCGACTACCTGGTCTGGCTGGCCGACCAGGATGTCGGGGCCAGCGAGGCGTTCTGGAGGGACCACCTCGGTGGCTACCCCGGGCCGTCGCCGATCTGGTCGGAGTCCGACGATGGCGACGGCGAAGCCCTCTTCGGTGACCACGAGGTGGTGCTGTCGCGCGAGCTCACCGAAGCGATCACCGCCACTGCCAGCCGTCACCGCATCACCGTAGGGACGCTCGCCCACGCCGCGTGGGCACTTTCCCTCGCCGCGACGGTTGGCACCGATGATGTCGTCGTCGGCCTCACCGTCGCTGGCCGACCGGTCGAGCTGCCGGGGGCGGACGCCACCGTGGGGCTGTTCATCAACACGATCCCGGTGCGCACTCGCATCGCGTACACCCACGCCGTCGGAGCGTGGTTGCGCCACGTCCAGAACGAGCTGCTCCGAGCCCGGCAATACGAGCACACGCCGTTGGTGACAGCCCAGCAGTGGAGCGACGTGCCTGCCGGCGTCCCGCTTCTCGACAACATTCTCGCCTTCGAGAACTATCCGCTCCACGGCAGGCGGCCGGGGGACATGGCCGTGACGGCCACGTTCGCCGAACGCACCAACTACCCGCTCAACGCAGCCATCGTGCCCGGCGAGCAGCTGCGGCTGCGCATCCTCCACGACCGGCGCCGCCTCGGTTTATCCGCTGTCCGCCGAATCGCGTCACGGTTCGAGTTGCTGGCCGCCGGCCTCGTCGGCGACGGAGAGCGAACTGTGGGCGAGCTGGCGAAGCTGACCGACGACGACCGCGCGCTCATCTCCTCACTCAACGCCGCACGGCGGCCGTTCGATGCGTCGGTGAACGTCGCGGAGGCGTTCGCGGCACAGGTCCGCCGCAACCCCGAGGCGCTCGCGGTGGAGTTCGGCGACCAGCGGGTGAGCTACGCCGAGCTGGCCGACCGGGCAGCCGTGGCGGCGCGCCGGCTGCGGGCCGCTGGTGTCGGGCGGAGGCACCGGGTCGCCCTGCTCATCGATCGCTCACCCCAACTGGTCGTCGCCATGCTGGCCGTGCTCGAAACGGGCGGCACCTACGTTCCGCTGGACACGGCCTCCCCACCGGCCCGCTTGGCGACGATCGTCGACGACACCGACGCCACCCTCATCGTCACTACCAGCGCGTTCGAGGAGCTGGCGCAGATGCTCGGCCGTCCGGTCATGCGGATCGATCGCCTCGAGCCGTCTGCCGACGGGGACGTTGACAGTGTGGACCTCGTCGAGAACGGCGCCCACGCTCTCGACGCGGCCTACGTCATGTACACGTCCGGCTCCACCGGCCGGCCGAAAGGGATCGCCGTCACGCACCGGGCGATCATGCGCCTCGTCACCGACACCGACTACCTCCAGCTCGAACCGACCGATCGAGTCGGACACCTTTCCAACGTTGCCTTCGACGCTGCGACGTTCGAGGTGTGGGCGCCGCTCGTGAACGGAGGCACCGTCGTCGGCGTCGACGACACGCCAACCCCCGACGGCCTGGCCGACGTCATCCGATCTCAGCGCTGGACCACTCTGTTCGTGACCACGGCGCTGTTCAATCGCATCGCCGCGGACCGCCCCGACGCGTTGGCTCCGCTGCGCTGCGTCCTCTTCGGCGGCGAAGCCGTCGATCCGGCATCGGTGCGACGAATCATCGAGCACGGGCGGCCGGCGCGGCTGCTGCACGTCTACGGCCCGACCGAGAGCACGACCTTCGCGACTTGGCACGAGGTCGATGCCGTCGATGCCACCGCGAAGACGATCCCGATCGGGCGGCCGCTGGCCAATACGACCGCATACGCGCTCGACACCACCATGCAGCCGGTTCCGCTCGGCGCCGTCGGGGAGCTTCACATCGGCGGAGACGGGCTGGCGATCGGCTATCTCGGTCAGCCGGCCCTGACCGCCGACTGCTTCCGCCCAGACCCGTTCAGTTCCGTGCCGGGCGCTCGGATGTACCGGACCGGCGACCGAGTACGGCTGGTCCCGGCCGGCTTCGAGTTCGTCGGCCGATGTGACCACCAAGTCAAACTGCGCGGGTTTCGGATCGAGCTCGGAGAGATCGAACAAGTCCTGCGCGCCCATCCCGACCTCACGGGTGAGTGCCTCGTCGACCTGGTGTCCGACCCGGGCGGGGACGGCATGCTCGTCGCCTACCTCGCCGCGCCGGCGGCCGCTGAAGACCGTCTGCGCGCCGAGCTCGGCCAGCTCCTGCGCGAGCGGCTGCCCCGGTACATGCACCCGGCACGCCTGCTGCTCTTGGGCGAGCTGCCGCTCAACGCCAATGGCAAGGTCGACCGCGCCGCCCTGCGCGGCCTCGTGTTGCAGGACTGGGCGATGGATCGCTCGGTCGTCGCCCCACGGACAGCGACTGAGCAGCGACTCGCCGAGATCTGGCGCGAAGTGCTCGACGTCGAGTCCGTCGGCGTCCATGACGACTTCTTCGAGTCCGGTGGGCATTCGTTGCGAGCGACCCAGCTGCTCTCGCGTATCCGCGTCGCCTTCGACGCCGAGCTCAGCCTGCGCGAGGT